>JAILDK010000095.1 GCA_024689485.1 Fibrobacter sp.
CCGCATGGACAGAAACTCCAATCTGCGCCGGTTCTAAAACTTCTTCATTCATCATTTGGAATATAACAAAGGCTTGTTTTCAAAGCGTCACAAAAAGTTCACGGGAAAGTAAAAAAAAGAATCGCCCGGTTTCGCCGGGCGTTCCTTCAAATTCAAGCGAAAGGGATTAGATTCCCATGTTGCTCGGCTTCGTGTAGTAACCGTTCAACAGCTGACTGTACATCATCTGGAGAATGTTCGGGAAGTAGCTCGAAGCAGAGGTCTGCATCGCCGTTCCGTTCAGCAAAGTCGTGCAGGAATTCAGCCATTCCGCAGAATTGCCAGCCATACCGGTTGCGCACCAAGCAGCCTGCCAGTGCACCGGAAGCGTCTGACCTTCGATATCGGCACCGACGCTCAAATTCCAGGAGTAGTTCACCGCCGGAATCGAAGCCGGATCGTTGTTCGACTTTTCCATGATGAACTTGTTCAAGGTGTTCAGCACTTCTGCAGCGCGTTCATCCGAGAACCAGTAGTAATCCCAAGCAATGCGCCACGGAATACGCACGGATTCCTTGTTGAAGGTCCAGTAAGTGTTGGTTGCGCTGTTGTTCGGCGGGTTGATCGCATTGCCATCGCCATCGCTCCAGTCCGGGAACACACCCGTACCGGCGTCCTGCACCTTCTTCATGTAGGTGTACTGAGCGTCGAGCACAGACTTCCAATCATGAGACTTGTCCACAATGGCGAACAAACGGAGTGCCACCGGAGAGAAGTAGCTCAAGTTGTAAGACGGATTCGCCGCAGACTTCCAAGTCGGCGTGTCACCCGAATACAGGAGGTTGTTCGACGTATTAACTTCGTATTCCCACAAAGCGTTGATCAAGGTCAAAGCATCGTTCAAGTAACCCGCGTTCCCCGTCTTATAGTAAGCGAGAACGAGGGAAGTCGCAATATCCAAGTCTGCGTCCGTGGCGCTTGCATCATCCGGAATATCCCAACCGAAGCTCGACACGAGCCACGGCATCAGGCCACGACCGCTCGCATAGGCGGAATTGCGGTAAGCCTGGCTGTAAACCCAAAGAGCGTTGAACGCATCCAAGTCGCCTTCGAAAAGCGTAATGAGCATGCCGTAACCGATGCCTTCCGACACCGTGCAACCACGCTTGTACATATTCGAGCCCGAAGCTTCCGAAATAATGCAGCTCGCCGAGTTATACACAGACCAGATGATACGGGCAGCCTTGTAACCCTGCGCCGTATAGCTTCCAAAAATCGTGCTGAATTCCGCACCCCAAGTCGGGTAACGGGAAGCTTCGTCTTCCAAAGTGATGTAGTGGAAATCCTTCCAAGTCGTATAAAGGCTTGCCGTCACCGACTGATCCGCCGTCGTCGGGAAAACACCCGAAGTCGTTCCGCCCGTCGCCGCGTCAATAAAGGCGCTATTCATCGAAGACGTCGCCACCGGCGTCGTCGAAGAGCTGCTCAAAACAGCATTCGAAGAGGAAGAAACGCCATAATAAACAGAAGAAGAATAAATCGGAGTCGCCTCGCTGCTGTAATAGTAAGTAGCAGAAGACGTCAGCGTCGGATCAACAGGCTGCGAATAGGAAATAGCGCTATCCGACGAATAAAGGATTTCTTCATTAGGCGAAGAGGAGCTGTCGCCACCGCAAGCCGAAAGACCAAAAGCGGCAAGCAGGGCAAGGGATCCAGCGGAAAGATTCAAGTTCATAATGTCTCCGGGGATGGGGTAAAACAGCTACCGGTTGATAGCCGCCACAAATATACTCATCCATTTTTAAAAAACCGTAAAATGAAAACGAAATTTTAAGTAAAAAAAGAAGAATGAAGCCTGCATCACAGACTTCATTCTCTTTCAGTTTTCAAATGTATACGGAGACTTAAATACCCATATTATCCGGCTTAATGTACATACCGTTCAACAGCTGGCTGTACATCATATGGAGGATATTCGTGAAGTAGCTCGAAGCAGAGGTCTGCATGGCCGTTGCGTTCACAGCGTTCGTGCAAGTATTCAGCCAATCCATCGAGTTGCCAGCCATGCCGGTAGCACACCAGGCGGCCAGCCACTGGGTCGGCAAAGCCTGGCCTTCGATATCAGCACCGATACTCAAATTCCAGGAGTAGTTCACCGCCGGAATCGAAAGCGGGTCGTTGTTCGATCTTGCCATGATGAAGTTATTCAGGGTATTCAGCACAGAAGCTGCACGTTCATCCGAGAACCAGTAGTAGTCCCAAGCGATACGCCACGGAATACGCACAGATTCCTTGTTGAAGGTCCAGTACGTGTTGGTTGCACTGTTGTTCGGCGGGTTGATTGCATTGCCGCTGCCATCGCTCCAGTCCGGGAACACACCCGTACCGGCAGCCTGGATATTCATCATGTAGGTGTACTGCGCATTCAGCACAGACGTCCAGTCATGATTCTGGTCCACGAGAGCGAACAAACGAAGTGCCACCGGAGAGAAGTAGCTCAAGTTGTAAGACGGGTTCGCAGCAGCCTTCCAAGTCGGCGTGTCACCCGAATACAGGAGATTATTGCTCAAGTTAACTTCGTGATCCCACAAGGCGGCGATCAAAGTCAACGCATCGCTCAGATAAGCCGTATTGCCCGTCTTGTAGTAAGCAAGCACAAGGGAGGTTGCAATATCCAAGTCCGCATCCGTTGCGCTCGATTCATCCGGAATATCCCAGCTGAAGCTCGAAGTGAGCCACGGCATCAGGCCACGGCCGCTCGCGTAAGCGGAATTACGGTAAGCCTGGCTATAAATCCACAAGCGGTTGAAAGCATCCCAGTCTCCCTGGAAGAGCGTAATGAGCATGCCGTAGCCGATGCCTTCCGACACCGTGCAGCCACGCTTGTACATATTCGAACCCGAAGCTTCCGCAATGATGCAGCTCGCCGAGTTATAAGTCGACCAAATCACACGTGCGGCACCCAAGCCCTGCGCCGTATAGGCACCAAAGACCGTCGAAAATTCAGCGCCCCAAGTCGGGTAACGGGCAGCTTCATCTTCCAAAGTAATATAGTGGAAACCCTTCCATGTATCATACAGCGCAGCCGGATAAGCCACATTCGCCGTCGCCGGGAGAATGCCCGAAGTCGAAGCACCGCCGCCTGTAGAAGAGGTCTGGGTCGACGTCGAAGAAGTTTCCGCGTTCGCGGAAGTCGAACTACTCGTACTGCAAGCCGACAAACCGAATGCGGCACAGAGAGCAAAAGCTCCCAAGGAAGATTTCAAATTCATAAAGTCTCCAGGATGAATTGAGAACGGCCATCAGGCAAATTACGTTCTAAATATATAACGATTATCCAAGAATTCCTGCAAACGAAAACAAAAATTTAGGTTACAAAAAAAAGAATGGAATCTGTATCACAGATTCCATTCCTAAAGCTCAAAAGAGTTTTCTCAAATTACTTGAGAACGATCTTCTGGTTGAAGTTAGCCTTGCCAGCAACGCGGACCATGTAGACACCAGCGTCGAAGGAAGCGAGGTTCAAGGAAGCAGAAGAGGAGTTGAGAACGCTCTTCAAAACAACCTGACCCTGGAGGTTGATCACTTCAACAGTTGCACCAGCGTTCACGCCAGACAGAGCGAGCGTACGGCCAGCAACGGAAGCCTTCACAGAGGAAGCAGAAGCGACAGACTTGATAGCAGCGCCAGAGCACTTGCCGTATTCACCGATCGTAGCGACGTTGAATTCAGTGGACTTGCCGTCAGCAGCAGCGATCTTGAACTTGATAGCAGCAGCGGAAGCGAGAACCGTAGCCTGGTCAACCTTCGTGCCCCAGCCAGATTCCTGCTTGAAGTCGGTCCAAGCGAGGTCAACGACCGTTTCGGAAGCCATGATCTTCAAGGAAGCCTTGTAGTTGTTGTAACCAGTCACCGTGCCTTCGCTTTCCGGAGCGATTTCGAGAGCCGGAGCAATGCCCGTGGACTTGTAACCGATGCAGATACCGCCCCAAGCGGAAATATCGTTACCAGCCTGAGCACCACCGCTCAGGTTGAAGCCGATACCGACGAACGGATAGGAGTACGGGCCACCCATGGTAGCAGTACCGCAAACACCGCCACAAAGGTCGATGATCGGGTCCATAGCATCAGCAGAGTATGCGTTACCCTTTTCAGTCGGCCAAGTGATGGTGGAGGTACCCGGACCATTGTCAGCGGTTTCCTTGTTATCGTTGTAATCGTACCAGTAACCATAGGTGTCGGTACCATCATCGAAACCGGTTTCAACACGGTATTCGGAGTTTGCACCAACCCAAGTGTCCATAGCGAAAGACATAGAAACAGCTGCGAGAACTGCAGATGCTGCTAAGATTTTCTTGTTCATATTTTTCTCTCTCTTGTTAATGTGGATGCCCAATAAGGGCGGTTTGCAAGCTAATATATCTTTTTTTCCGAAAAAAGAAAGTGATTTTTCCTTTCCTTAACTTTTTTTTGCAAAGATCCGTTTTTATGGGAAATAACGCACTTTGGTTTACAGTTTTTTACATTCGAAACCAAGCTTTTGGGGCGGAAACAAACGCAAAACGTGACGGATTGCAAACAAACTATCATTTAACTTTTTTATACAATAAAAGAACCTCTTTTCTTTGGAAGATGAATTATTTTCGGGGGTATGAAAAAGTCATCTAAATCCCTTCTTTTCCTAGGTCTTACAGCAGCGTCCCTCTCCTTTGCAGGGACTCCGCAATTCCCATTCCCCCAGAACCAAGCCTATCCTTATGGCAACACGTTCAAGTCTGCCACAATCGACTCGATTCAGAGCCATTTTAAGATGTGGAAAGGCGCTTGGTACACCGAAGCGGGCACCTATTATCAAAAGTATGAAGGCGGCACCGCAGATGCGAACGCCGGCATGCCTACCGGCACAGCCCGTATTATTAGCCCGAACGCTCACTCCGAATACACCGTTTCCGAAGGCATCGCCTACGGCATGCTCATCATGGTCTATATGTCTAGCACAACAGACGACCACCAGGCGGAATTCGATAAGCTGTGGGCTTATTGGAAGTGCTACGGCAAGGGCCTGAACGGCAGCGGTTGCAGCAGCTGGAGTGGCCAGGGCATGGACTGGGAAATCGACAACGAATCCGGTTCCGTGATTGGCAGTGGTTCGGCAAGCGATGCGGAATTTGACGCTGCAGTTGCCTTGATCATGGCTTATAAGCAGTGGGGCAACGCCTCTTACCTGAGCGATGCCAAGCAGTTGATTTCTTGGATTAAGAGCAACGACATGGAATCCGATGGTCGCATCCGTCCTGGTAGCAACTGGAACGAAGCTTACAACCCGAGCTATGCCGCAGTCGGCGCTTTCCAGCTCTTCTATGAAATCACGAACGATAGTTTTTGGCAGACAGCCATCACAACTTCGATGACCCACCTTCGTGCTTGCCAGAACGCCACGACCGGTTTGATGCCGGACTGGTGCGACTGGAGTTCCCACCAGCCGACCTCGACGAGCGCCTCTGTTTCTGGCGGTTACATGGGCTTTTATGATGACGCAGCCCGTACCCCTTGGAGAATGGCTTGGGGCTATGCCTGGTATGGCATTGAATCGGCCAAGGAAGCGAACGACGCAATAATCAACTGGCTTGACTCCACCACCTATGGCTACGCCGCTATGATCCTTCCGGGTTACAATGTGGACGGAACGTCGGACAACGATGTGTTCGTTTCTTCGACGTACGCAGGCGGCCTCGGTCTTTCGATGCTTTCGGCAGACGCCCCGAAGTCTTACCTCGAAAACCTGTATTACACGCTTTCTAATACAGAAGGCAAGGCTTCTTTGACCGCATCCAAGGGTGAAAACTACTTTGCAGCGACCTTGAACGTCCTTTATATGCTCCTCCTCACTGGTAACATGCCGAACTTCTACAACATGGACGGCTATACCGCATTCACTCCGGATCCGTCGAGCCGTTTGACGCCGGCATCCCCGGCAGGCCTGTTGCTTCCGGAAGGTTCGGGCGCTACGATTTCTGGATTCTGGAACTGGGGCTCTTACGCAGACAAGTTCGGCGTTACCAAGATGTACCCGGATTCGGGTAGCACCGCCCTTTACCAGCAGGATGACGGTTCTTACCTCGTGGCTATGGAAACCTTCCTCGCTCCGGAACCGACCTATGTGGGTGGCGTGGAGTTGGATTACCCGTTTGCCGGTGTCGCCTGTTCCTTTGATGCAGACGAAGGCTACCACGACCTGAGCGACCTCGCTACGGTCCGAGTAACCTATAAGAGCCAGGGCGTGATGCGCTTTGCACTCCTCGACCAGGAAACGTTGACCCAAGATCAGGAAGGCGGCGAACCGGGCTATTACTTGCACCCGACCGAAGACTGGAGAACCATTGACATCGATATTACCGCTAACGCAAGTGACAAGTTCAATTCTCTTAGCTACCCATCTTGGGTGAACTTTGAAAGCTACCGTTCTGACGTGGTGAAGGCGGTTCGCGGCTTCAAGTTCGACGTCAAGATGGCCAAAGCGGGCTACGCTTCCTTTGCACTCAAGGAAGTTTACTTCATGGATGCAACAGGCAACATCATTACGGAATTCAAGGATGTGCAGGGCATTCAGACGCCGAAGACAAGCGTACAGAAGAGCCTCTTGAGCCGCGTCGGCAACAACGTTTATTACCAGAATGCAGCGGCAGGCGCCAAGCTTCGCGTGTTCGATATGAACGGTACCCTTCTTGCGACAAAGAACGTTCAGGGTTCCGGTACGGTTGCACTCGACAAGCTCGCTCCGGCAAGCGGTCTCTATGTGCTCCGTCTTTCGAACGGTTCTAACGTCCAGACTTTGAAAATTCAGAAATAGCGATTCACGTGGGAGTGGGTTCCTCAGGAGATCTTATGAATAAACTTTCCAAACTTCTCATTGCAGGCGCCTTGGCGTTTACGGCAGTTGCTTCGGCAGATGCTACAAGCGCCAAGCCTTACCGAGTCGGCCCTGTGCAAAACTACGGCGCACTCGGCACCAGCGGAGGCGAAGTCATCAGCCAAAAAACCGGCAAGACCGCGATGCTTCGCGGTGTGAGCCTTTTCTGGTCCGATGCTACCGGTTTGCAGTATTACAAATCGGACGTCATTACTTGGGCAGCCAAGAATTTGGGTATTGACGTGTTCCGCTTCGCCATGGGCGTGCAGTATTACGACAGCAATGGCGGCACAAGCAATCCGATGGAAGAAGGTTATTCTTACATGACCGCTCCGGAAACCTACATTTCCAAAGTGGATCAGATGATCCAAGCAGCGGTGGAAAACGACGTCTATATCATTATTGACTGGCACAGCCACCGTGCAGAATATGAACAAACTGCCGCCGACACGTTCTTTACCCGCATGGCAAAAACCTACGGCAACATTCCGAACGTGATTTTTGAAATCTACAACGAACCGGTGAACACCGCATGGTCCACCATCACAAGCTATGCGAACACCGTTGCAAGTCACATTCGCCAGTACAGCGACAACCTGATCCTCGTAGGAACCCCGAGCTGGTCCCAGCTCACGAGCTACGGTGGCGTGACGGCGACAAACGTCGCCTATGTATTCCACTTCTATGCTGGAACTCATACGAAAGGCACTTACGGAAGCCGCATTACCGCAGCTAAGAACGCTGGCAATGCTGTGTTTATTTCGGAATGGGGCACCACAGCCGCAAGCGGCAAGGGTTCCGCAAACGAAAGCAACACAAACGAGTGGCTTTCCTTTATGGAAACGAACCGTATCAGCAACTGTAACTGGAGTCTTCGCCAATACACAAGCACCGTGGATAACTCCGAAGAAGGATCCGCGATCTTTGACGGCAGCACCTTCCTCACCAATGCAGAAGCGTTGAACAACGCCACGTACACGGCATCCGGCACCATTGTAAAAAATTATCTGTCCAAGTACAAGGGAAGCTGGGCAGACTCTTTGATTGCAGGCAACACAAGCGGTTCTTGCCACTTCAACAGCACGACCGTCACCGAAACCGCAGGCTCTCTCACAACGCTCTTGAAATCCGGCTGTACGTACACCTCGAGCGATGAAACGGTCGCAACGGTAAACGGAACCACGTTGAACATTCTCTCTGCCGGTTATGCCATTTTGACGGCAAATGATAATTCGCAATCGATCGTCGTCGTTGAAAAGGAACCGGAACAGACCGTTTCTGGCCTTTCCGACTTTACCTGCCGCTTTGGCGGTTCCTGCACGCAGAACCATTCCATGCTCAATTACTCGGGCTCTAGCAACTACGAAACGATTTTGACCACATCCATGACAACGACTCAAGGCGGAGCTCTCACGGTTGAATCCTTGACGCCGGAAATTCTCGGGGTGAAAGTCGCGACCTGCACCAATTCGACCTACTGCTACAGCGCTCTGAATTTGAGCGTTATAATGGCAGAATTCACCACCGCTCTCGGCGACGGCAAGATCCGCGTTACCGCTCCGGCCGTTTCCGGTTACCGCGCCATGGACGACACGATTACGGTTTCATTCGCCAAGGGTCAGCAGCGCATCTACTCCAAGTTCAAGGATAGAACCTTGACATTCGGAGCCGTGACCGAAGCCAACGCTCTCCCGGATACGATGATGGCCGAACAGATTCCGGTCTCTTACACCTACAACGGTGCCGAATCCACCCCGTACTTGCAGAAGGTCGGCACAACAATCGTCGCTGGCACGGAAAACGCGATTGTGCTGATTACGGCTACCGCACCGGAAACCGATCATTACGAAGCCTTTGAAAAGTCGATTACTGTGATTATCGGTGACAGCGCCTCTGCCGTTAACAAGGACGAGTATTATAAGACTCCGATCGTTTCCAAGGCAAATGTCGCACCGTTCCGCACTCAGGTGCAGAACAACAGCCTTTTGCTCCAGGTTCCGCAGGCAGGTCTTGTGCAGTGGACAGTCTTCTCTTCCTTGGGTAAGGTTGTCGCTTCGAACAAGGAACACATGTCCGCAGGCGCCCACCTGATCTCCTTGGAACAGATTCCGACAGGCTCTTACTTCCTCAAGGTCCGTCAGGGTGCAAACGTCGGATCCTTCCACTGGAACAAGCGCTAAGTTCTAAACTTTAGGCTTTTGCCTTAGCACGAACATTTCGCCCCGCTCTTTGAGCGGGGCTTTTTTTGTACACGGAAGCCAAAGTACGCAAACGCAGGCTACAGGCCGAAGCATGTTAAGAAGCTTACTCGCACAGGCTACAAACCGAAATATGCTAAGGAGCTTACTAGCAGGAACAAGCGGAAACAGGTTACAAACTAGAGCATTCGAAAAAGGTTCCCCACATCCACTGCAGACTTGCTCACCCTAAAGAAGCTCACAAGCTCCGTTCACAGAAAAAGTTCCTACCCGCACAACCTATGAACAGGTGTACAGACAAAGAAACCCGCCCGCTGGTCTACAAGCAGGAAACGCAAAAAAAAGACCGTCCTCAGTGAGGGCGGTCTTTAGAATTCTTTGACAGAAGAAGAATTACTTTTTCTTCGCCTTGTAATCCACATCCGGGCGGAGCTCAAGGCCAATCGTCACCATCAGGGAAACGAGCGGTTCCGTGTGGTCTTCAGAAAGGTCATAAGCGGCGACGCCGGCATAACCTTCGGACTTCACCGTTTCAGCCAAAGCCTTCACGGAAGGGATACCCATGAAGACGATCGATTCCATTTCGCCAGAAGCGATTTCGGACTTCGTCGTTTCATCGAAAGAGACCTTGTAATCCGGGGTTTCGAACTTCTTCATCAATTCCTTATAGGTGAGAAGACCTTCGTTACCGCTACCGACACCCGTCTGAGCGTCACCGAGTGCCTTGGCGCCCATAAAGCTCTTGCCGTAGAAGAACACAACCGGAAGGATCTTATCCTTTTCAACGCCCTTCGAGGTCAAAGCGCCAATCGCTTCTTCGAATGCGGCAACGCTCTGGTTCGGCTTGAGTTCCGAAACTTCTTCGGTCATCTGGTCCGGAACGAACACGGTCACATATTCCGCATTGTTCAAAACAGAGCCGTCGTAAGCGTCCGCAGAAGAAAGCGGATACGTGGCAATCGAAAGGGTCTTGTCGCCGAGAGCTTCCTTGAGGGAAGTGACGAGAGCGGCAAAGCCTTCGGCGTTTTCAGCCGTCATGTTTTGCCAGTCCAGTTCAATGCCTGCAGCACCGTTTTCATCGAGCCAAGAAGCGACATTGCTAGCAAAAGTACCGCGGACTTCTTCCGAAGCGGCGATTTCTGCCAAGGTCGCTTCCTGTTCCATGCCGCCCACCGTCACAATCAGCTTGACGTTGTTTTCGGCAGAGAGCTTTGAAAGTTCCTTGAAGTTTTCCACATCGTTTTCGTCAGCGAAAGCGAGCGAACCATCCGAAGACGGAGCGAGCGACACATAGTGAATGTGGGTCACCATGTTGTAGCGAATATCCTTCGGAGCGAATTGAGAATACTGGCTCCAGTACGGGAAGTAGCCCACAACCTTATCGGCCGCAGCATTCGCGACTGTTGCCATGCCCAATGCGAAAGTAAAAGCAATCAGTTTTAAGTTCATAAGGATCCTCACTCCGCAATTTCGCGGATGATATCATCATCATCTACGCAGTACAACTTGGTCATCGGATAAACTTCCGACTGAATCGGATTGTTCTTTTCTGCATCCGTGCAAGCGCGATAAGCCCAACCGTGAGCCTGACCGTACATCAGATACTGAGAGCCAATTGCAAACGAATCCGTCGGGACAGAATCCAAGGCAACGAGATCGCTACGCGTATCTTCGAAGTTGAATGCGAGCAATCTCTTCTTCTTGTCGCTCGGGATGCCGCCAAGAGTCGTATCCTGAGTCGTCACGCAATCCGAAGAATCTACCACCGTCTTCGTGCTACCGAGCTGGTTCACGATTGAGTAAGTGGTTCCGTCGATTTCGTAAGAAACTTCTTCTGTCTTCGTCGAATCCGTATAACCATCCACCTTTGTGATGGTCGTGCCGTCTTCAGCGTAAGTCAATGTGCCGAGATAAACGACCACAGGAGTTGCATCCGCCGGCTTCACGCGAACGTAAACCGTATCTACGCCGCAGGTCGTCACCGGAGTCATCGAAACGGACCAATCTTCCGCCCAAAGTTCTTCCGAGTAGCCCGCATAATACGGGTTCACGTAAATCTGGTGAAGAGTAGCCGTATCCGCCATGAAAGCGGCCGTATCCGCAGCTACCGAGTCCGCTTCAAGCGTCAAGCCGGAATTGTATGCAGACACGTAATCCTGAATCTGCAAACTGCGAAGACCCGGGTGCAAAGCCATGTATTCAGCAGCGTTGAAGTCGCTCGGATAGTTGCCTTCCAACGATTCCGAGGAGCTTACATCCATCGAGGAGCAGGCGGTCAGCGCAACCGTTCCAAGAGCCAGTAAGTAAGAAAGAGATTTTTTCATAAAACACACCTCTTAGAAAGTCACCGTGACATCGGCCATGATTACATTCTTATCAATCGAGAATTCGTCCGGGATAACGGTCGGCGTTACGCCGTCTTCTGCAACACCGATGCGATTGAAGGAAACCTTATCCGTGAGCAAACCGTATTGCACAGACAGGTAGGAAGCCGGAGCAATCTTGATGCGCGGACCGACGCGAAGAAGCATTTCTTCGGTCTTCGTAATGGCGGCGGATTCCGTCACCATCAGCGCGTTGCCGTATTCCATCGAGACCTTTTCAAAGCCTGCCAAGATACCGACCGGGCCAACGAGATTGTCGAAGGTCACGCCAGCCATGATGCGGTCGGACTTACGCTTGAAGTAATTGTCTTCTTCTGCATGAGCGTAAGAACCCTGGATCAAAGCCTTGTCGAGAGCCGAAACGAATTGGTCAAGACGAACACCGAGACCGGCTGCGTATTCCATGAACACGTCATCGGCGGCTTCCCAGTTGTAGCGAGCGAAGCGACCGTTCACAACCACTGCACCATTCCAATCGAGGTCAAGAGAAGCAGCGAAGCCCTTGCGGTCCGGAGTGGCGAGGCCGTACGGCAAAGCCATATCCGTCGTCACATCCATGAGGTTCAACGCTTCGTTCAATTCAAGGCGCTTCTTTGTATCGGCGCTGTAAGCGTTGCGATAGAAGTGAGCGTTCTTGTAGTTGTTATACAAACGGGAGTACATATTACCGGATTCGTCATTATCCGAAGAAAGGACGTTTGCGGTAGCCGCAGAAAGGAGGTTCGTCGCATTCAACGGATTCGAGTTGTAAACCTGATAGTAGAGGTTTTCGAGGCTCGACATACCGAAGGTCGAAACGAGGTTCGTGTAAACGGAATCCGAATAGAGACCGTTTGCATTCAAGATAACCGTGTTACCGCTGAAGTTCGAAGCGGAAGCGAGTTCAGACCAGAAATCCTGATCGTTCTGCAAGTAGCGACCGCGGAGTTCCAAGTTCAAACCACCAAGGTTTGCCTGGACATACGGTTCCACGAAGAGAGCAGAACCGTCGGCATCCATGTAGTCTTCCGAAGCGGTTTCATGCGTCGTCTTGGTAATGGAAGTGACGTAAGCAATCGAATCCAGACCACCGTCCGCATTCGGGACTAAACCCTTCTGCAGAGCATAATCCGTGTAGGTCTTTGCTGCAGAGTAATAGAGATCCGCATTCCACCAGGACATCGCGTATTCTGCATCGAAGCCGATTACCACCGGAAGGTCCGGAAGAATCTTCTTCGTGTTGAATCCGAGTTCACCCGAGAAGACCTTGTTGTCGTCGAGAACGACGGAGTCGCTCAAGTCGAGGTCGTGAGCGAGGAAGCTCAATTCGCGGTCAAATACGTTCACAAAGTTCGCGCCGACATGAGCGCCGTAGGCATCCACGCCGAGACGGGCACCGTAGAGATAACGATCCGTCCAGTCGAAGTCAAAGAAGAGCTGATCGTTCTTCTTGGCAATGTTGCGCAGACGGGCGCCCGTTGCCTGGAGATGCAAGTCGTCCACGACGCCGAGGTTGCCGCTATGATAATCGATGTTCAAACCGTGGAGAAGGCGACGGGAAGTCGTGTCCAGGTTTCTCTTGCTCATCGCTTCAGCACGAGCCTGGGCGAAGATTTCCGGTTCCTGCAAAAGGTTCGGCTGCGGAGTGTAGAGAGTGTACGGAGTGTAACCGACGCGCATGTAGCCCAAGTTAAAGGCGAGATGATCGTCGAGAATCTTTCCGTCGTAAGAGAACCAGTGACCGATGATCGGGTTGTTGTTCTCTTCGTAAGCGCTCTGCCAATCCTTGTGAAGGCGAGCTTCCACGCGAACTTCCGTTTCAGAGCTCGGATGAGCGGTGAGGATCAAGTTCACATCCGTGTAAGCCTGAGTTTCCTGAGTCGGAGAGTTTTCGCTGAACTGGTCCGAAGAAGCCATCGACGTCAAGACGCCAGCCTTGGCAGAACCGTTCACTCGGAGACCGAGGACCGCATCATTCAGGGAATCCAATTTTTCAAGCAGCGACTTCTGCTGATCTGCAACACTCTTTTCTGCGGAAGAATCCTGTTCAGGCGCAGCAAAGGCCGTTGCCGCAGAAAGAAGCAGCACCGAAGAGAAACCGAGCAAATGCATTTTCATATTCGAGTTCATTCCTTAGTCCCTCCCACTAAAATTCCACGTTAATGGAAGCTTCGATAATCGACTGACTGAATTCATGTTTGAACTTACCCGTCACATCGGTCGACACATCATAGTAAGAAGGAAGATTATAAGCACCATCAGACGAACCTGCGGCCACGAGCGTTGCCGTATTGTATTCGTTTTCAACCGTAATCATGCCGTAGTTCAAAGAGAGCCAAGCATTGTCTGCCAAGGAGTAGTCCAGACCGACCATCCACTGCATCTGCTTGCTGGTCGTCTTCGGAGCGGCGAGACCGCTGATTAAACCTTCGTAAGCGTTGTATTCGGAATTGATGAGCTGGAAGCCAGCCGTGAATCCGAGACGCGGAAGGTACTGAACATAAAGACCGGCGTTGATGAAGTCGCTCTTGAATTCTGCCGTACCGTCAACCAAGCCGAGAGCAGCCCAATTGTCCGTATCGATGCTTCTTTCGGAATGCTTGTAAGAACCGGAGAGTTCGAGCGGTTTCTTGAAACCGAGCATCTTGAAGACGTCAACCTTGGCGCCACCGCCGAATTCCATGTAGGAAGCTTCCTTGAAGCCGACGAGCGGAGCGACCTGAGTGAAGGTGCTGAAGAGACCCTGCACTTCGGCGTAGTCCTTCCAGTTGAGGGTCAGGTTTGCACGAGCACCCTGACGGTTCGAAGTAGCGAGACCATTCGGAAGAGCGAGCTGCAAAGCCGGGTCGCTCAATTCTTCAAGAAGGGCGAGCTGAGAACGATTGTAAACGTTCGACTTCCAGGAGCTCTTGTTGAACGGAGCAATGTTGTAGCTTTCCGTCTGACCGTCGCGAATGCCATTGTCATCGGTCTTCAAAGTCGTCGTTGCCGGAGCGTACTTCGGAGCGTAGTTGTAAAGAGCGTCGAAGGTCGAGTAGAGCGAGGAGTTCACGCCGTACTTGATCGTGTTGCCGTCCTTATCGGAGTTCAAGATGCGACGAGCGAAGAACTTCGGGGACTGGGCGACGTTGTTGTACCAGTTGCTGTCATTGCGGACCACGTTCACACCGAGGAGAGCGCCCCAAGCGTCTGCGGTCTTGTAACCAGCGTTCAAGTTCACCAAGAGAGCGGAACCGTTGAGCTTTTCATCCGTCACGACATCCGTGTAAAGATATTCACCGGTCGAAGCGTCCACTGCCTGAGCGCCAGTCGTTTCGTCGATAACCGGAGCAGCCGTGTGAGAATAAATCTTGTCGGAAGAGTAAGCGTATTCCGCAACGAGATCCAAGACAAGGTTCTTGCTTCCGAGGAAGCCAGCCACGTCTCCACCCAAACGACCGCTCACCACCATCGTGTTCTGCGGATCGGTGTCATACGGGTTGATCGAAGTGAGAACGTAATCGGCGCCCACGTCGTTGTCCGGATGCGTATAGGTGTAAGAGTAAGAATCTTCGTTGTCGAAGATGAACATCGGAGTCACGCCGAGATAAAGGTTTTTGTTCAGCGGAAGGAGTTCGATGTTCGCAGCGATAAGCCACTTGTCCATGTTCGAGGCCAAGGAAGCACCGGCGATCGTATCGTTCGGAAGGATATTGCCTTCTGCACCGGTCAGGTCGAGAACCGAGGTACGGTTCAAGCGAGCGGCCAAAGCTTCTGCGCGAAGTTCGCCGACTGTGCTGCCGAGATTGTGGCGGAACTGGATGTTGGCACCCTGCAAGTTGCGCTGGTTGCCTTCCAGAAGTTCCTGCGATTCCGCCATGTGACGCTTGCGAGCGAAAATGGTCGGTTCGTAGAGGATTTCCACGCTCGGGTTGAACAAGGTCAACGGAGAATACTGCTGACGGAAATCACCCACAACCCAGTAGAAGGAGTTGCCGATGTTGCCTTCCACATTGATCCAGCCGACAGACATCGTCTTGGAAGCGGAAGAGAAGTATTCCTGCATGCCTGCGCCGAAGCGGAGCATCACGTTTGCACGGACAAATTCATACGGACGGAAGTGGAAGTCGATGTCGGCGTTAGCCATTTCGTTACGTTCCACATCCGGCATCTTGTTGATGCCCGTCGGATCCTGATCCGTGTCAAAGTAAGAAGCCTGTGCGATAGCGCGAATCTTACCGCCGATTTCCACACCGCGCTTGGCGTTGATGGAATCGACCTTAGCATCCAATTTTTCCTGAGTCTGCCATTCCGTAGCAGCGGGGACCGTTGCAGCGGCGGCGAGGAAAGCGATCAAGAATTTTTTCATATTCATCTTCATTGTTCACGCCCTCCTTAGAACCAAACCTTGGTTTCCGCAGCAATGTAGTGCGAATGCCAATCGTTAACGGAAAGGGTTTCGTCGGAATGCGTCATCCATTTGTAGCGAACGTGCAAGCCTGCGCGATCAGCGAAGTCCCAGTCAAAGCCGAGACCGATTGCCGTTTCGAGGTAATTGATCGGGGCGTAGGCGTAGTAGTCAGTCGAGACTTCGTTGTACATATCGGAAGTCTTCGAGAGGTTGTTCGAAACAGAGTAAGACGTGTAAGCGTATTTAGAGCGGAAGTTTTCAAGGCCGAGGATACCCACGACGTGGAACTTCGGATGCACAGCGATTGCCGGTTCAAACTGACCGTAGAAGCTCCAGAGGAGCATGTCGGTCTGGTCTTCGCTATAAGCGATCGGAGCGATCGTCGTCGAAATACCGGAGATAGCGGCATAACCCGTCATCATCACGTTGCGGTCGGTGCCGAACCAGTGTCCGATATCGTAACCGCCCATGAAGGAGAGGTAAGAAGACCATTTTGCGTGGCTCGGGACTTCCTGAGACTTGATCTGGTCGGCATTCTGGTAGGCGACGAAGGATTCCCACATTTCCCAAGTTCCACCGTACAAGCCACCCTTCTGACGACGGAGCTTGATGCCGGCACCCGGTTCGAGGACACCCGTACGAGCGACATAGCCACTTCCCTTCGGATCGGCGTTACCCGAGTCAGCCCAGAAGATCGGCTTGTGCTTGGTCCAGGAGTTCGTGCTTTCCCACATGTTACGACCATTCAAACGGTAGTTGAAAACGAGCACGTCCATGCCTTCTTCCACCTGGCGATGCTGACCGTACTGCAAGTCGAAGTAGCCGCGGTTGAAGGTCGGTTCGAGCTTGATGTTCAAGCCCATCATGTTCGGGGTGTAGCGGAGAGAACCGCCGTTCAAATACATTTCATCCTTGCGCCAGCTGGTGAAGCGGGAAGGGTTGCTCAAAGAATACGGAGAGTAGAAGTCCTTCGGGAGGTAAATACCTTCGACCGTGATCGGCCAGCCTTCGATGTGCTTGCTCTGAGCCTTCACATAGACACCGACCTGCGGAGTTGCCGTACCCGTGGTATAAGCGTCTTCTGCATAGCCATGGGTCTGGGCGGCTTCTTCGGACTTGTAGAAGTTCACGGAGTCCGTGATGCTCACAGCCACATCCGCCATCAAGTAGAGCTTCGGGGTGATGTTACCCTTGATGTCCAAGGAGATCACATGCGTGTTCAAGAGGGACGGGGTAAGACCAGCGGTAATATACTGGTTACGGAATTCATCTTCGTAGATGATGCCCTTGTCGAAGACGACGCCCATGTAGTTAGCACCGAGGGTCATCGATTCAAAGAGCTTGTCCTTGGCGAGTCTGCCGTGATAGACAGCACCGCGCATGTCATGCATACCGTAGGTTTCAAGTTCGCCAGGCTGACCGGCATAAAGGCGGAGACCGTCACGGGTACCCATATCCATATCCATCGGCTGGGAAACCATGAACTGCGCCTTCATGTTGTACGGCAACTGGTAAACGTTCGCGAAGATACCACCGAAAGAACGGTTCGTCCAGAAAGCACGACCGCCTTCCTTCACCGGCTTAAAGACCTTTTCCTTATAGTAAGTACTGACGGTCTTTTCGTCTTCGAAGAGTTCGTACTGCCAAGCAAAGCGCGGAGCGGTTTCGCGTTCCCACATGGTGAGAGGCGAAGCGTTTGCCCAGATCACGCCACCCGCAGTCACGTAAGCGCCGAAGACACCTGCACGGATATCGGCACCGACGTTGAATTCTTCATCGATCGTCGTCGAGTAGTAGTCCGTCGAGTGATCGTAAAGAACGCGTTCGTCGTACGTCGGAACTTCCGTCGGCTGCGTAGCGTACTTGTTGCCGAAGGTACCCGAAAGATCGTACGGGAAGGTGAAGTTGGACCACAAGGTCATGTAGGAGTTCGGCATGGCAACGATGTTTGCCTTGAAGACAGCGTCGACTGCGGTACGAGCCTTATCGCTCGCAAATGCCGGAGAGGTATTCGAATAATGGAAGTTCTTGACGCGGAACGCCATGAAGCCGGACACTGCCATCGGAAGGTCATCCTTACCGAGCAAGGTCGATTCCATATTATTGGAGAGAGTGTCCAAAGACGCATTGATCGAGTCCAGTTTGACCTGGGTCGGGGTGGCCCAGACGGACGCGGCGCAAGAAGCGATCAAAAAAGAAGAAACTAGTTTACGCATAAAACCCTCTTAAATCGCATTGCGGAATGGATAGTTGGCCGGACCTTCGTACGGCTTGCCGTGTTTCTTGATGACGATGTCATCGATCCACACCTTGAAGGATTCGTTTTCATCCTTACGGACTTCAAGACGGAAACCCTTGAACTTATCCCACGCAAAGGGAAGCATCACGTCACGGGTGTTCTTGGCATCCCAATAAAGACCCGTCATACCGAAGAGCTTCAGCGGAATGCTGTAATGAGTCCATTCCGTCGTAATTTCACCCAGGCTCTTGGAACGGAGCTTGACCTGGAGCGATTCACCACCGCTCTTCACGCCATCGTCCACGAGCACGAACAGAGCGTTTTCACCGCCCTTGGCACCCTTAATCCAGAACTCGAGAACGCCTTCTTCGAGGTATGGAGTCAGGTCCACAGAACCTGCGATACAGATAGCCACGCCGGAGTAGTCGCTCGCGATCAGTTCGATTTCCATGGAAAGAGCGCCTTCCTTGGCGTACTTATCCGTCATGATCGGTTCCGGGTTTTCACGCGGATACTGGTAAGTGTATCCACCGCCACGTGGGACGGCTTCGCGCATGACGACAGTGACGACGTCCTTATCCGGTCGGAACGGCTTAGCGGGTTTCATGATAAAGCGGGATTGATCTCGATCGCGGTATTCACTAAATCCGGCAAAAGAGAACGACGCAAGAAGAAGTGTCACGAAAAGGCACTTCCAGATGGGTTTCTGTATCTTTGCATTCATAGATTTTAATCTCTCCAAAATCCGATAAAATCTGGTAGACCACAATATAATTTGTTTTTTTCACTTTCAAATTTCGTTTTTTGCAAAAAAACACTTTAACTAGAACCATTTCTCCCCATTTTTTTGTATTTCTGCGCATTTATTGCGGTTTCATGCGTAAACGCCTTATTTGGACGCCAAAAAGCTTTCATTTAGGGAAAAATCTATGTTTAGAAAAAATTATGTTTAAGATGGACATATTTATTATACAGGAGCTCCTTCCATGAAAAAAATTTTGATGCCCCTTCTCGGATTCGCCATGACGACGATGGTCGCCTGCTCTAGCGATTCCGGAAAGCTCTCTGCAGCCGATTCTTCGAGTTCTGCAGAAAGCTCGGCAAGTGTCGTTGCCGTAGACTATTCCCTGGGACGCGCGATGAACGCCCGTTTGGGACGCGGCATCAATCTTGGGAATTCCTGGGATTCCAAATCTTATTCGGGAGACGTTCCGGACGAGCCTTATAACTACGGGTATAACGACGATCTCGACGCCGGCTGGGGCAACCCGATCAAGGACGGCGACTTTGAAATCATCAAAAACGCCGGTTTTAACTCGGTCCGCATTCCGGTCCGTTGGCAGCACAATTCCAACCCGACCACCCACGAAGTCAATCCGGAACGTTTGTCCGGCGTGATGGAAGACGTGCAACTTGCGATAGATCAAGGACTTGCAGTGATAGTCGACTTCCATTGGTACCAGGAAATGATGGATGCGGCGAACAATTACACGAACGACCCGACGACCTATGAAGCGGAAAAGACGCACTTTTTGGCTATTTGGACCCAGGTCGCAACCGCTTTGAATACATTCCCGGACTCGATGCTCGTTCTTGAAATTATGAACGAACCGACGATCAAGGATGCAACGGTCTTGAACGACGTGATGCTTTCCGCTTACAACGTGATTCGCAGTGCCGCTCCGGGCAAGACGATTATGTTCGAATCTTACCATGCGGCCAAGTTCGGCGACCTCGGAGCCTTGCAGCTTCCGCAGGACGGTAACATCATCTTCTCTGGCCACTATTACGAACCGTACACCTACACGCATGAAGGCCTCGGTTACACCTGCGCCGGCGACGAAACCTATTCGACGACCGCGACGACGGACTTTCCGAAGTACGTGGCACTTGCCCAGTCTCTTTACCCGGACGTAAACGGCGGACACATTCCGATGAACATGGGTGAATTTGGCGTGGCAGCAGGCGCCCGTAGCCAGTGCGGAGCCGACAACGGCCCGAGCGAAAAATACTGGGCTCTTTGGACAAAGAAGACGATCGCCGTTGCAGAAAAGTATGATATCAGCTGGACCTACTGGGCATTTACCAAGGTCAGCGGCTTTGAAGCTTACGACCGCTACAACAATGTTTGGTACTCGGGCATTCTCGATGCCCTGTTCCAAAATTAGTTTGCGAAACTAGCGAATCAGCGGACGATTTTCCGCAAAGAACTTTTGAATGGCGAGATCTTCGGATTTCGCCATTTCTTTTGCCATTTCTTCGGCGGGGCGTTTGGAATGGTAGAATTCGCGGTACAGGCGTTCGATTTCGACGATTTTGCTTTCGGGGAAACGC
>JAILDK010000100.1 GCA_024689485.1 Fibrobacter sp.
GTGCTGTGCATGCGTTTTGATTCCGACGCTTGTCGTCTTTGTGCTGGTGATGTGGGTCATCAAGCCGACTTATGCGGCCAAAGCGGTGGTGACGCCTCCGCCTGACAATTCTTCGATGGGAGCCCTTTCGGGAATGCTCGATGGGGAACTTTCCTCTTATGCGTCCTTGCTCGGCTTTGCGTCGGGTTCAGTGGATGCGGATGCGATTTGGACGATTTTTGATTCGAAAGAATTGCAGGATATGGTCATTGACAAGTTCAATTTAGCGGAACATTATGAGTTTGATGGCAAGTTCCGCGCGGACTTGTTGAAAAAATTCCGCAAGAACTTTAAGCTGTCTTTGACGGATGAAAACATGCTTGAAGTTTCGATTGAAGATGAAGATTACATGCTCGCTTCGGAAATGGCGACCTTCATGCTTGAAAAAGCGGATTCGATGTTTAACGCATTTAAAACGAAACAGGCCCGTCAGAGTCGCGAATATTTCGATAACCGGATCGAACTTTGCTTGAAGACTCTGGATTCCTTGCAACAGGACTTTGTGAAGTTCCAGGCGGACAACAATTTCTACGAACCGGAAGTCCAAATGGAAGCGACGATCAATTACTTGAGCACGCTTCAGACGGAACGTCAGAGTGTCGCCGTGGAAATGAATTACGAAAGCCAGCTTCGCGGAACGGATTCCAAGCGTTACAGCGAACTTTCCAAACGCTACAACTCGCTGAATACGGCAATCAATCAGACTCTCAACGGCAAGCAACAGTCGATGGGCTTGATCACTTTGAAGAAAAGTCCGCAGCTTGGCGCGGAATACATGCGCAAGCAAGAAGAGATCAAGGTCCAGGCCGCCCTGTATAAGCTGCTCCGCCAGCAGAGTGAACAGATGCAATTGGAAGAAGCGAAAAAATTGACGAACCTGCATGTGCTTGAATCTCCTTGGCCAAATGACAAGAAGGTTTCTCCTTTGCGCGGCGTTTCGCTGATCTTTACCGTTTTTGTTTCGACGCTTCTCGCGACGATCCTCTGCAATTTTATTGAACTGGTGAAGTCCCAGAAGGGGACCGGTTCCGCTTTGGAAAAAGAATGGCAGACTTTTGCCGGCTTCTTTAGAAGGAAACGCATTGGATAATGCTCGCATGGATTTGCGAATATCCTGAAACGACGGTCCTTGCCCTGATTGTGGTGGGATTGTTGTTTTACATCTGGAGAATGAAGAAGGACTTTTTCGCTCCGGCTTCTGTCTACATCTTTTTCCAGTGCTTTACCCTGTCAATCGCCTATTTGCAGATGGACAAGGCGATGACGCCATTCCATTTGAAAACTTGGGGTGTCTGGATTGGGGCTCTGGTCTCGTTTACTTCGGCGTGCCTTTTGTACCAATGGGTGTCGGCTCAAAGAAATCCTCTGCGGAAAGAGGCGGAAGATGGCTTTGGAAAGGTACAGCGTTTTTATAATTGGAATTGGCATTTTGTATTTGCCTGTGCGATCCTGTTGCTGTATTTGGTGGGAATCTATGGAATCATCAAGGTCGTTGGGACGCTCATCCTGTTCTCGGGGGATCCGAGCCATTGGACGTCTCCGCTGATCAATTACGGTTACTATTCGCAACTTTATTCCAGTGCGCCGCTTGTCGTGATGCTTTTTGGAATAGCGATGTTCAAGTCGGTGAATCCGGTGCGCTGGATTCGATGGGTTTCGCGTGTGATCGCTCCGTCGATTTGCGTGCTGAGCATTTGCGCTTATCCGAGCCGGACGACGCTTTTTATGTGTGTGGGTTTTTTGGCGATTCTCTTTAATTATTTGCGTAAGAGAATTCCTGTTCTCTTGATCGCTGCACTCCTTGCTCTCGGGATTTCCGCTTTCGTGTTTGTGGCTTCGGCTCGTTCCCAGTATGTGGGGAACAATTCGATTCAATCGATGACGATGGATGCGGCGATGACGATGCCGTACCGCTATGTGGCGAATAACTATTGGAATCTGGATTATGTGCTGAATCCGCGGAATGACCAGCATATTCATTCGTTTACGTATGGCGTGGACTTTTTTGCGGGCATGCTGGAGTATTCGGGCGTGCCGGGCGCGATCCGGACGAGCATGGGGTGGGATGGTCTTTTTAACAAGAGCGTTGAAAAAATCCCTGGATACAATACGACGGGTTACCTGTGGGAAGTCTATAAGGACTTTGGATTGCCGGGCTGCTTTTTGTTCCCCTTCCTGGCGGGGCTTGCCTTGTCGGTCCTTTACGCACGGATGAATCGGGAACGGACTCCTCGACAGGTGATGTTCTATGTGTTCTTTATTTATTTTGTCGGGTTCTGGTTCTTCCTCGCGGGATATAAGCAGGGTCTTTTTTGGGCTTGGGGTGTCTTGATTTTTGCGATTTCGTCGATTTGCATGGCGAAGCGAAAGAGGATCGCATGACGGAACGCAATCCCGTTTTTGATATGATGAAAGGGGTTGCGATTTTGCTGATGGTGCTTGGGCATTGTCGGATTTCCGATTCTTTGCACCATGTGATTTACCTGTTCCACATTCCGATGTTTTTTATCGTTTCGGGATACTTTTATAAGCCGAAAGCGTTTGGCGCTTTATTCAAATCGGATTTGAAGCGTTTGATTTTTCCGTATTTGATTTTTTCGGCAGTGGTCTTTTTGAAGTTTTCCGTGGATGCCTTCCGTCTGCAGGATTTTTCCACGTTGCCGAAATTCGCCATGAGTGTCGCTTCAGGGAATTTTGGGGTTGGACCGATCTGGTTCTTGCTCGCCTTGTTCTGGTGCAGGGAACTTTTTAATGCGGCGGGGCGCTCGAAGTGGGGAATTGCCGTGGCCGTGCTCGTTTCCGTTGCGGTAGGGGCGTTCGGATGGAATGTGGAACATTCGCTTGGATTGCTGATCGGGGTCTCTGCAATCGTCTTTTATGCGCTCGGATTTCTGTGGGCGAAGAAAAAGATCGTGGTGCATGCTTGGATGGCACTTTTGGGGGTGGCGATTTCCGCTGTGGCGTTCTTTGGATGCGGTGAAATGGACGTTCATATGTTATTGTATCCGCTGTACCCGTTGAATGTTTTGGGCGCATTGGCGGTGACGTTTTCTCTGTATTGGATTTTGGAATGGGCTTCGCGCTTTTCGGCGCTTCGGAACAGTCTTTCTTTTTTAGGCAGGGCTTCCCTGTTGCTGCTCGGTGTGCATTATACGGAATTCATGCTGTTTGACTGGTATGCGAAAATTCCGGATGCGGTTTTGGTGGCCGTGCTGCGGCTTATGCTGGATGTCTTGGTGACGCTTGGACTTTCCCGCGTTCCTATCGTAAAGAAAGTCTTTTTCTGAAGTAAATCAAGAGCAGCATGCTGAGGGCCGCATCTCCGGTGAGGGCGAGAAGCGGAATGTGGCTGTAGGAAATGCCGAGAGCCGGTAAGCCGAAAACGGCGCCTGCGTTCAGGATTCCACCTAAAAAGATTAGGGCGACGTAAGTCCACAAACGTTTTTCTTTAAGCATGGTCGCGACGAGGCTTACGCGGGTCGCTTGGAAGATCAGAGAAAAGACGAGCGTTGAAAAGCTGAACGCGCCGAATGCGAGAAGTTCTGGGTTTGAATGGATCGGCGCTGCGAAAAAGAGAGTTTTAAGGCAGAATTCGGGGAAGATCCAGGCGGGGGAACAGCAGACCGCGATGAAAGCCGTGAAAACGGCGATATCCTTTAAATGGAATTTG
>JAILDK010000101.1 GCA_024689485.1 Fibrobacter sp.
GTGCTGTGCATGCGTTTTGATTCCGACGCTTGTCGTCTTTGTGCTGGTGATGTGGGTCATCAAGCCGACTTATGCGGCCAAAGCGGTGGTGACGCCTCCGCCTGACAATTCTTCGATGGGAGCCCTTTCGGGAATGCTCGACGGCGAACTTTCCTCTTATGCATCGCTACTCGGTTTTGCTTCGGGTTCGGTGGATGCGGATGCGATTTGGACGATTTTTGATTCGAAAGAATTGCAGGACATGGTCATTGACAAGTTTAATTTGGCGGAACATTACGAGTTTGATGGACAGTTCCGTGCGGACTTGTTGAAACAGTTCCGGAAAAATTTCGATCTGTCTTTGACGGATGAAAACATGCTTGAAATCTCGATCGAGGATGAAGATTACAAGCTCGCTTCGGAAATGGCGACGTTCATGCTTTATAAAGCGGATTCAATGTTTAACGCGTTCAAGACCAAGCAGGCCCGTCAGAGCCGTGAATATTTTGATAACCGGATTGAACTTTGCTTGAAAACGTTGGATTCTTTGCAGCAGGACTTTGTGAAGTTCCAGGCAGACAACAATTTCTATGAACCTGAAGTTCAGATGGAAGCGACGATCAATTACTTGAGCACTCTCCAGACAGAACGTCAGAGTGTTGCCGTAGAAATGAATTATGAAAGTCAGTTGCGCGGAACGGATTCCAAACGCTACAGCGAACTTTCCAAGCGTTATAATTCTTTAAATACGGCGATCAATCAGACGCTCAACGGCAAGCAGCAGACGATGGGCTTGATTACGCTCAAGAAGAGCCCGCAGCTTGGCGCGGAATATATGCGCAAGCAGGAAGAAATCAAGGTGCAGGCTGCGCTGTACAAGCTGCTCCGTCAGCAGAGCGAACAGATGCAGCTTGAAGAAGCGAAGAAGCTCACGAACTTGCACGTGCTTGAAGCGCCTTGGCCAAACGACAAGAAGGTTTCTCCGCTCCGTGGTGCTTCGCTGGTCTTCACGGTTTTCGTGGCGACGCTCCTTGCGACGATTCTTTGCAACTTCATCGAACTTGTGAAGTCCCAGAAGGGAACCGGTTCCTCGCTTGAAAAGGAATGGGCGACATTCGCGGGTTTCTTTAGAAGGAAGCGCGCGAACTAATGTTCGCATGGATTTCCGAATATCCTGAGACGACAGTCCTTGCCCTGATTGTGGTAGGACTGTTGTTTTATA
The DNA here is from genome assembly GCA_024689485.1 of Fibrobacter sp. GTDB lineage: Bacteria > Fibrobacterota > Fibrobacteria > Fibrobacterales > Fibrobacteraceae > Hallerella. The sequence goes on from JAILDK010000101.1 coordinate 1,202, forward strand.
TCTGGAGAATGAAGAAAGACTTCTTTTCTCCTGCTTCGGTCTATATCTTTTTTCAGTGTTTGACTCTTTCGATTGCCTATTTGCAGATGGACAAGGCGATGACGCCGTTTCATTTGAAGACTTGGGGTGTTTGGATCGGCGCACTGCTTTCGTTTACGTCGGCAAGCCTATTGTACCAGTGGGTAGATGCTCAAAAAAATCCTCTGCAGAAAGAGAACCCTGAAAAGGGGTTTGAAGATGTTCGGCGCTTTTATAATTGGAAGTGGCATTTTGTATTTGCAAGCGTGACGCTCGTTCTGTATCTGATAGGCGTTTTTTCGATCATTCAGAATGTAGGAACGTTGATTCTTTTTTCGGGCAATCCGAGTTACTGGACTTCGCCAAAAATTGATTATGGGATTTCTGCCCATTTGTTTTCCAGTGCGCCGCTTGTCGCCATTCTTTTTGGCGTGGGCATGTTTAAGTCTGTGAATCCTTGGCGCTTGAGCCGCTGGATTTCGCGCGTCGTTGCTCCGGCGATTTGTGTGCTGAGTGTATGCGCTTATCCGAGCCGAACGTCGCTCTTTATGTGCGTGGGCTTTGTGGCGATACTCTTTAATTTTTTGCGGAAACGAATTTCTGTCCTTTTGATTGCTGCCTTGCTGGGTCTTGGCATATCCGCTTTTGTTTTTGTGGCGTCGGCGCGGTCTCAGTATGCGGGGAACAATTCCATGGAATCGATGACGATGGATGTGGCGATGACGATGCCGTATCGGTATGTGGCGAATAATTACTGGAATTTGGATTATGCGTTGAACCCGCCCACGGATAGGGAAATCCACCCTTTCACGTATGGAATTGATTTTTTCTCGGGGATGCTCGATTATCTTCGGGTTTCCGGGTCTTTGAAAAATAGTTTTGGCTGGGATGGCGTTTTTAATGAAAGCGTCCAAAAAGTTCCTGGATACAATACGACGGGATATTTGTGGGAAGTCTATAAGGATTTCGGCTTATTCGGTTGCTTTGCGGTTCCGTTCCTGGTGGGACTCGCGTTGTCGGTATTCTATGCCCGGCTAAAACGACAGATGACAATACGCAGAGTGATGCTGTATGTCATGTTCATCTATTTTGTGGGATTCTGGTTCTTTATCGCGGGCTATAAGCAGGGTATTTTCTGGGTCTGGGCCGTTATTCTTTGGGCTGTATCGACGGTCTGCAATTTACGCCCGAAAACGCTTTTCCCGTGCGAAGTAGATAAAGAGCAGCATGCTGAGGGCCGCGTCTCCGGTGAGGGCGAGAAGCGGAATGAGGCTGTAGGAAATGCCGAGAGCCGGTAAGCCGAAAACGGCGCCTGCGTTCAGGATTCCACCTAAAAAGATCAGGGAGACGTAAGTCCACAAACGTTTTTCTTTAAGCATGGTCGCGACGAGGCTTACGCGGGTCGCTTGGAAGATCAGAGAAAAGACGAGCGTTGAAAAGCTGAACGCGCCAAATGCGAGAAGTTCTGGGTTTGAATGGATCGGCGCTGCGAAAAAGAGAGTTTTAAGGCAGAATTCGGGGAAGATCCAGGCGGGGGAACAGCAGACCGCGATGAAAGCCGTGAAAACGGCGATATCCTTTAAATGGAATTTG
>JAILDK010000077.1 GCA_024689485.1 Fibrobacter sp.
TTGGGAGAACCGTACACGCTTTACCCCATCGAAACAAGCCCCGATGGGGAAAACGTTTTTCATTCCACCCTCATCGAATATCCCTACGGAAGTTCCCCGCGTTCAATCACGCCGGGCGTCAATCCCCGTGGTATCATTTTATATGTACACGGTTATAATGACTACTACTTCCAGGAAGAGCTCGCCGAAAAATGCGATTCAGCGGGTTTTGCCTTCTTTGCCATAGACCTGCATTACAACGGACGCTCCTACAGCGATGGCGAACGCCGTTCCGACATGCGCAGCATCAAAGAATTCTATGCGGAACTCGACGCCGCTGTCGCGATTAGCAAAAACCTCACCGATGAATCCCTCCCCTATGTTCTCATCGGCCACTCCCAAGGCGGCTTGATCGTTCCCAATTATATGAACGAACGCGATAGCGGAAGCTTCGCAGCACTCGTGCTGAACAGCCCATTCCTCGATTTCAACGATAACTGGTTCACCCGCAACGTAATCTACCCGATCGTTTCGGACGTTGCCCTGCTCCTTCCGGACGTCGTCGTGCCTGCTCAGGAAGCTCCGGATTATAATATTTCCCTGTTGGCAAGCGAAAAGGGAGAATGGGAATTCAACCGCGATTGGAAAAGCGATGAATGGCCGGTTCAATATTTCGGCTACTTCCGTGCGGTTCACAGAGGCATCAAATGGATCCATTCCGGATTAGATATTCAATCCCCTATTCTTGTCATGCGCAGCGGCTGCACGGTTGATGAAACGGATTGGAATGAAGATTACATGCGTTGCGACTGCATGCTAGACGTCAATTTGATTGAAAAATGGGCTCCCAAACTCGGTGATAACGTGACCACCACGACGATTACCGACGGGATGCACGACTTGTTCCTCTCAAAGAAAATAGTCCGCGACAACGCCTACAAAACTATGTTCGACTTCCTCGATGGCATCATTCCATCGGTAAGTCCGGTACTCGCATTCGCAAATCCATAAAACTCAAAGAAACAAAACGCCCTGGTTTTTCCGGGGCTTTTTCGTTATTCCATTCCACTGCACACGCGTACACTAATTTTGATTTTTTGTTATATTTGGTCTGTATTTTGGACCGAACCCACAAGTTCGTTCCCGAATTTTACTCATTTTTGCACGCTTTGAATTCAATTAGACGATTTAGGTTCAAAAATTTATGGCAGTAAGATATACAGAAGACAATATTAAATCGTTGGAGTGGCATGAACATATTCGGATGCGTCCGGGTATGTACATCGGAAAACTCGGGGACGGTCAGAGCCCTGACGACGGTATTTATGTGCTCGCCAAAGAAATCATCGACAACTCGATCGATGAATTCGTGATGGGCGCCGGCAAAAGAATTGAAATTACAATTGAAGACCGTGAAGTCCGCGTACGCGACTACGGTCGTGGAATCCCTCTCGGTAAGGTCGTGGATTGCGTTTCCAAGATGAATACCGGTGGTAAATACGATTCCGAAGCCTTCCAGAAGTCGGTCGGTTTGAACGGTGTCGGTACCAAGGCGGTGAACGCCCTCTCCGATAGATTTGTCGTTCAGAGCTTCCGCGACGGCAAGTGCAAAAAGGCGGAATTCAGCAAGGGCGTCCTCGTCAAAGAATACGGGGAATGCAAATCGGACGAAAAGACCGGTACAGAGATCATCTTTACGCCGGACGCGACGATTTTCAACAAGAATTACCGCTATCTTCCGGCCTACATGGAAGAAAAAATCTGGAACTACGCCTATCTGAACACAGGCCTTACCCTGGTGATGAACGGCAAGGTTTACACGAGCGAAGAAGGCCTTCTCGACTTGCTCAAGGGCCGTGTCGACGACACTCTCCGCTATCCGATTGCCCACTTGAAGACGAAGGATATCGAAATCGCCTTCACGCACGGTAACCAGTACGGCGAACACTACTTCAGCTTTGTGAACGGTCAGCATACGACCCAAGGCGGTACCCACCAGCAGGCCTTCCGTGAAGGCTTTGTGAAAGGCGTCCGCGACCACTTCAAAAAGGACCTCGATCCGTCGGATATCCGCAACTGCATCATCGCAGCAATCGCCGTCCGCATCCAGGAACCGGTTTTTGAATCCCAGACAAAGACCAAGCTCGGAAGCACCACAACGGCTCCGGGCGGTCCGTCTCTCCGCACCTGGATCGTCGACTTCGTTTCGACCGAAGTGGACAATTACCTGCACAAGTATCCGGAAGCGGAAAAGGCTCTCCTTACCCGCATCCAGCAGAGCGAACGCGAACGCAAGGATATCGCAGGCATCCGCAAGCTCGCCAACGAACGCGCCCGCAAAGCGAACCTGAACAACAAAAAGCTTCGCGACTGCAAGGTGCATTTGACCGACGCCAAGAATCCGGTCCACAAGGAAACCATGATCTTCCTGACCGAAGGTGACTCTGCATCGGGTACGCTGACCAAGGCGCGCAACGTGCAGAACCAGGCGGTCTTTAGCCTTCGCGGTAAGCCGCTCAACAGCTTCGGCCTCACCAAAAAGGTCGTTTACGAAAACGAAGAATTCAACCTGTTGCAGCACGCGCTCGACATTGAAAACGGCTTGGATTCCCTCCGTTACGACAAGGTCATTATCGCGACCGATGCCGATGTCGACGGCATGCACATTCGACTCCTTTTGATGACGTTCTTCCTGCAGTTCTTCCCGGAACTCGTGGAACAGCGCCACCTCTACATTTTGCAGACTCCGCTTTTCCGCGTCCGCAATTCCAAGAAGAACAAGGTTCTTTACTGCTACGACGAAACGGAACGTGACGAAGCCGCCCAGACTCTCGCCGGCAAGGATTTGGAAATCAGCCGATTCAAAGGTCTGGGTGAAATCAACCCGGATGAATTCCGCCAGTTCATCGGTGAAACGATGCGCCTTGAAAGCGTCGTCTCGCCTCCAGATGCTTCTCTTGGCAAAATGCTCGGCTACTATATGGGCAAGAACACGCCGGAACGTCAGAACCGCATTGTGCAAAACCTGCGCGCTAACGCGGTGGAGGAACTGTAATGAGTGATATCGAAGATAAGTACGCAAACGCTCCTGAAGCCGACGTCAAAAGCGATACCGCGATTCTCGGCCTTTCGAATGCAAACCATTTGGAAAAGCTTTACGACGGTTGGTTCCTCGACTATGCGAGCTATGTGATTCTCGACCGTGCCGTGCCGTATTTTGAAGACGGTTTGAAGCCGGTGCAACGCCGTATTCTGCATACGCTTTCTGAAATGAACAACGGTCACCTGATCAAGGTGGCAAACGTGGTCGGTGCAACGATGCGTTACCATCCGCACGGCGACTCTTCCATTTACACGGCGCTTGTCGGTCTCGGTCAAAAGGACTTGCTGATCGATACGCAGGGTAACTGGGGTAACCCGTACACGGGTGACGGCGCTGCTGCAGGCCGTTATATCGAAGGCCGTCTTTCGCAGTTTGCGCAAGAAATCCTTTTCAATCCGGAAACCACCGAATGGATTCCGAACTACGACGGCACCCGCAAGGAACCGGTCACTCTCCCGGCCAAGTTCCCGCTGCTCCTCGCTCAGGGCGTGGACGGTATTGCAGTCGGTCTTTCGACCTACATTCTGCCGCATAACTTTAACGAACTTTGCGAAGCGAGCGTCGCCTACCTCAAGGGCAAAAAGTTCACTTTGTACCCGGACTTCTTTACCGGCGGTACCATCGACATTTCCCATTATGACGACGGTGCCCGTGGCGGTAAAATCAAGGTCCGCGCGAAGATCGAAGTTCAAGACGCCAAGACCCTCGTCATCAGCGAAATTCCTTACGGCACAACGACCGGCTCCCTCATCGAATCGATCGTCGCCGCCAACGACAAGGGCAAAATCAAGATCAAGCGCGTCGACGACGACACCGCTCAAGAAGTCGAAATTGTGATTCACCTTCTTCCTGGATCCGATCCGCAGAAGATGATCGAAGCGCTCTACGCCTTCACGGACTGCGAAAAGTCGCTTTCTCCGTGCACCTGCGTCATCATCGACAAAAAGCCTTGCTTTACCACGACCTCTGAACTTTTAAAGTTGAGCGTCGAGCACACCAAGCATTTGCTCAAGTGGGAACTCGAAAATGACCTGAAACACTCGCAGGAAAAGTGGCACGCGACCAGCCTCGAAAAGATCTTCATCGAAAAAGAAGTCTACGAAGTCATGAAAAAGGCGAAAGACCACGACGAAATGATCCAGCTGATCGATGAAGGCTTAAAGCCGTTCACGAAAAAGCTCCGTCGCGAAGTCACGACCGAAGACATCGAAAAGCTCGTCGCTCTCCCGATGTCGAAAATCGCACGCTTTAACCGCAAAAAGGCCGATGAACTTTTAAAGAGCTTGGACGATCACATCGCTGAAATCCATGCGAATTTGGAAAACATCATCGATTACACCGTCGCCCACTTCAAGAATATTCAGAAGAAGTACGGCGCAGGCCGCGAACGCAAAACGCAGATCGCGGAATTCGGCAAGGTCGATGCCGTGCACGTCGCCATGGCCAACCAGAAGTTCTACGTGAACCGCAAGGAAGGCTTTATCGGAACCGATCTCAAGAAAGAAGAATACCTGTTCGACGTTTCGGAATACGACGACATCATCGTGTTCAAGGCCGACGGTTCCTACAAGATCGTGAAGGTCGATGCCAAGGACTTTGTCGGCAAGGACATCGTCCTCGTCGAAAAGTTCAACAAGGACGACGAACGACGCATTTACAACGTCATTTACCAGGACGGTAAAGACGGTCCGGCTCTCATCAAACGCTTTAACGTCGGCGGCATTACCCGTAACAAGGATTACCCGATGGGCAAGGGCAAGCCGGGCACGAAGATCCTTTACATTTCTTCGAATGCGAACGGCGAAGCGGGAACGGTCAAGGTCGTTCTCAAGCCGCGTCCGCGCGTCAAGCTCAACTTTGAAGTGGACTTCTCCGAAGTCGAAATCAAGGGTCGTAACGCAGTCGGTAACATTGTGACCAAGTACCCGGTCCGCTCGATCAAGAAGGTCAGCGACGGCGAAAGTACGCTCGGAGCCAAGGTCTTCTACTACGATGCGATTTCCGGCATGGTCAGCACCCAGAAGAAGGGAGACCGCATCGGAGCCTTCGAAGACGAAGAAAAGCTGATTTCCATCCGCAACAACGGCATGGCAAAGCTCCACGAAATGAAGGACCCGATCCTTGTCGGCACGGACGTTCTCTACCTCGGCAAGTACGATCCGAAGCGCATCTTCACCGTCTTGTACTTTGAAGGCGAAAACTTCAATTACATGGTCAAGCGCTTTACGCTCGAAACCTGCCCGACGACGACCGAATTCAACATTCTTTCCGATCATCCGGATACCAAAATGGTTGAATTCTTCTCGACGGAAAACGCCCGCGTGATGATGGATTACCAGTCCGGTCACAAGGTGGAACAGGAAGAGCTCGATTTAACAGAACTCGCCGAAATCAAGACTTACAAGGCTCTGGGCAGCAAGTTCACCGCCAAGAAGGTCAAGAGATTCACCCGTCTCAAGGGTGCGGCAGATGAAGAAGAAAGCGTCATCGATCAGGATTCGGATTCCCCGGACCTCTTCGGATAAAAGGAGACTTGTATGAGCCGATCCGAAAATGAACTGGAAGGCGTAACGCTACTTGGCAATCAAAACACCAAGTACACTTACGACTATAATCCGAAGTTGCTCGAAAAGTTCCCGAACAAGCATCCCGAAAACGATTACATGGTGATGCTGAACTGCCCGGAATTCACTTCGCTTTGCCCGAAGACCGGTCAGCCGGACTTTGCCGATATTCATATCAACTATATTCCGGATCAGTCCATCGTCGAATCCAAATCGCTCAAGCTCTATCTGTTCAGTTTCCGCAATCACGGAGACTTTCATGAAGACTGCGTGAACATCATCATGAAGGACCTGATTGCGCTGATGGATCCGAAGTACATCGAAGTGGAAGGCGTGTTCATGCCGCGTGGCGGAATTTCGATTTACCCGTTCGCCTGCTACGGCAAACCGGGAACCGTTTACGAAGCCCGCGCCACCGACCGTCTTTTCGCCTCGATCGACAGACGCTCTCACAAGTAACTTGAGGAAGTCCAAAATGAAAAAAGCGATTGTTCTTTCTTCGGGCGGTGTAGATTCTTCCGTGTGCGTCGCCATGGCTGTCGAAAAATTCGGCAGGGAAAACGTGGCAACGACTTCGATCTTTTACGGTCAAAAGCACGACAAGGAACTCAAAGCGGCGAAGGCAATCGCGGACTTTTACAAACTTCCCCATTACGAATTTGACCTTTCCTCGGTCATGCAGTATTCGAACTGCTCGCTTCTTTCCGGTTCCACGGAAGAAATTTCGCACAAGAGCTACGCCGAGCAGATCGCGGAACAGGGCCCAGACGGCAACGGAAAAGTTTCCACGTACGTTCCTTTTCGCAACGGGCTCATGCTGAGCGTGTGCGCAAGCCTTGCCCAGAGCCTCTTTGAAAAAGATGAAGTTACGCTCTACTTAGGCGCTCACGGAGACGACGCCGCGGGCAACGCTTATGCGGACTGCAGCACGGACTTTGTGAATACCATGGGAAAGGCGATTTCCATTGGAACCTATGGACTCGTGAAAGTGGAAGCTCCCTTCGCCGGAATGTCCAAAGCAGACGTGGTAAAAAAAGGCCTCGATTTGAAGGTCCCGTTTGAACTTACCTGGAGCTGCTACGAAGGTGGAGAAAAGCCCTGCGGAACCTGCGGCACGTGCATCGACCGCGCCAAGGCATTCGCCGCCAACGGGGTTAAAGATCCTGCGCTCTCTGGGAATTAGTTACAAAGGATTAGTTATAAGTTATTAGGTCTGCGGAAAAGAAAATTTCTTCCACAGTAGAAATTCCCTTCCGAGAAACTCATAACCAATAACTCATAACCCATAACTCATAACAGAACTTTCCTTCCGCAGTAGAAAAGTCTCTGAGAATTAGTTACAAAGTATTAGTTATAAGTTATTAGGTCTGCGGAAAAGAAAATTCCTTCCGCAGTAAAATTCCCTTCCGAGAAACTCATAACTCATAACCAATAACTCATAACAGGACTTTCCTTCCGCAGTAGAAAAGTCTCTGAGAATTAGTTACAAAGGATTAGTTACAAGTTATTAGGTCCGCGGAAAGGAAACTTTCTTCCACAGTAGAAATTCCCTTCCGAAAAACTCATAACTCATAACAGAACTTTCCTTCCGCAGTAGAAAAGTCTCTGGGAATTAGTTAATTGCGAACCGAATCCACCGGAGCAGGTTCCGTTGCTGTTTCGCTGTTCAGGATCGTTTCGAGAATTTCCGCAGCCTGCATGAATTCGTTCGAATCCGAGCAGCTCTTTGTGCCGAGAATCGTCTGCAGATATTGCTTCTGCGTTTTCAGATCCCCTTCCGAGGCGGCGATGTTCGAAAGTTTCAAGAGCGATGCGCAGGTCTTCGGAGCGTCCGGGAAAGCCTTGATGACGCGGCCAAAGACCACCTTTGCCTTATCCATTTGATTTGCATCCGCAAGGCAGACGCCCATCCAATAAAGAGCATCACTTGCGATCTGGCCCTTCTTGGATTCTTCATAGATCTGCTTGAATTCCGAATAAGCGAGCTTGACTTCACCCTTGTGATAGTCTGCACGAGCCGTATTGAACAGCGAATCGAGAGTCTGCATCTTTTCTGCAGAAATCGCATCGCTGTCTGCCGGAGCTTCAACCGTCTGACCGTTCACCACCACTTTTTTCGAAAGGATTTTGTCGGATTTGCCAAGAAGCAAGTCCAAGCGGTAGAGCAATTCTTCGTGGTGACTGTCGTTACGATCGCTGATTTCTGCAATCTTAGAAGAAAGCATGGAAAGTTCCACCTTCATCCGTTTCTGCACCAATGCGAGCGAATCAATCACCTGTTCTAAGGAATCGATACGCGCCTTGGAAGCTTCCGTTGAAGCATTCACTTCCACTTTTACTTCTTGCACATCTTTCTTCACATCGTCACCGACCGCCTTCATCTCCTTGGTGCGGAGAAGAGTCACGCTCGAGCAAGACGTGAGTGCAAAAGCACAAATCAAAGATCCGAGTATCAAACGTTTCATGAAGACCTCAAAATCAAAAGGTTCGGAGACGGATTACTTCTTGATATTGACCTTGAAGTTAGCACGACGGTTCTGAGCGTAAGCTTCTTCGTTTTCGCCAGCGGCCTTCGGCTTTTCCTTGCCGTAGCTCACCGTTTCCATACGATCGTTGCCCACACCGTAAGCGGCGAGGAATTCCTTCACCTTCATGGCGCGCTTGCTGCCGAGAGTCATGTTGTAATCTTCGGTACCGCGTGCGTCCGTGTGGCCTTCTACGACGATTACAAAGCGCGGTTCCTTCAGCAGGATGTCGCCAACCTGGGTCAGGATTTCCTTTGCCTTTTCGGTGAGTTCGGACTTGTCGAAGTCAAAGTAAACATCATCCGACATGAGTTCGTTGATGAGCTTTTCCACGCGAGCGCGTTCCGCTTCCAAACGTTCGGCTTCCAGGCGTTCCGCTTCCAAGCGTGCCTTTTCCAAGGAGTCAGCCTTCGCCTTGGCTGCAGCAGCGGAATCTTCGGCGGAAACAGCGGCCGGTTCTTCCTTCACCACCGGGTTTACAGGCGGCTTATTCTTGGAGCAAGCGACAATTGCAAATGCCGTAGCTGCAGAAATAGTCAGCAAAAGAATCTTTTTCATTGTTCTACCATCCTTCGTTTTGAATTGAAATTTGTTTCTGACGTTCCGGCGAATACCAGGACCACGTTGGTGCGGTATTGTCGCCGCTGTTCGTAATGCGCGTGACGTTTGTGCCGTCCTTGCGCATAATATAAATCTGATGCGAGCCCGAACGATCGCTGGAGAAGGCTATCAACATGCCATCCGGAGACCAGGTCGGATGTTCGTTGTTGCCCGCATTGCTCGTGAGCTGCACAATGTCCGAACCGTCGATGGCGCAGGTGTAAATGTTCATCTTTCCGCCGTCCATCGAAGTGTAGACAATGCGGTCACCTTGCGGAGACCAGGAAGCGCGTTCGTTATAATTTCCCATGAACGTCACACGGCGCGCATCGCTACCGTCCTTGCCCATGACAAAGATCTGCGGACTACCGCCACGGTCGCTCGTGTAAAGGATTTCCGTGCCGAACGGGCTCCACGAAGGGCTCACCTGCGAAGCGCGGCCATACATCACCTTGTGATTAGCTCCGGAATTCGGATCGCCGAGATACACCGTGGTCGTATTGCCGTGAATGGCGGCGAACAAAACTTCACCCGTCTTCGGATTCACCGCCGGGCTAAAAGTCTGCGACTTATTCGGGAACAGGCGACGTTCCTTGCTCGTATAAAGTTCACGTTCAAAAAGCTGAGCCTTGCCATTGCGGAAGCTCACGTAGATAATCGAATTGTTGTCCTTCGTCCAAGCGGGCATCATGCTGATCGTCGTATCATGCGTCAGCTGACGACGGTTATAACCATCGTAATCGGCGACCACAATCTGCTTTACACCATCTACTTTAGAAACCCAAGCGAGTTCCGTCGAAGCAACGCCGAATTCACCCCAGAGCTGTTTCACAACCTTGTCCACAAAATCGTGAAGGGCGGCACGAACATCCTTCTGCGCCACCTTATAAGCTTCACCAAGGACCAGATCCTTCGTCTGCGTCGCGTACAAGTAGCAGGAAAGCTTCACCTTGGAACCTTCCGCCTTTTGCAGTTTACCCGTCACATAGAACTTTGCCCCGCCGCGGACAAAAGTCACCATTTTAAAAGTCGGGCTTTCCACGACCGAGAAACGACCCGAAAGTTCAAAGTCCCGCTTTAAAACTTCATCCAGCTTCGAAGAAATCGCTTCAAAATCCGCTTCTTGTTCAAAAGGCACAAGACCAATCGGCATCGTATTCGACACCGCAATTCCCACATCGACGGAAATCGTATCGATCAAAGCAAAGGAGCTTGAACAGGCGACAAAAACAGCAAAAGCAAAAAGTTTCAGTTTTGATAACATCATTTCAATAATACAAAGTTTTTATTTCCCCCGCTGTGTGCCAGCTCAATTCGGCGTAAAGTTAAAGTTGAGCGACAGTGCAGGCGCACGGTAGTTCGGCGGAAGTTCCGGCAGTTTGGAAATCTTGATGGCTCGCACCGAAAGATTGTCCCAAGTCTTGTTTCCCGAGGAACGTCTTAACGAAATATCCGTGATGTTGCCAAAGCGGTCCACCGTAAACTGGACCGAAGTCTTGGTACTCTTCGTCACATTCAATCCCGAAGGCGGGTTGAAGTGCTGCATAATAATTTGTTTCAAACGTTCCAGGTAAACCTGCATCAGCGGGTCCATGTCCACGTAGCCGACGGGATTCAAACCGGATTCTTCGGCGATTTCTTCTGGAAGATCCATGTCATCCGGCAGGTCCATCGTTTCTTCGGCAGGTTCTTCCTGCGGTGCTTCCGGCTCGGGCTGCGGTTCAGGCTGAGGCTCTGGTTCCGGCTTCGGTTCTTCCTTCGCAATTTTAGGTTCCGGCGGAAGTTCCTTTTTCACTTCCGGCTTCGGCTTGGGCTGTTCCTTTTTCACCTCTTTGGGCTGTTCGGGCTGGGGCTTCGGAGGCTGTTTTTTGGGACGAGCCTTGGGTGGAGCTACCTTCTGCGGTTGTTGTAACTGTACCAGTTCAAAAATCTTGACCGGTTCCGGTTCGCGTTCAAAATTCAGCTTGTTCAAAACGACAATGCCGACGACGATCATCAAGTGAAAGCACAAAGAAATCGCGACAATCTTCGGGAGCTTGCCGTTCCATCCACTCTGGAAGAATGGGGTGTTTTCTTGTTGCTTCTTATTTGCCATGACCTATTCGCGCTTTACTTTTCGTCCGGGAGGGTCAAAAATCCGAGTTTGGTGACACCCGCATTCTGCACGAGCGACACGACCTTCATCACCTTGCCATAATCCACCGTTTCATCGGCATTGATTACGACCGGCATATTTCCATCCCAAAGCGATTTGAAAATGCTGTTGAAATCCTTCAATTTCACCTTCATGTCGGCGACGTAGATTTCATTTTCCTTGTTGATGGAAACCTTCAACATCTTTTCCTGTTCCATCGTCGGGGCTTCCGCCTTTGGAAGTTCCACCTTGATACCCTGGCTCATCAACGGAGCAGAAATGAGGAACACGATGAGAATCGCGAACACGACGTCGATCATGTTCGTGAGGTTCATCTCTTGGTTAATCGGTTTACCACGGCTACGCTTCACAAGAACTCCTTAGCCTGCGACTTCTTCAAGAGCGAGAAGGTCTCCACGCTTGAAGAGACTGAGCATGCGGCTGCCAAAGTTGTAATAAGCGATTTCGTTTTCACCCGTGCGGGAAACAAAGAAGTTGTAAGAGCCGGAAGCCGGAATAGCGACGACCAGGCCCGCCACCGTCGTAATCAAAGCCATTGCAATACCCGGAGCGACCACAGCCAAATCCGCAGAACCATGCTGGCCGATTTCAAAGAAGGCGGTCATAATGCCCCAAACCGTGCCGAGAAGACCGAAGAACGGGGCGAGGTTCGCACACATACCGAGAAAGTTCACATGGCGGTTTTCGCTCAAACGGATGCCTTCAATCGAGCGCTGGATCGTATCTTCCAAAAGGGATGCTCGATGCTGAATGGAATCGTAGCTCACAAAATTGCTGAACTTGGACGCTTCGATCAGGACTTCTTCCGTCAAGCTCTTCAGTGCACTCGCACCGCTGTTGTCACAAAGGTCCTTCAAGTCCACGAAACGTTCGATCTTTTCGAACTGGCGGTAAAAGACGGCGTTCGCATGCTGATTCTTCTTAAAGAAAATCATTTTGACAATGATGATTCCCCAGCACATGAGCGACATCACGGCCAAAACGCAAAGGATAACCATCGTGGCGACATCGGAGTCGCGTACCATCTGAATGACAGGCAAATCGAGCATGGAACCTCCCTAAAAAGTCCAAAAACAATCTAGCAAATTTGCTACGACAAAAATGTTATTAGATTTCAAAACATGAAACTTATTCCGAATGGCCGTTGGGATAACGGCAATGAAAATACACTCCCTGAAGTTGTCGTCCATATTTTGAAGGACCACCATTTTTTGCACGTGCGCTTCCAGGTGACGGAGCCCGACGAATGCTATGCCGCAACCGTAGACCATGACGGCGGACACGCCTGGGAAGACAGCTGCGTCGAAATTTTCGTCAAAGCCCTCGATTCTGCAAACGAATACATCAACTTCGAATTCACGAGCAAAGGCTTTTGCTATGCAGCAAGAGGTTTGAACCGCGAACATCGCAAGGAATTTTTGCAGACCCAGTATTCGCACATTCTGCGTTCCAAGACCGAACCTGTTTTTGAAAACGGCAAAGTGACCTGGGAACTTCGCGTCTCGATTCCGGGCTTCTTGCTCGGCAGCCGCAATCTTTCGATCGAAGAAATACACGGTAACATTTACAAGTGCGGCGACAAGACGCGCCGTCCGCACTACTTGGTGCATTTCCCGGTGAGCACCGAAAAGCCGGACTTTCACCAGCCGCGATTCTTTAAAAAGTTGATTTAAGAAAAAAAGGATAGAATGATGAAAAACTGGACGGGGATTTTTCTGGGGACTCTTGCAATTTCTGCAGGAGCCCTTTTTGCCGCAGATTCGCTTTACGTTCCCTTTGGAAAGATCGGCTATTTGACCAGTTCTTTTGGCGAAAACCGCGGTACGCGTTACCACGCGGGCATTGACTATTCCACAGAAATGAAGGAAGGTTTTCCTTCGATTGCTCCGGAAGACGGAAAAATCGTCCAGGTCAAAGTCTCGCCATACACATACGGCAAGGTCGTCTATTTTGAAGACAAGCTCGGCCGCACCTGGGTCTTTGCCCATCAGAGCGGATTTTCCAAACACTTGGATTCTTTAATTCGCTATACGCAGAAAAAGACAAAAAAGAACGATGTCTCTCTTGTCAATCCAAAGATTCCCGCCTTCCACAAGGGCGATACCATTTCGTACACGGGAAGCTCGGGCATCGGAAATCCGCATTTGCACCTGGAACTGCGCTATGGGGAACACATCGTCAACGCTTGCCATCACAATACGCTTTGCGGTGACACTCTCGATCCGCTGATTCTCGGAGCCGCCGTTTTCCAAGGGGAAGACGTGGCCCTCACCGGCGAAGAAGATTTGAAGAACGGCTGCCTGGAAGTTCCCGACATCCGCAACCGACAGGATTCTCTCCGCTTCACCTTCAAAATTGCGGACTACAGCCGCGAACCTTTGGATAACCCGATGTCCGTGCGCCGCGTAACGCTCAAAAAAGGCAACGAGACGATCGGTGAAATCATCAAGGACACGCTGAATTTTGCCACCATGCTCCAGATTCGCGAAGAGCTCCTTTGGGCCGAAGAAGCGGACACCGCGGGAGACTGGCACTACATTCCAAATCCGTACAAATTAAACCCCGGCGACACGCTGACCTTTGAAACCGAAGACATGACCTACCGCGTTTCCAAGCGAAAGCTCGTTCTTGCCGAAAAATGCAACGGTCCTAAGCCTTGGATGCGCGGCAACTTCCAGAATCCGGAAATGTTCTCGTTCCTCAGCCGAACCTGGATCGGTTTCGATCTTTGCAAGTCCGATTCTTTAAAGACGAGCTTCCACTTTTTCGGAAAAGGAAAGCCGATTCAGGACAGCGAAGGAAAGGAACTGAATCCGTGCGAAGCCTTCCCCGCAACGCCTCAGCCTTTGGGAAAAATCCTTACACTCTATCCGGACTTGGACGAAATCCGTTTGGAACAGAACGGCAAAGCAGATACGATTCGCGTCGCCGAAATTCCTGCAGACGCCAAGGATTTCACTTGGGAAACCACACTCAGCGGAAAAAAGATTTCGCAGAACGTGACAAAGCTTGCCGATGTGCCGTGGACAAGAGCCTTTGCCGTGCGCAAGTTCGCAAACGACAGCGTACCCGCTTACGAATTCCACCCGAAGGGACTGCACTTTTTGGGATCTTGGATGGTTTCGTTTGACGCAGCGCTCGCCAAAGCGCCAATGTATTACCTCGGCGAAACAACGCGCCTTTGGTTCTACTTCAGCAAGCAAAAGAAGACGAAGCAAACGCGCTTTACGAGCATGAATGAACTCCGTGACATCGGCTTTATCGAAGACAAGACCGCACCGGAACTCGGTGAAGCGCGTTTGGATTCCGCTGTCATCGCAGGTAAAATGTCTCCGGTCCTGCGCATTCCGGTGATCGAAAAAGAATCCGGCATCGAAAACGGCAACGCGATTCAGGCTTCGGCAAAAGGCATGCCTTATATCTACGCGGAATACGATTCCGAGCCGAAGGAACTTGTCTTTATCTTGAGCGATTTGCCGCCAGCCGGTAAAAAGTTCAAGGTCCGCATTCGAGATGAAGCGGGCAACGCCAAAACCTTCCAAATTGACGTGCCTTCTGTATCAACTGCGGAATAAGTATTTATATTGCAACTCAAATGGTAAACGATCCGTACATTCTCGTAGCAGACCAAGAGTTTCTCGATAAGCTTATCGAGGACTTGTCTCACTACGAAATCGCAGCGGTCGACACGGAAGCCGATTCGATGTACCACTATACGGTACGTCTCTGCTTAATACAGATTACCATCGGTGAACATCATTACATTGTCGATCCGTTTGCTCCGATTGACATCACCCCGATCTTCAAGACCCGCGCCATGAACAGTTTGATTCTGCACGGCGCCGATTACGACTTGCGCATGCTCTGGCATCATTACCAGTTCTCGCCCAAGCACGTTTTTGATACGATGATCGCTGCGAAATTCCTCGGCGAAGAAGGTCTGGGTTACGCAAGTCTTGTCCGCAAATATTTTGGCGTCGATCTTCCCAAGGACAATCAAAAGTCCGACTGGACAACGCGTCCGTTACCGCCCGACATGTGCGAATACGCGATTCACGACACTTTCTATTTGCATGAACTCTGTGCAAAGCTTGGCGAACAGCTCAAGGCCCAGGGAAAATTCACCTGGATGATTGAAACCTGCAACGAACTGATTGAAAAGGCACGTCAAAAGAAGGAAGAAGATCCAGAACGTTGGCGTATTTCGGGTTCGTTCCGTTTACAGTCCAAATCTTTGAACATTTTGAAGCACATTTGGGAATGGCGAGAAAAGGAAGCAGAAAAGCTGGACCGTCCGCCGTATAAGGTTTTTGGCAACGAACTGATGCTCGCCATCGTCCGATCTGCCACCTATTCCTTCCCGGAAGTTCGCGAAGACTACCTGCCAAAACTTCCCCGCAACTTTTTTGGGGAACGTCGTACCGACTTTTTGGCCATGCTCCAAAATGCGATGCAGGTTCCCGAATCCGAATGGCCCGAAGAAAACCAGAAGGCTCCCCCTCCGCTGATTAGCCCGGACGGAGAACTGATCGATACCTTGAAGGATTGGCGAAACGAACGCGCCGCTGAGCTCCATTTAGACGGAGCGATGCTTGCGAATCGGGCTCAGTTGATTGCCCTAGCCTCCCCTATTGGTTCGACCTGGAATGACCGCTATGACGCGGCGCATTTCTTGAACTGGCAGCGCACCATTTGGAATGGCATTTTGCACAACAAATTAACCCATTGAGGTTCTCATGAGCATTGGAATTCCAGAACTTTTGTTGTTGGTTTTCTTGGCGATTCTCCTTTTAGGAGCCCGCCGCATTCCGGAACTCGGAGCCTCCCTGGGTAAGGCGCTTCGCGAATTCCGCAAGGCGAAGAAAGAAGTCGAAGACGAAAAGTCTTCCGAAGATTCCAAAAACGATTCCAACGGAAACGCTTAAGGTTTTTGTCGATGGAGCTCTCTGAGCATTTTCAGGAACTCCGTTCGAGACTCTTGATCTGTCTCGCTTGCTTTGCTGTTGTCGCCGGCATCGCCTTTTATCAATTTCCCTTCTTTTGGCGATTTGTAGAGCTTCCATTACTCGGCACGGACTTGGTGACGCTTGTTAACCTTTCGCCCGCGGAAAGCATTTCGGTGAGCCTGCTCGTCGCCTGCATGATAGCCGCCCTTGCGACGTCTCCGATTTTCCTTTACCACGCTTACGCCTTTTGCGCCCCAGCCGTTCCGGAAGGACGAAAAAAGACTTTCCTGTTTTCGGTTCTTGCGTCGAGCCTTCTCTTTTTTACAGGCGCCGCCTTTGCCTACATTTTTGCGATTCCCTTTCTTTTTTCCTTCCTCGCCGGTTTTTCGAATTCTGCGATGCAGATGTGGTCGCAGACTTCTTATGTGTCGTTCCTGTTCCGGTTTGAAGTGCTGTTCGCGCTGATCTTTCAGATGCCCGTGGCGGCGGCATTCCTCGGCAGAACGGGCATCGCGGGCAAAAATTTTTTACTGAAGCATTTTCGGTTGGTGATCTTTTTAACAGCGCTTTTTTCGGCGATTGTAACGCCGCCCGATCTGATATCGCTTTTTTGGATTGCGATTCCGATGATTATTTTGTACGGAATCAGTTTGTTAACCTACCGACTGGCCTGGAGAACGCGATGAACGCAGAAATCGGATTTTCGGAATTCGGGCTTTTGTTCTTGCTGGCGCTTCTCCTGTTTAAGCCCAAGGATTTGGGGAAAGCGGTCGCCACTTTCAAATATTGGAAGGGACGCCTTTACCGTCTCAAGTTTGACCTGGAGGATGAACTCTTGGAAACGCAGAAAATTCCGTTCAACAAAGAAAAAGAAAGCGCATGGATTGTGACCGCGATTCGCCGTTTTGAGCCTTACAAGGCCGCCGCCAAAGTCGCCGCCTTTTACCCGCTCCCGGGCGAGCCGGACATTCGCCCGATCCTTCAAGAACTCGCCAAGGAAGGCCGCTTGCTGCTCCCGATTACATACGACGGCGGCCTCATGGACTTTGTCGAAATTCACGATCTGGAACAGGACCTTGTCGAAGGACGCTTTCACGTTCACGAGCCTAAAAAGGAACTGCCGATTTACCGCGGCGAGATTCCGTTTGTGCTGACCCCAGGCGTTCAATTTTCTTGGAACGGCGGGCGCCACGGCCACGGCAAAGGCTATTACGACCGTTTTCTCGCAAAGAATCCGCAGGCGATCAAATGCGGCGTCGCATTTAGCACTCAAGTGTCCGAAAAGCCTTTAACCCTCAAGCCACATGACGTTCCAATGAACTATATTGTAGCCCCGAAAAACGATCCGGAAAAGGAGAACCCCCATGTGGAAAAAACAACCGTTTAACGCAGGCCGCGAAAACAACGAAGAAGAACCGTCTTTCTCGGAAAGACCGGCCTTTTCGCAGAGACGTTCTCCGCGCTACAACCGCGATCGAGACTTTAACCGTGGTGACCGAGACTTTAACCGCGGCGAACGTGACTTTCACCGTGACCGCGCACCGCGCCGTTTTAACGACGAAGATGCCCGTCCGCGTCCAAACCAGGTGAACGTCGCCCTCGGCGACGCCGAAAGCGCTCCGCAGACAGCTGTCGGCGGCATCCGCGAAGTCACCGAGCTTTTGACAAATTCCCCGATGAAGGTACACCGCGTACTCTTCCGTCACAATTCCGGAAATCCAAAGCTTTACACCCTGCAGAAGATGGCGAAGAAGAATCGCATTCACGTGCAGCAGGTGGAAGCCCGCATTCTCGATTCCTACGCCGTTCCGAACCAGGGCGTTGTCGCGCTCTGCAACGAAAAAGAACTTCTCAAGTGGGATGACGTCAAGTCGGAATTCTTTACTGCCAAGGAAAAGGGCGAACGCAAGCTCGTCGTCGTGGCGACGAATATTGAAGACCCGAGAAACCTTGGTGCTTGCATCCGTTCTTCTCTCGGTCTTGGCGCCGATATTTTCCTGATGCCGTCCAAGGGCATGTGCGGTCTCACTCCGACTGTCACCCGTGCCTCTACCGGCGCTGTGGACAAGCTCCGCATTTGTCGTCCGGACAATCTCGAAGCGACCATCGGCGAACTCAAACAGGCCGGTTATCAGGTCCTTGGACTGGATGCGGCAACGGAAGTTTCCCTCGTCGATTACAAGTTCGGCGACCAAATCGTTCTCGCCGTGGGCGGTGAAGACGTTGGCCTTCCGCCGTTTATCGCAAAGCAGTGTACCGACATTCTCCGCATTCCGATGAATCCGGAAGCCCAGTCTTACAACGCATCCGTGGCTCTGTCTCTCGGCCTTTACGAAATCGCGCGCACGCGCATGCCGAAATAACCCGCCACAATGCAGAGCATTCCTTGGGAAGACGCTGAATTTGCGCGCTTTGTGAACGAAGCCGTCCAAAAGAAGACGGACGTTCTGAAGCTCGCCGAAAAACTTTCGAAAGGCCCGTTCGCCGACTTGCGCGGACCGATCCTCGACTACATCGCGCTCGTTCCCAAGTACCGTAAAAAGTTTGGCACGGAAGCGCTCCTCGCCTGCGATAAGCTTGCCCTGGAGCAGTCCACCGCCGCCGACATTGGGCTTTTTAAGGCGTGCCTTTTTGAAAAGGCGACTTCGATCGACGATCTTTGCTGTGGCATGGGCGGCGACAGTTTCTTTTTGAACAAAGAAATTCCTGTCCGCGGCGTGGACCTTTCGGAAGAACGCGTCGCCATGTACCGCTTTAACACCAAAGCCTTAGGCGCTCCCCGCGAAGCGATCCTCGCCGATATCCGCACCCTCGAAAAGCGGAGCGATTACTTTACCGTGGATCCCGCCCGCCGCGCCAAGGAAGGCGACAACCAGCGGAACTTTTCGGAACTCACCCCGACCTTTGCCGAAGTCCTTGAACTTTCTAAGCTTTACAAGGGCGGCATGGCAAAGCTTCCCCCGGGATACCCGACAGACGAATTTCCCGCAGACGCCGAAGTCATTTATTTAGGCGCCAAAAACGATTGCCGCGAATGCCTTGTGCTCTTTGGCGCCCTCGCCGAAAACCCGGGCAAGACCCGCGCCATCGCCATCGACAACCAGGGAAACGCCCACAGCTGGATTTCCGAAAGCGCCGCTTCGACAACCGAAGAGCTTCCCCTCGGAGAACTCAGCGCCTATATCGCAGAACCGATTCCGGTTCTTGTCCGCAGCCATCTCTTTGCCGAAGTCGCGTTAAAGTCCGCCCCAGATGCGCACCTGATTTCTACAGGCATCGCGTATGCGGCAAGCGATTCCCCGCTCGACAGCGAAGCGTTCCACAACTTCCGCGTTCTCGCAAGCGCCCCGATTTCAACAGGCAAAGTCAAAAAGCTTTTGAAGGAATTCGACGTCGGCAAGCTCACCCTGAAAAAGCGCGGTGTAGAAATTGTGCCAGAAGCCGAAATCAAGCGCCTTGCTCCCAAGGGCAAGCGCGAAGCGATTCTCTTTTACACGCGCGTTGCAGGCGAAAAGACAGCGATTCTTGCCGAGGCCCTTTAACGCGCCCGCAATTTCTTATTTTTGAAGCATGGTGAAATTAGATCCGACATGGCTTGAAATGCTCAAAGACCAGTTTGAGCAGCCGTACTTTTTACACTTGAAAGAAGTCCTTGTAGAAGAAAAAAAGAAGTACACCGTGTACCCGCCGGGACCGCAGATTTTTGCCGCCCTCGACGAATGCCCGGTCGACAAGGTCAAAGCGGTCATCATTGGCCAGGATCCTTACCACAATCCGGGACAGGCAAACGGACTCTGCTTTTCTGTTGCAGACGGCGTTCAACCACCACCGTCCCTGGTGAACATATTCAAGGAACTCCACGACGACGTGGGCATTCCCATTCCGCAGAGCGGTAACCTAGAAAACTGGGCGCACCAAGGCGTTCTGCTGTTAAACGCAAGCCTGACCGTCCGCGCTCACCAGGCAGCCTCCCATTCGCAAATCGGCTGGCAACAGTTCACCGATACGATTATCCAGCGCCTTTCCGAGCGCAAGGAGAACCTTGTCTTTTTGCTGTGGGGAAGCTTTGCCATTCGCAAAAAAATGCTCGTCGCCAAGGACCGTGGCCATCTGATTCTGGAAGCCCCGCACCCGAGCCCGCTATCCGCTTACCGAGGCTTCTTTGGTTGCAGGCACTTTAGCCAGGCGAACGCCTTCTTAAAGAGCAAGGGAATTGCGGAAATTGACTGGACACCTTGACAATGGATTTTTCTTAAGATATATTTAGCCCGCAATCTATGGGGATATAGCTCAGTTGGTAGAGCGATAGGTTCGCAATCTATAGGTCAGGGGTTCGACTCCCCTTATCTCCACGAAAAGGTCCGCAACACTGCGGGCCTTTTTCTTTTGCTCTCAAATCTGTCAAAGCGAGCGCCGTCAAAGCTTGCTCAATCCGCTTCAGCAAAACATCTTGGATATTCAAAACTTCTTGGGCGTTTAAAACAAAAACGCTCCCGCAGAATTTGCGAGAGCACCTTTGTGACAGATAAACGAATTAGTTTTCGTTGTTCTGCATTTCCATCGTTTCACGGTCCATCGTGTGCTGGAGGTATTCCTTAAAGTCACGGTCGATGTTCACACCGTCAAATTCTGCAGCGTCTGCATCCAACACGAACACGGCGCTCGGGTTATCCAACCAACCGACAACGTCGACGCCTTCGAGGGAGAGGCTCTTATCACCTTCTGCCTTAGCCACGTATTCCACAGCGCTCTTGCCAACCCAACCCTGGCCGCAAGCACCCTTGACGAGAACTGCGTCACCATCGTCCTTCACAATGCGAAGTTCATCCGTGAAAGCAGCCGTGCAAACCACATCGGAGCCACCCTTGGTCTTCGTCAGGTCAATATCACCACGCTTGGACTTCACCGTCTTCGGTGCAGCCATAGCAGCAACAACCATCACAGCAAGAAGGCAGAACAAAATCTTTTTAGTCATTTCACATCCTCGATAAATAGGGGATACCCTTTTCCTAAATCTTTATCCCAAATATATCCTTTATTTTTCCAAAATGGTAAGGATTTTTTCTTTTTATATTCGGTTTCATATGAAAAAAATTTTTTTCGCAATCGTCATTTTGGGTCTCCTCGCCGCAGGATCGCTTTATTTTGCCAAACAGCGCATTTTTGCCCCTTCTGAAGCAGAAAATTGGACCACTTTCCAGGTGGAAAACGGTTCTTCCGCAGTCAAAATCGGCAAAATTTTAGAAGCGAACGGCCTGATTTCAAACGGGAAGCTGTTTTCCTGGTGGTGCAGGCTTGAAAAGATCCAGTTGAAGGCGGGCTGGTACGATATTCCGCCCAAGACCAGCATCGCAGGTCTTGCACAGATTCTTTCCTCGGGCAAAACGGCCACGCGCAAAGTCACAATTCCGGAAGGTCGCGCCTCTTGGGAAATGCCCGCCTACTTCCGCGAAGCGATTCCCGACTTTGATTCGACCCAATGGGAAACTCTCGTCCACGATGCGGAGTTCGCCAAGGAACTCGGGCTTACCGCTCCCAGCCTAGAAGGCTATCTGCTCCCGGACACTTATCCGATCGAATACGGTGCCACCGAAAAAGACATCGCCCGCCAGATGGTGAGAGCAAACCTGAAGCTCAAGTCCGAGATGGAAGCTTTGCACAGCCCCCTCTGGAACGAGCTCGGCGGATGGCACAAGGTGCTCACTCTGGCAAGCGTTGTCGAAGAAGAAACAGGCAAGACAGACGAACGTGCGATGATTGCAGGCGTCTTTGTGAATCGCTTGCGTCAAGGCATTTCGCTTGGAGCAGACCCGACAGTCCGCTTTATTTACCGCAACCTGACAGGCCCGATCTACCGGAGCCAGTTGCAAAGCGATAGCCCTTACAACACAAGACGTTTCCGCGGTCTCATGCCAGGCCCGATTTCTAACCCGGGACGCAAGGCGATTGAAGCGACTCTCCATCCGGCGAATACGGATGCGCTTTTCTTTGTGGCAAAAGATGACGGTTCGGGAACGCACTTCTTTGCGAAGACGCTTTCGCAGCACAACAAGTACAAGTCGACTGCCGCACGGAACCGCGGCGAATAAAGCCTTTTCTGCAAAGGCAAAGCCTTACCAGTTCACGCCGACCTGGAAGAAGTAGTGGTAGTTCTTCACATGGGTGAAGTCACCCCAATTTTTCATGGAAACGAGACGGCTCATGCCGACGCGCACATCCACGCTGCGGTAAGCGGCTCGGAGCATCGGTTCTAAGAGAAGCCTGTCGGCGTCGAGTTCCACGGTTAGATTTTCTTCAAAGTCGCGCATGTACGCGCCAAAGATCCACGCGCCAAAAATTCCCTGGTGCAAGCCCGCATTGGCACGGATCGCTCCGTAATGATGCGAACTTTGTTCTGCAAAATTCCAAACTTCACTCCAAGGCGAAAGCGCCGCGTGTAAACGGAACCAGTTGCTGATTGCAGGGTCCGTCACCTCCGGAAAGACTTCCAACTCTTCGGGATATTCATAACCGTAGCCCGATTCCCGGCGCACATTCACAGCGCCCGAAGCTCCGATTCCAAGAGCGAAAAAGTCCGTCGGAGCAAAAGCTTTTTGCGCGTCGAGCGTCGAAGAAAAATACAGCGGAGCGCTGCCCGAGCCATCGGACGTGAGGTTCACCGACCGCAGCCCAAAGATTCCCTGCAAACGGTAACCGCGACTGCCGAACCATTCTTCAAAGCCTCCCCGACTGCGGACAAGGGAAACCTGTGGAATCAAAGAATTCACATGCAAGGTTCCGTACTCTTCCGAAAGAGAGGTCTTAAATTCCGATTCTCCGAGGAGAACGCTCACGAGGATGTCAGCGATCGAATCCTTGTATTCAAAGGCTAAAGTCAAATCGTTTTCGCGGACTTCCAAAATGCGAAGTTCCTCGGCGAGATCCGAAAAATATCCCTTGAGCGGTTCCCGCTTGGAAATATTTCCTTCGACGGAAACGTTTCCTCGTCCGCCGAACATTCCGTAAATTCCCAGAGTCGGGCGGACCGCGTAAGAGTATTGCCCCACGTAACCGTCCACGGTAAACGCATATTCAAACTGATTCACATAGCGGAAATTCATTCCCGCATAAGCGAGAGGTCCGGAAAGATTCGAACCTAGACCGCCCGCGCGGAATTCAAGAATCGGAGTCGTCCTTGCCGAGACTTTAGCAATGCCGACGGAGTCCATGTTAATTTGTACAGAATCGTAGAAGGGCGACTCGGCGATGCGTTTCAAAAAATTCGACGGAGCCAAAAGACCTGTATCCGCTTCGTTCCAATACGCGGACACATGCGAATAAGAAGCGGAGGGCAAACTTTCAAAAGAAGGCTCTATGGTAAAGCGCGGCAGAATGGAATCTTGAGGAGCGGGGCGGTCCTTGGCAAATTTGGCAAGCGGAGCGAGCTCCCCCATTTTCTTTTCCACGTCCGTGTAGCCCAACTGCATCAGGGCAAGCGGAGAATCTTCCGATACGGCATGCGGGCGAATGACGACCAAATGCCGTGTGGAATCTTCTTTTTGCAAACGTACCTGCTCCAAGGCATTTTCAAAACCGGCCACCGTCACGACGCCGTCGTGCGAAAGGCTTTTCCGTAGCGGATAGGCGCTCACATAAAGCGCAAAAGCGGAATCGTGCGGAATAAAAGTCGGGCAATTTTCCCCCGAGGTTTCGCTGAACGGAAGCGATGCCGAAACCGTCGACGGAACGAGTTTCCCTTCTTTGCAGGCGAGCGCGGTAAAGGGGACCACGTTAGAATCGGCGCGCGTCAAAGCTTCTTGAACTTGAAAACGGAAAAGGGCTTGGCTGTTCGCAGCGGAATCCGGATCCAGATCTTTTGCCCGGAAATGCGCATAGCCCGCCGAATCGCCGAAGAACGCGTAGCGGAACGCGAGCGAAGGCGTTCCCGTTTTGGAAATCGGAAGATTCACCAACGGCTTTTCTGTGGAATCTTTCGAAAGAAGCTGGGAAACAAAGAGCGTATCCGTGATGAGTCTTTGGATGTTGTCCAGTTCAAAGCCTTGACTCCAAAGGGTTCCGATGAATACGCCCCAAGACGTTCCCACGACGGAATCTACCGGAATGCGGTAATCGCGGACCGCGTACAAGACGCCGAGCGAATACCAAGGGGAATATGCTCCCCCGCCGAGATAGAGGACTGTTTTTTGCGGAACAGAAGATTCGTTTGCAGCAGACTGTTCGTTCAGAACGGCCTGTTCTCTGGAAACGGAATCTTCACTCGGAACGGGCTGTTCATTGGAAAGAGAACCTTCGCTCAGAACGACCTGTTCATTGGAAAGAGAACCTTCACTCGGAGCGGCCTGTCCATTGGAAAGAGAATCTTCGCTCGGAGCGGCCTGCTCACTGGAGACGGAACCTTCGCTCGGAACGACCTGTTCTCGGGAAAGAACAGGTTCGCCCTCTGCAAAGAGGAGCGCACTTGCAAAAAGGATCGCGGCACATCCGCTTTGGAAAATGCTCATGAGCCGTCCTCCTTTTAACGATTACAAAAAGTGCGATTCGTCGACAGCGTAAAGGCGGGCCGCATCTTTAGTAATGCGGTTTTCCTTCACCAGTGCAAGCAAGGAATCATCCAACGGGAGCATCCCTTCCGAAATGGCGGAACGCATCGCCTGGGGAACCTTGTAATATTCGCCCGTGTGAATCAGAGGTGCGATGTTTGTGTCGTTGTAAAGAACTTCCCAGGCCGGGACAAGAGTCGTCTGGTCTGCCGAAAGGATAAGCCTTTGCGTGACAATCGCTTTCAAGTTCGCAGCGAGAAGCGTCTGGGCGAGCTTTTTATTTTCCGCGGTTTCGGCGGCAAGCAGATACGTCAAAACGTCCTTGGCGCTGCCCGCATTGACCGTGGCGACGACAAGCGCTCCCGATTCCGCAGCCTTGAGCATGGGAACGCAGGATTCCGCCTGCAAGTCTCCGAGCCAAAAAAGGTCGGTTCCCGAAAGAACGTTCTGGGCGATTTCATCGGCGAGCGATACATGGGCGCGGTTCTTTTTGACAAGGCTCTGACCGGTCTGCATTTTGTATTCCGGCAAAGGATCGAGGAAGCTCGCACGGAGAATCTTCTTGGTGCAAAGTTCCGACACATAGGCAGAAGCCGTTGTCGTCTTCCCGCTCGACGTCGGACCTGCAAACAGCACAATTCCCGAACAAGCGCCGAGAAGACTCGTCACCGAGTCCGGAACCTCTAACGAAGCGAGCACCGGAGCGTCCAAGCCAATCGGATGCAAGGTTGCCATTTTACCGAAAGCTTCACGCGAATAGCGCACACGCCATTCGATATCTTCCCACGGTCCACCGCGGAAAGCACCGCTTTCTCCATCCAGAGGACCTAAAAAATTTTCCAAATCGCCGAATTCGAGCTTCGGGGCATCCGGAATCATGCGCACCTGTCCAGCGACACGTACCGCAGGCACAAGGCCTTCCGCCAAAATCAAATCCGAAGCGCCGATCTGCAGCGCATAATTCAAAAACGTATCAAGAGAATTCGCCATGCTCACCTCTCCCCTATTTCTTAGGACGGTATGCCGCAAAACGGCGACGGTTCAAAGAACGCTGCCAGGCATCTTCCCCGCGAATGTAACCGGATTCCACCAGGTTCTGCAAGGAATCATCCAAGCTGAGTCCCAAATTCTTAGCTGCCGCAATCGCAGACGGCAACTGAATCAGTTCCCTGCGACGAATCAAATTCGCAATCGAAGAAGTCACCTTCAACGCTTCCACTGCGAGCACCTGATCCTGATTATCAATCACCGGAATCAAATGCTGAACGATCACGCCCTTCAATTCATCGGAAAGGGCAGCGGCAAGTTCCGCTTCACGATCCGCCGCCGCACTGAGCAAACGCGAAAGCAAACCGTAGACATCATTTCCGGCAGCCACTGCAAACACGAGGGCTCCCGCCGAAGAAGCCTGCAAAGCGGCCCAAAGTTCATCGACCGTTTCGAGGTGATCAAAAAGAATCACGCCAGCTCCAGCCTGCACCGCATCGTGCAAAGCCGAAACGCCGGATTTCGCATGCAAACCGACTTCTTTTTGCACCGTCATGCCATTCACATTCTGGAGCAAACGTTCAATCGGTTTTTCAATGGATTCCATCAAAACAAAACGCTTTTGAGAAAGAGCTTCACCAAAGGCGCCAATCGTCGTCGAGCGACCGCTTCCCGAAGGACCCGCAATCAGCACAAGGCCGTGCGGCAAATCCAAAAATTCCGCGCAGAATGGAGGCAGATAAAGCTTATCCAGCGGAATCGATTCCGCAGAAATCACACGGATGGCAAGCGATGGAACCGTTTCGTTCCACGTGACCGTCAAACGGTTACGGCCTGCACCAGCAAGCGCAAAGGACTTGCTAAAATCCACGCCGACGACCGGTTCGTATCCATCCGCAAAGCCCTGCTTGGCTTCGGAAAGAAGCTTCGAAAGTTGCGAAGCATCGAAGGGGCTGTCGTTCACATAATTGACCGAGCCGCAGACCCGCATGGCAATCGGAGCGGTTTCCGAAAGATAGACGTCTGTCGCCTTATAATTTCTGGCAAACGCCAAAATTTCCGCAAGAGAATTTTCACTTGTCAGCTGACTCGGGACTGCGATCGAGCCTTCCCCGCTTTCAATTTCAAAGCGGTCCGGCAAAGCCTCTTCCTCTGGCTTATCATCGGCCATCAGTTCTTCTTCTGCAGAAGCGATGGCGACCGGGGCGATGCTCGTCTGTTCCAAGCCTTCGACCTTTTCAATCTGAACGCTTGTCGCGGAGGATTCACCATACGGGTTATTGCCTTCCAATGCCAAAGGCTTTTCTGCATTTGCCTTCGGAGCTTCCGCGGCCGGAGCAGGCTTCGGTGCCGGAGCAGGCTTCGGTGCGGGCTTCGGGGTCGCCGCCTTTGGGCGTTCAAATGCAGATGTCGCAGGCTTTGCGGCAGGTGTGGGCTTGGGTTCCGGCTTGGGTTCCGGCTTTGCCTGCTCCTGTTTTGCCTGTGTTGCCTTCGCTTCTTCTGCCGCCTTCAGCTTGACTTCCAAATCCTGGACATACTGCGAAACCGCAGCATAGGTCTGCTGATCGAGAATTCCGGCTTCGAGCAAGAGTTCGCCGAGGTCGTGAGACGCATCGATTTTACCCCAATACTCTTGGATCTGCTGCTCCGAAACCAAATTGTTCGAGAACAGGACCTTGGCCATGATTTGGTTTTTTGTCATCATACGAAATCCCTACGGCTAAACCACCAGCTGGCAATCGCAAGGAACACTCCGATATAACCGAGAGCGTACAAACTATTCCAGAAGATGTAATGAGTCGGAAGTGCAACGCTGTGCACCACATAGGCAGAAATATCAAAGCGGTAAAGGCCCGGAAACACTGCGTGAATCACGCTTGCCACCTTTTCCAATACGACGCCTTGACCGCCTTCAATTTCCCCCACGCGGCGAACAAAGTTCACCTGTTCCATGAGTTCATTCGAAAGACGTCCAGCCATGTAAATGCCGATCGTGAAAAGAGCCGAAAGCACCGGACTCGAGAAAGTCGAGAACAAAAGCGCCACCGCGACGACAATCGCCATTTCACAGAAGATCAAATACACCGCGCTCAAAAGCGAAAGAGTCGGATTCGAACCGGTCAGCGCAAGGATCACGTAATAGACCACAGTCAACAGAGCGAGGTGCACCGCAATCACGCCCAAAAGGCCGAGATACTTGCCGACGATAAACACCGCACGGCTGATCGGCTTAGAGAGCAGTGTCAAAACGGTACGGCCCTGAATTTCCTTCTGCACAAGGCTAATGCCCACAAAGACGGAAATCAAAAGTCCCGAAAGCGACATGATGCTAAGAGTCGTCGACTTGATCACGTGTGCACGGTCAAAGACAGACCATTCGCCAAGCAAGATGCTAAAAAAGGCAAGCGCAATCGCCAAAAACACAATGTTGTACAGCACCTTGTTTCTCACGGATTCGCGGAAGGTGTTCAATGCAATAATTCCAATATTCTTAATGTTCTGCACGAGCAATCTCCTCGGTCAAAACGTCTTCCAGGCTCGGACGCTGATGTTCCATGCGTTCGATTGGAAGTCCAGACTTGAGACAAAAATCGATAAAACGGTCACGGGCTTCTGCATTCTTGCAGACCCATTCCCGCGGAGTCGTTCCCTGCGGTTTCACATCTTGCGGAAGATCCGCATCCGGAATGTCTGCGGCCACATGCACGTGATATTCCGCAGAAGCGTTCGACGTGATGTCGTCCACCGTTCCTTCGCGAACGATCTTACCGCCCACGACCATCGCCACGCGATGGCTGATCGTTTCCACATCCGAAAGCAAGTGGCTCGAATAGAATACGGTCACACCTTCCTTGTTCAAAGAAAGGATCGCCTCGCGGACATCCTTACGACCCACCGGGTCTAGTCCGCTCATCGGTTCATCAAGGATCAGCAGTTCCGGTTTCGAAAGAATCGCCTGGGCAATTCCCACGCGCTGCATCATCCCCTTCGAATAGGTGCGCAGTCTGCGGTCGATCCAATCCTTGTCCGCATTCAAAAGCGAGAGCGCCCACGTGATGCGGTCTTCGAGAGGCTTACCGTCAAGACCGTTCAAGCGTCCGTAAAAACGCATCAGTTCACGGCCGGTGAGGTAATCGTAAAAGTACGGCTGTTCCGGGGAATATCCCAAATGCTTGCGGCTTTCCACCTTCGAAGGATCAAAGCCTGCAACGAGAATCTTGCCCGAGTCCTTGCGGAGAAGTCCCGTGAGGAGTTTGATCGTCGTCGATTTGCCGGCGCCGTTCGGGCCGATAAAACCGTAGATGACTCCCTTCGGCACATGGAAGGACACATCGGTAAGCGCCTTTTTGGGGCGCATGAAAAATCCCGAGTGATACGTCTTTTGGAGATTCTCCACTTCAATCATAATGTGTCCTCATCACCCTTCGCCATTTTCTTCAACGTCTTTCGATTGAATACGTAATAGAGAACCGCGCCGATCAAATAGCAAAGCAGCCCCGCGTAGAAGAAATAATTGAGCGAAGAAATCGGAAAGCCCGGGAAGATGCGATTCAGCAGAGGATGTCCAAAGAAATACATCAAAACCAAAACGACACCGAGTAAACGGAGCCCATACGTCAAAACAATTTTCTTATCCATAAAAAATCTCCGAGGGGAAGTTCCTTCGGAGAAAAAATACTCTTTTAACAGAAAAAATGTTAACCCTTTACGTGGATTGACGCCGCGAATTCCTGAAGCAGAACTGGGTCCTTCACCTTTTCCCAAAGCGTACCGGTGACAATGATCTGCGCACCTGCAGCGACGCGTGCATGAGCGGTTTCCGGTTCACGGATGCCTCCGCCCGTAATAATCTTCATCTGCGTCGCTTTTCGCGTGTAGGCGATATGTTCCACAGGCACCGGCAATTCTGCGCCAGAACCCGCTTCTAAATACACGTAGCGCATACCCATGAGTTCCGCGGCAATCGAATGCACCATCGAAAGCTTGGGCTTGTTCGCCGGAATCGGAGAGGTATTGCTGATGTATTCGACCGCAGTCGGCTTTCCGCTGTTGATGAGTTCGTAAGCGGTCGGAATCGCTTCCATGCCGAGGGAACGGATGAGGACGCCTCCGCGAACCTGTTCATCGATCAGGTAGTTCGGATTGCGACCCGAAACGAGCGTAATGAAAAGAACGGCATCAAAGCCCGGCACGACCTGCGAAGCGCCACCCGGGAAAAGTACCACCGGAAGCGGGACTTCTTTTTTGAGCGCAGCCACCTGGGCCGGCAACTTGAAATTTCCCATGAACGAACCGCCCACGAGCAACAGGTCCGCGCCGTTTTCCGCAGCCATGGCACCTGCTTTCAAAAGAGCAGTATCGTCAGAAGTATCCGGGTCGAGCAACACGGCGAACAAAGCGCCGCGTTTTTCGATTGCCGCATTCAAGGCAGATTCCGTTTTTCCAATTTGAAGCATGTTCGAAATATAGGAAAGAGGAGAATTTTTATTTCTTCTTTTTCCGGCGAACGCCCCACTTGTCACGCATTTCTTCCTGAATTTTCTTCTGTTTGTAGCGGACAACGAGCTTGAACTGGACAATATAGACCCCTGCGCCGACCAAACGACCGGTGTGATCCTTGTAATTCCAGTTGACAAACACCTTCTTGTCCGTCGTCAAGCAGTTCTGATTCGTTCCGAATGCAGGGCTGTTGCACGGGATGTTGAACGTGGTATCCGTCACATACTGACCGAGATTGTCGAAGTAGCTGACGCTGAAGTTCACGAACACGTCACCCGGATCGATGCTGTCGAGGACCGAGGAATCGTAATTGCCGTCTGCGTCGAGCTTTGCACCGTCAATCAGCTGCGGAACAAAACGTTCGCCGAGGGAAATCAAATGTCCTAGCGTTCCTTCGTCACGCAAATCCGAGGTTCGCGTTTGGTTCGAAACGTACGAGATCGAGACGGAATTCAGCGTGTTTTCCACATACTTTTCCGGATCGAAGAAGCCCATGTTCACCGATTCGACGATCTTGCCGAGCAAGCCTCCGATGACGACCGGCGAAGCATTTTCCACCGATTCATTACCGTAGATATCCGAGATCTTCGACTTTTCGCCTGCGACGATCATCAAAGAGTCTCCCGGCACAATGCCGTCCGTCGATTCGCGGAGAACCAGGCGAACACTCTTGCCGTCCGAAGCCCAAAGAATCGTCACCGGATTCAGATCGATCGTATCCTTGCCGTGGATGTAGGCAAAGAAGTCCTTACCCGTCAGAGAAGAATAGTCCACTTCTTCCGAGAAGGTCACCGTCAGCGTATCTCGCTTCGATTCTTCGCCGTAATGGAGAGTGGCCGAAGCGATGACAGGCGCCATCTTGTCTTCGATCGAAATCGTCTGGGAATTCACAAAGGAATTGCCGAAGATGTCGTAGTACGTGTAGAGCGTTGCCGCCGGAATTTCCGAGCTGATGCTCGTCAAGTTCGAAGCCACATTCACATTGCTCTTCACGATCCAGCCGACACTCTTGCCGTCTGCGCTCAAAATCAAATCTCTCGGCTGAGCCTGGAGTTCGATCAAAAGTCCACGAGAGCTGTACCACGGGAACGAGAAGTAGAAGCTTTCGAGATCTTCCGCCGTGACCTTCGAAGAGAACTGCACCGAGATCGAATCGAGAGCGCCGTCTCCATCCGTGTCGTAGTACTGCACCGAGGTCGCTGCCGGGTAACGATCCGTGACCGTCACCGGAACCTGACGTTCGTATTCCGTCGTCGCGATGAACGAGAGATTGTGGAAGGTCGCCGCCGGAGCAAGGGTCACATAGTCCGTGCTACCGTTCAGTCCAAGCGAATCGCCCACGAGAATGATCATGTTCTTCGTCGGCAGGTAAACGCTCACTTCGTCAAGGTCAAAGCCCAAGCCGTTCAACCAGACGATCATTTCCGGGTTGTTCAAATCCGCCGGGATGATGTCGATGTTGAATTCAATGAAGAGCGAGTCGCGGCCATTCTGGTTGCGGATCGCATAAGCCTGCTTGATCACGTGAGAGCCGAGCTGCAAGAGATCGGTATCGCGGCGGTAGTTGGAGCCCGTTTCGCTCGTATAGGTTACGATGACACGAGCATCTTCCGGGAACTTTTCCGATTCCAAAGAAAGGCCTTCTGCGCTTGCGTAGATTCTCGATCCCGAGACCGTAATCGCACTGCTAACTTCGACCGTATCGCCGTTCACGACAATCGCAAGACCCGTGACCGACATTCCATCCGGAATCGTATCCGCCAGAATCACTTCCAGCGAATCCAGGAAACCGTCATCGTCCGAATCCTGGATATAGGCGGTTTCCGCCTTCGGAATCGGATCGTAGAAGTTGATGCCGTCAAAGATGATCAGGTGACCGTCTTTATCC
>JAILDK010000031.1 GCA_024689485.1 Fibrobacter sp.
CTGCTGGATTCTTCTGTGGAGCACTGGCTTTCAGAACGGGCAAAGACCGTCGAATCAGTCGTTACCAACTTCAAATCGTTGTTGTGACCGTAAACGATCAGGTACACCGTAAAGGAGCCGCATTCCGCCATCGAGGAAATGTCGAGAGTCGGATTCAACACGGAGCCGATCGAAAGCATCGGAACCGATTCCGTGAGCTGCGTAAAGCTAAAGTCCGAAGAAGATGCGTAGCCGCTTTCGTTGCCGAGCTTGAACTGCACCGAGTCAATCACGGTCGTCGTGTCAATGCTCAAGACAGCCGCAATCGAACCCGTGAACTTCAAAGACGTTGCCGTCGCATAATCAGCCTTAAAGCTCGAAACCGTAATCAGGGAGTCGCCATTGGATTCTGGAAGAACAATCTGTTCTGCACTGCTGCTCGAGCTTTCTCCCGACTCCGGACCCGAAGAAGAAGAATCGCTACCGCATGCGACCAAACCGAAAGTCGCAAGCGTACCCAAGGCCAACATCAATTTTTTGAAATTCATAAGACTCCTCGTTGTAATTTCCTAGTGAAAATACACAAATTTTTGAACAAAAGAACGTACGTAAAGCGGAATTAATCCTTTCGGTCGCGGATAATATCGCGCAAACGGGCCGCTTCTTCGAAGTCGAGACGAGCGGCAGCCGCCTTCATCTTCGCTTCGAGTTCTTCGAGAGTTGCATTTTCGTCCGAATCGTCCGCTTCCGGCGGACCCGAAAGTATCGATTTTTTGCCTTTTTTGGGCTTTTTGCCCTTGCCCATGATTTCGCCCAGCGGATCCACCATTTCGAGGTCGTCTTCCAGTTTGCGGCTCACGGATTTCGGCACAATTCCATGTTCGGCGTTGAACGCTTCCTGGACTTCTCGACGGCGACGGGTTTCCGCCAGAGCCTTGTCGAGGCTTTCCGTCATGACGTCCGCAAAAAGGATCACCGTTCCGTTCACATTACGGCTCGCACGTCCCATCGTCTGAATGAGGCTACGGTAGTTGCGCAAAAAGCCTTCCTTGTCCGCGTCGAGGATCGCGACGAGCGAAACTTCCGGCAGGTCCAAGCCTTCGCGCAAAAGGTTAATGCCGACAAGCACGTCAAAGTCGCCCTTGCGCAGTCCGCGCAACAACTTGTGACGTTCCAAGGTTTTGATTTCGCTGTGCAAATAGCGCGCCTTCACGTTCACCGAAACGAGGAAATCGGTCAGGTCCTGTGCCATCTTCTTGGTGAGAGTCGTAACGAGCACACGCTCGCCCCGAGCCGTTACTTCCGAAATGCGCTTGAGCAGCACGTCCATCTGACCCTGCACCGGGTACATTTCGATCTTCGGATCGAGAAGGCCCGTGGGGCGGTTGATCTGTTCCACGACCGCGCCGCCCGTTTTTTCGAGTTCATATTCGCCCGGCGTCGCACTCACAAACAGCACCTGTTGCGGATACGTCGCTTCGAATTCGTCAAAATTCATTGGGCGGTTATCCAATGCGCACGGTAAACGGAAGCCGTACTGCACCAGGTTCGTTTTACGGGACTTGTCCCCTTCCGACATGCCACCGATCTGCGGAACGCTCACATGGCTTTCATCGATCATCAAAAGCCAATCGTCGCCAAAGTAATCGAGCAGCGTAAACGGGCGCGTTCCCGGCATGCGCTGTTCCACAATGCGGGAGTAATTTTCAATGCCCGAGCAAATGCCCGTGGCACGGATCATTTCCATATCGTACTTGGTGCGGCTTTCCAGGCGAGCTCTCGCGAGCACGCGCGCATCCGCTTCCGAGGTGTTGCCCGATTTGCGGAAAGAAGCTTCTTCTTTCGTGAGCTGTTCCAAGCGTTCATTCAATTCAAACTGAATATCCTGGGCAATGCGTTCACGCGTATCTTCGCGCGTCACAAAGTGGCGGGCCGGTGCAATGCGAATATCCGGCAAGGATTCCTTCGCTTCGCCCGTAATCAAGTCAAAACGGCAAATGCGGTCGACTTCATCGCCAAAAAGTTCAATGCGGATTCCCTCGTCGTCGTAACTCGGGTAAACCTCAATCACGTCGCCGCGCACGCGGAACGATCCGCGTTCTAAAGCAAAGTCATTCCGCTGATACTGAATGTGCACCAGTTGCATCAAGATCGTATCGCGTTCAATTACCTGCCCCACCTTCAGGCGCACCATCAAATCAAAATATTCCCGCGGGGAACCCAAACCGTAAATACAGCTCACGCTCGCCACGATAATCGTATCACGACGGGTCAAAAGGTTACTCGTCGCACGCAAGCGAAGCTTATCGATTTCGTCGTTGATCGCCGCGTCTTTTTCAATGTAAGTGTCCGTGTGGACGATGTAAGCTTCCGGCTGGTAGTAGTCGTAATAGCTCACAAAATATTCCACGGCGTTGTTCGGAAAGAACGTTTTGAATTCCTGATACAGCTGGGCGGCAAGCGTCTTGTTGTGCGTCAAAACGAGCGTCGGCTTCCCCACGTTCTTGATCACGTTCGCCATGGTAAACGTTTTACCGGAACCCGTCACACCGAGCAGGCACTGAAAACGTTCGCCGCGTTCAAAGCCCTCGGTCAAATTCTGAATGGCCGAAGGCTGGTCGCCAGCGGCACCGTAAGCACTGTGCAAATCATAATTCGCACGGGTCGGTTCCAAGAACTGCGGAAGTTCACCCGGTTTACTCTGTTCAGGGGAAAGCTTTTTGAGGAAAGGTTTTTGATACGGATCCGGACGGATCGATTTACGCGCACGTGCCATAGGCTAAATGTACATAAGAAACCAAAAATTTTCACTTTTCCCGTGGACGATTGACCTTCAAAAGCGTCTTTAAAGAAGGAACGCATTTTTTACGCAGAGGTCCACATGCAAAAACTCGGAAATACAAAACTTTGGAAAGAACCGAAAATCGCCGTATTTCTTTCACGCAAGTCCCAAAAAGAATTTGTGCAAAAAGTTCTCGAATGGGCCAAGGAAATTCCCCCGGAAGTCTGCTTTGCAGGATCCTTCCATTCCCAGGCAGAAAAATGCTTTTTGCACCACGTTCTGCAAAACGGCGGCAAGGCGGTCTGGCTCCTTGGAAAATCCCTGCCCGAATATTTAAGCCGCGAAGAGGACCGCGCGCTCGACGAAGGCAGACTTTTAATCGCCAGCTTTTTTCACCGGGAACATTTTAACGCGGCGACGAACCGTTTTGCAAACGACATTGCCGCAATGCATTCCAAAGCGATTCTCTTTGGGCAAATCTCTTACGACAGTTTTCTCTACCCTTTTTATCAAAGGCTTTTGGAAAAACGGAAGGACGACGTGAAGTTGATTTCTTAAGGATCTATTCCATTTCGATTTTCGCGTTCGCTTCGAACGGAAGATCTTCGGCACGGGGCGTCGCCACAAAAACCTGGCACTGTTTTTCGCGGATCACGTCGGCGACCGCACCGCGGCGGCTCTTGTCGAGTTCGGCAAAAATATCGTCCAAAAGCAAGACCGGTTTCACGAGGTGCGCACTCGCGATGTCCGAAGCGGCGAGCCTTAAAGCAATCGTGGCGCTGCGGCACTGGCCCTGCGAACCGGACGTGCGCATTTCATGATCGTGCAGCGACAAAAGAAGGTCGTCCTTGTGAGGTCCCGCGAGGGAAATTCCCTGCAGCCGTTCGGCGATGTCGAGCGTGTCCATTTTTTCAACAAAGGCTTCGCGCAGAGCTTCTTCCGAAAAGCCTTCCTTGGCCACGGAACTTTTGTAAGCGACCGAAACTTCATCGCCTTTGCCGGCGAGCATTTCGTAATAACGGCAGATGGCGGGCGCGATTTCTTGTACGAGTTCCAAGCGTTCCTTCCACACGGAAACCGCCAGGTCGATCAGCTGCTGCGTGAGAACGGAAAAAAGTTCTTCCCCGCCGACCGCTTCGCCGAGCTTGTTCTGTTTGAGCCATTGATTGCGTTCTGCGAGAATGCGGCGGTAACGGCGAAGCAAATCCGCATTCCGCACATTGCGAAAGCAGAGAAGTTCATCGAGGTAACGTCTGCGGATTTCGGGAGCGCCTCGCGCCATTTCCATGTCGGCGGGCTGCATAATAACTGCAGGAATCGTTCCAAAAAAAGAGCCTACACTTTTGCAAAGAACGCCGTCTTTTTTGACAGTCGTTCCCTTAGTCCTGTGTACCGAAAGGGCGCGTTCATAAAGGCGTTCCGCGCTTGCCGATTCCGCCAGTTGCCCGCGCAAAATCAATTCCGGTTCATTCCAACCGATCAAATCCGAAAGCGTGTGTGTGCGAAAAGAATAGCCTTCACACAGCAAATGAATCGCTTCGAGTAATGTCGTCTTCCCGACGCCGTTTTTTCCACAGATAACAGTGATACCGTCGCCGAATTCCCAATGGCCTTCGTGCAAATTGCGCAAGGAGAGCAGGGAGAGCGAACGGATCATTTGAAAATTACTTTGTCTTTAAAATGCCGCGAAGCACCAGGTCGTGGAACATGCCCTTGAAGAGTCCCACCTGAATACCGTTCGAAGCGCCAATCTTAAACGAATGCGCATCCAGAACAGCCCCGTGGAAAGCGCTCAAAATCGCATAAGCGACCGCATTCACATTTTCCACCTGGAATTCACCCGTCTTGATGCCATATTCGAGCACCAGGCGAATGTAATTGTAGCCCGGGGTCAAAATGTTCTTTTTGTAGAACTCGGAAAGTTCCGGGAAGTTCGAGGCTTCGGCACTGATGAGCTTCGGAATGCCCGAAATCTTACTTTCACCGCCGACCGCGTCCCACCACTTTTCAATCAAGATGGAGACCAAATCCTTGGCGGATCCCGTATAGTTGTGCAAAATCGAATCGGCATCGTAGAAGATCGGACTCAACGTCTTCATCACGACTTCTTGCAGAATCGCTTCCTTGTTCTTGTAATACACATACAAGGTTCCCGGCGTCACACCGGCCTTGCGAGCGATCTGGCTCACCTTTGTAGCCGCAAAGCCCTGCTGCACAAAAAGTTCTACAGCCGCATCCAAGATTTCTTGGGGGCGATCTTCTTTTTTACGCTGCCAGCGCGGACCGGACTTCGGCGCGTTCTTTTCGATTTCTTCTGCCATAGTGCTTAAAAGTTAGTTTAATGAAGTCCCGTTCATCAAATCCAACCGCGGAAACCGAAGCTCAACGGGTTCCAAAGTTCCGCCTGGGATTCATAGACCAGCGCATAATCGATCTGGAAGAAGTACTTGCTCTTGCCAAAGCGCAAGCTGAATTTATAACCCAAGCCGAACGTGTAATTGAATTCGTCAAAGCCGCCTCGCACGAGCAAATCTTCAAGAGCTTCCCATTCCACGCCAAAACGGCCCGTCCAAATATGCCAATCCGGGTCAAAAACAAGAAGCGTATCCGCAACCTGGTAATCGAGAGCTTCCATCCAAACAGAAATCGGACGCTGCAAAAGCTTTGTGTGGTAGCCGAGACCGATCTGCAGCACCTTGGGACGCACGCCTTCGCTCTGTTCCACGGAATTATCGTTCGAAGCGTTGCGGGTCCATTTGGCGGAAAGGTTCTTGCTAAAGCTCAAATTGCGAATCACGACAGCGGTCGACCAATGTTCATTCCATTCGCGATGCCAGCCGAGGTTCAAAACGACAGGGCTCTGGTAAGAATCCACGAGGCTCGCATCTTCATAGTCGCCCGAAATATCCAGGTTGTCATAACTCATCGCCAAAGAAAAGCCGATACCGTCTTTACGGGTCAAACGATAACCGACGCCGATGTAAGTCGTTGTAAAGTAAGGCTGCGCACTGCCGACCGTTTCATCATCGCTGTTGATGACTTCAAAGTCCAAGTCCGTACGGTACAAGACCGCAGCACCGATGCCCATGCGTTTTCCCACCGAAGATTCCACGCCAAGAGAACCGCCCGCGCGATCGAGATCGCGCTTTTCCGCAGCAAGAGCGTAACCCACATTACTGCGGAACGCGAGAAGCGCCGGGTTAAAATACGCCGAAGGCATTGCCGAAGTATCTGCCGCACCGATGTTTCCACGTCCGAGTTCACGTCCGCCGGTCGCCATACGTTCCACAAAGCCGTCCATACCGCCGAGCGTCGCTTTCTTATCCGCAAAAACGCTCACGCAAGAAATCAAAACAAAGAGCACAAATAAACGTTTCATCTTATTTGCCTCCCAAGGTCATCACTTTGCCCCAACCGACATGCCCGTGATTATCCTTCACGCGCACATAATAGATGCCCATCGTCACCGCCTTGCCGGCGTTGTCGCGACCATCCCAATAATCTTCCGTAGCAAGTGTGCTACGCGTTGCACTGGCAGCGCGTTCCGCACCCTTCACAATCGTGCGAACACGGCGCATGTCGTAGCTAAAAACTTCGATCGTAATCTTGGAATTCTTGCTCACCTTGTAAGAGACCAGCGACTGGTTGTCCGCGCCGATGACCGAAGGAATCATGCGGATCGAGCCCAGGTTATCCTTGAGCGCCGTCTGGTTCATGATGTATGTCCAGGTTTTTCCCGAGTCCGCCGAAACCGAAATTCCCGCGCCGTTTGTGCAGGCGACAAGGCCCGTCATCTTGGCGGTCATCGGGAAGGCGGCGATCGAAGTCACTTCTACGCTGCGATCGACCACGCCCGCGTTCAACCCGTAAAGCCACTGGTTGTCATCATCGTCATACGGAATCGCGCCGATGCTATCGAGTTTTAAAAGACCGCTGGCGCTTCCTTCCACCGCCTGAACCGAAAGGAATGCCTTGTCACCGATAAAGGCGACGTCGCTCGTCGTAAAGTCATTCTTGTCGTAGATGTTCTTTTGAGCCTTGCCCGTGGTATCGCGGAACACGACTTCGGCAAAAGCCTTTCCATTATAAGAACGCCACAGCTTATCTTCCGTGCTGGACTTTCCACGCTTGCTCGTTTCCACAATGATCTGTTCCGGATTTCCACCGATCCAGACGCCCGTCACACGAGAGGTATCCAGGCCCTTCACGCCCGAAGCCTTGAGCTTCAAAGTCGAAATGTCGAGTGTAAAAAGTCCGCCCGCCGTCGCGAGGTAAAAGGTTCCGTCCGCAGAACGGGCCATGCCAAACACCGCCGGATTGTTCACCGTATCGACGACCGAAGAGGACTTTAACGAATCCAGAGTCAAGCTCTTCTTGTTCACCACAAAGTTCGAACGCTTCGGAGAATTGATACCGCCGCTCACGTCTTCCTTCGCCACACCGTAAATGCCGCGCGCCATCCACAAGACGCTCGAAGTCGAATCATACACAAAGGCGGAAATCGCATGCGACATTTCTGAAAGTTCCGGGAATTCCCCCTTCGGAGCCGAAAGAGGCTTTGCCGTCACCGCATTCGCCGTGCGAGCACTAAAGTAGCCGTAAGGCGCCCAATAGCCCGAATCGGTTTCCGCAATCAGCGGCACGACAAATCCGAGCTTTCCCGCATTCACAAAAGGCGTGCGACGGTGTTCCGCCGTCACATCCGAAAAAACGCCATCCTGCACCGGGGTCAGCGAATCCGGCAAAAGCTCCGTCGCCGTAATGGAATACGAAACCGTTCCCGAAGTCGGCGAAAGCGAAACCAGCGAAAGTCCGCTGCCCGCATTGCCACGGCTCACGACCCAAATCGAACCCGTCGAAGAAGTCGGTCCCGCCGCATACGTAAAATTACTGACAAAGCTTTCCCCTTTGGCCGCAAACGCAGAAACGGCACAAAGTCCAAGCCCGAGAATCGCTTTTTTCAAACGTTTCATTCCCCCTCCTAGCGCATGTCGATGACGTCGACGCCTTTTTCCGGTTTCAGGACAAAGTCTTCCTTGTTCACTTTATCGAGGCGCTTCAAATTCGAAACTTCATAAGTGGAAACATTTCCCAGGCGATCGACCGATACCAGGCGCAGCGGAGAAGCGTCTTTCGTCGAAAGCCAAACTTCCATTTCAGCAAAATCCTTGCCATATTTGGAAGCGTCCAAGGTAATCACGTTCGCCGACTTTTTACCGATCTTGTCTTGCTTCATCGAAAGAGGCTTGCACTGGAGATACTTAAAAAGGATCTCCGACGGGTGCATGTTGCTTTCCATGTCTTCTAAAAGCTTGAGCAAGACCTGGCGCTGTTCCTGATTCCACTGCCAAAAGTTCGTCCCGTCGCAGTAGATCGCCATTCCCTGGAGCTGTAAACGGAACATGTCCTTGCCGGTCACAAGCAGGTTTCCACTCTGGTAACCGGTCTGCGGAGAGCCTGCGTAATCCACGCGGATTTTAAAGTCGAAATTCCAAGCTTTGCCCGAATCGAACCATTTTTTGGAAAGCGCCATGACGGAATCCGCCGGGGCAGCCAAGGCATTTACGGCCAAAGCCGCGATTGCAGTCGTCAAAATTTTTTGGAAAAGTCCCATAATAGGCCTAATTTACAAAAAAGGGACCCCTACTTGATGGATTCTTTTCGTGCATATTTCTATTTTGAAGCCCAAATGAGTTTTTACGCAAAGGAAACTATGATCAAGCACCTTAGCCTTTTTGTTCTCGCCGCAGCGGCTGCCACTTTCGCAGCTGATGTTGAATTGCACGGCGAAATCGATGCCGATTACGCTTCTTACTGGGATAAGGATTTTAGCCCGACCAACGCCGCAAACCAAGACATTAAGCTCGAAGCCAAAGTGTTCCTCGACGAAAACGTCTCCGTGAGCGTCAACGGCCGCACCCACAGTAACTACGTCTCGGATGACGGTACGGAAGCTTCCCAGGTGCGCCACGAAAACCGCGCCACCGCCATGGGCGATGCCGAAAATCGTTGGACAGGCTTTGACTTTGACGGCGTGACTCTCGCATGGCAGTTCACCCCGCTCGCCCGTGTCGTGTTCGGTGACCTCACCTACAATGCAGGTT
This sequence comes from Fibrobacter sp., assembly GCA_024689485.1. GTDB lineage: Bacteria > Fibrobacterota > Fibrobacteria > Fibrobacterales > Fibrobacteraceae > Hallerella. Next base: position 8,866 of record JAILDK010000031.1, read on the forward strand.
CCTTCTCTTATTACTACTGGCGCGACACGGAAGACTACGCCGTGATTCTCCGCGACCAGAGCATCCGCGGTATCGGTTTCGAAGTGGAAAACGGTAAGGCTTACATCGGCGCTACCGAAAACAACTCCCACTCCCTCGCCACGTTCATCACCTACGGTTTCGACCTGATTTCCAAGACGGAAGAACGCTTCACAATCACCCCGAGCCTCGACTGGGTCTTCGGCAAGGAAATCAGCCGTTCCTACACCTATGCTCTCGGTACCGAAATCCAGTACGCAAAGAGCGGAGACCTCTTCAGCTACGGCATCAACGCGACCTGGGGCACTCACCCGTACAAGGGTCACGGCGTTCACACCTTCCTCGTGGAACCGTCCTTCAACTACAAGTTCTTCAACATTGCCGCGTCTTACTACCAGGCTCTCCTCGCCGAAAAGGATTCCTCCGTCGTCGACCAGACCTTCACCGAAGACGAACGCATGTTCTACGTCGAACCGTCCTTGGATCTGCACAAGAAGTTCTCCATGGGCCTTGCCTATGAATTCCACGATCCGAGCACAGAAGAACACAACGACAGCCGTCACTTCGTCGGCCCGTCCTTCTACCTCTACCCGACCGTCGAAGCGGAAATCGTCTTCTGGACAGGTTACAATATCTGCAGCAAAGGCGCGAACCACTTCTCCATGGGGATGAGCGGACACGTCGAGTTCTAACCGACCCGTGGCACATTCGAAACGCATTCAAGCCCTTGATTCCATTCGAGGGCTTCTTTTATTACAGATGACGCTGGACCACTTCAGCGGCCCGATCAGCCATGTGCTGTACCAGTGTTTCGGCTTCTTTTCTGCCGCGGAAGGCTTCTTCTTTCTGTCGGGCTTTGTCGGCATGCTCGCCGTCATCAGCAAAACGGCGCGCGGTGAAGATTCGAGCTGGATGCGGAAGCGCGCCTTTCGCATTTGGAAGTTCCACATCGGCTCGGTCATTTTCCTCGCCCTTGCCGCGTTCTTCCTTCTTTCGAAGATCGCACCTTTTTTCCGCGGCCTGTACGCGCATCCGTTCAGCGGGTCCGCTTTGATTGCAGTCCTCGCCTACCTGCCGGAATGGCTCGACGTGCTTCCGCTGTACTGTTTTCTTTTGCTCTTTGGATCGTTCATCGTCCCCTGGATGATGCGCGGGCATTTGAAGCTCGCCTGGGGAATTTCTTTTGGCATTTGGGCGCTGTCGCAAGGTCCTCTCCGCGAAACGGTTCTGCGCGCCTTCCCCACCTGGATGAATCCCGGCTTCTTTGATCTTTTCTCTTGGCAGTTCGTGTACTTTAGCGGAGCCGCTCTCAGCGCCCTGTGGAAGCGTCCGAATTCTCCGCTCGCTGCGCCGTCCAAGCTTCTCGACCGCCTTTTTCCGATCGCCCTCGTCTTCTGCGTTTTCTGTTTTCTTTGGTCACACGGTTTTCTGGGCATTTCCCTGCCGGGTGAACTTTTCATTTCTAAAGCGCACGTCGGCATTCTGCGGTTTGCAAACTTCATCGCCTTTGTCTGCCTTATTTCGTTTATCGTGCGTCATAGGCCCACCTGGTTAGACTTTAAGCCGTGCGCGATCTTAGGGCGTCACAGTCTTGAAGTCTATACGGCCCACACGATTTTCGTTTACCTGTGGATGGCGACGCCGAACGCGGTGCAGTACCACTTGCCGTACAACGTGATTGCGCCTCTCTTGTGCTGCACACTGCTCCTTCTAATAGCAAAAGCTCTCGACAAGAAGTCGAGAGCTTAAGGTCCCCAACCAACGTTGGAATTTGAAAAGGCTTAGAAGGCGAGCACAAAGCCCGTCACAAAGAGTCCTACGCCGAGCACGCCGAATCCGAGAGCGACAATGCCCTTTGTATCGCCGGAATCGTTCAGGTCCTTATTCTGCTTCACGAGCTTCTGCGTATCGGCGCTTTCAAAGGCGCTCTTTTCATAAGCGGTCTTCTTGTCCGCCGCTTCGCTCCAATCGCTTTCCGCCAAGTACCAGAACACGCCGCCAGCGAGAATCGGCACAATGGAGCTCCACAAAAGGCCACGGCCAATGTAGCGGCGGGAACGTTCGCGTTCATATTCGCGCTGCATTTCCACGACGCTGGAATTGTCCACGGCTTCGAGTTCCACGTAAATCGGGTTCGGCATAAAGGCGCGGACTTCGACCGTAACAGCGGTATCGAGGTAGCCGACCTTGCGCATGTAAACCGTTTTGGCAACAGACGGTTCCGTTTCAATCGCCACGTCCGTCAGGTACTTCGGCATCACACTTTCCGTCGGCTGTTCGTCGAGGTAAACTTCCACACCGTCCGGGATGGTCGCCACGGTGAGCTTTGTCGTCGGGCGTTCCACGGCAATGTGAATCTTGTTCAAGGAATCCGCATTGATCTTCACCGTCTGCGAGCCCCACCAGTCCACGTCCTTCAAACGTTTTTTAACGGAGAACGTGTACTTGCCCGGTTTGATCTTTTTAATGGTGTCCGGAGCAAACATTTCGAGAGGTTCGCCGTTGATAAAGAGTTCGCAGCTATCCGGGTAAGAGCTCACGAGAATGTTCGCGCCACCTTCCGGGTAAAGAGGTTCGTATTCTTCTTCATCCTCGGTAAAGACAAAGTCCGAAAGGGAAAGGTTCACCGGTTCCTTGTTTTCCAAGTTCGTCATGCGCTTAAAGTCGAGCTTGTAATACTTGATGTACTTCTGCTCCACGGGAATCGCCGCTTCTGCCGCAATCGAATCCTGGACTTCTTTTGCACGGATCGAATCTTCCACCGCCTGGATCTTTGCCAGGGAATCCGCTTCCGCCTGCTGTTCCTGGGCAAGGAGCGCCGATTCAAAATCATTTTCCGCCGCGGCTTCCGCAGCCTTCAAAGAATCCGCCACACGGGCCGCTTCCGCAATCGAGTCAAGCCTTGCAAGCGAATCTTCCACCGCTTCCGCTGAATTCACGACCGCATAATTCGAAGGCTCTTCCGCCGCATGTTCCGCAGAATCCGCCACCGTCGAATCCGGAGAAATCTTGTCCAAAAGCGCTTCATCTGCCTTCTGGATTTCCGCCTTTTCTGCGGAATCGAGCGGTAACAGATAAACCGTATCTTTTTCAAGCTTTACAAACTTTGCATCCTGCTCCACGGAATCGGTGAGCAGAACAAAACGAACGGGCACATCACGCGCAAAAACGGCCACCGAAAGAATCATCAGTGACGCAAAAAAGATTTTAAAGGACGACATCATACATCGTTAAAATAATTTAAATCGTGAAAAGGGGAACATCTATTCACCTTTATCCAGGAGATTCAGATGAAAAAGTATCATTGCACCGAATGCGGTTATATTTACGATCCCGCAGAAGGAGATCCGGACAGCAATATCGAACCGGGGATCGCCTTTGGACACTTGCCCGACGATTGGGTTTGCCCTGTCTGTGGAACCGAAAAGAAAGACTTCGAAGTGGAAATCGACTAGTCCTAACCGTCTTAGATTACAGACAAATTAATTTTCACTTTCCAGCTTTTCGAGCTTTGCACAGAAGATAGGGCCGCGTCCCGCACAGCGGTCCGGGAGCATCTGCAAGCCGAATTCGGTTTGATCCGTTCCCGGGATGTCGGGATGCATTTCCAATACGCGGACTTTGCCCTTGCGTTTTTTCAAAATCTTGCGCACCACGTCGTCGTTTTCCATTTTGGAGAGCGCGCAGGTGCTGTATATCATTTGGCCGCCCGGTTTCAGCGCATCGACAGCGCTCGCGAGCAGCGAGCCTTGTGTGATCGCAATGTGCAAGATGCGCTTGGGAGACCATTCGGCGAGGTATTTTTCACTTTCCATCACGTGCCGTTCCGAAGAACAAGGCGCATCGAGAAGGATGCGGTCAAAAGCTTCCTTGCGGTACATGCCAAAGCGGACGCCGTCGTAGCCGGAGACCTGAACGATTTTCCGATATTCTTCGGGGAGCGTGTTTTCAAGTACGTGCGAAAGGCGCTGTCTGCGGTCGGGCGAACGGTCGTTGGACTGCAAAGAGCCTTTGCCTTGCAAGGCTCCGGCGAGAATGAGCGTTTTACCGCCCGGGGCGGCACACATGTCGAGAACGTCCATGCCGGGCTCTACGCCGAGAGAACGTGCCGCAAACGCAGAGGCTTCATCCAGATAATACGGTTCCTTTTCGGGGTATTGGATCGTTTCGTAAACGGCTTCGCCACGGAGAGCCGGCAAAAGAGCGCTCCAACGTTCGCCAAAGTATTCCGAAAAGAATGCAAAAAAATCGGGTGCAGCCATGCGGGCAAAATTAGAAACTTTAGAGCGGTTTAAAAATAAGAAGGCCGGTTCCGAAGAACCGACCTATCTTATTGAGCTACCTGGACTCGAACCAAGACAAACAGATTCAGAATCTGTTGTGCTACCATTACACCATAGCTCAGTGTTGGTGACCCAAAATTAGAAAAAATGTTTAAAACGGCAAGGGGGGTGCGACAAAAAGAGCCCAAACTTGTGTTTTTTCTACCGAGTTCAGCCAATCCATCAGCCGAATCTGGTCCGAAAAGCTCCTGGAGACGTAGGAATCATCCGTCAAAATCGACTGGAGGACCACCGGGCGACGTTCCGAGAGTCCCGCAAGACGCTTGGCTTCCTGAATAGCAAGATCCATGCCGCCGATGCGGTGCACCAGGCCGTTTCGAACCCCCTGGCTGCCCGTGAAAACGCGCCCACCGGCGAGGCTCCTGTCCAAGGAATCCTTCGAAAGTTCCGTCGCTTCGCTGACCACGCCGAGGAAGCGGTCGTAAAAAGAATCCATGTAATTCTGCAAAGCCTGTTTTTCTTCTGCGTCAAATTCACGGCCCTGACCTTCAGCATCGGCATGCGGATGCGTCTTAATCGGTTCCAGGCGGAGCTTGAGTTTGTCGAGCAGGCCTTTGAAGCTAACCTTGCCGCCGAAGATGCCGATGCTTCCGACGATACTCGCCTTTTCCGCGATGATTTCATTTGCTCCACAGGCGATGTAGTAACCGCCGCTTGCACCCATGTCGCCAATGCTTGCGATCACCGGCATCCGAGTTTTTGAAATCGTGTGCAGTCTATGCCAGATCTCATCCGAAGCCTGAGCCGAACCTCCCGGACTGTTGATGCGCACGATCAACGCCGAATATTCCGGCGAGTGCATCAGATTTCCCAAGGCGTCCAGGACTTCCGCAGAACCTGTACTGCGCGTTCCCGTAATCGGATCGTATCCGCCGGTTCCGTCCACGATCGAGCCTTCGATATTCAACAAGGCAATTTTAGAACGCGGGCGCCAGTCCTCGTCAAAAATGCGCAAGCCCGCTTTCGGCACAAAGTCCGAAACCATCACAAACGGAGCTTCAATTCCGTAGAGCGTTTTCAGCACATAAGGCGCGACTTCGTCCAAGTACAAGAGCGTATCCACAAGCCCGACCTTTTTCGCATCTTGGGCGAGCAGACTCGGATGCGCGATCAACGAATCCAGAGGTTCCGTATTCGAAATGCGCACGCGGGAGTCCGCCGTCATGGACCTCCACCAATCCTTGTAAAGCACTTCATAATTCGAACGGGCTTCGACGCTCATCGAGTCTGCGGTGTAAGGCTCTACCGCCGACTTGTACGCGCCGTGGCGCAAAAGTTCCACCTTCACCCCGATCCAGTCGAAGAGTCCCTTGTAATAAAGGACTTCCCCGCCGACGCCGCGGTAATTCACCCGCGCCGAAGGTTCTAGCACGATCTTTGACGCAGAACTTGCCGCAAGTAAAGTCGTCGGGCGAATCTCGTCGAGGTAAGCGACCGTGACACGGCCCTGCAGGCTGAGCTTAGCAATGCCGCGTTCAATTTCCTTCGAAATCGCGGTGCCCGCTTTGTAACCGGTAAAGTCGAAGATGATCACTTCCGCACTGCCGTCGGCAAGGAGCAGTTCAAAATTTTCCCGCAAGGATTCCAAGCTCAGAGACTGTTTTCCAAAAAGGGAAAAGCCCGGTTCCGTTTCCTTCAAAGGCATCGAAAGCGGAACGCGCACCACGCGGGAAAGCATGTTCGCATCGGCGATTTTCGCCGAGTGATATCCAATCGAAAAATGCCGAGGTTTCCAGTCGTTGTCAATCGAAAGCGTTCCATGGACCGAGCGACCAAACGCGTGCGAAAGGTAAACGCGGTAATCTTCCTTCCCGTAAAGCGGAATCTGCACCCCGACATTCAACAGCATCAAATCGGCCTGCAACAGCAAACGGTGCGTGCATTTGTTCACCCCGGCATAGCTAACGGAAAAGCCGTCCCACACACGGATCGTCGCCCCGTATTCCTGCATTCGACGTTGCTTTTCCGGGCCGAACTGCACCGCGTGGCGACTGTCAAAACCCAGAGCGAGCCAGTTGAACGGGCGCACCAAAATGCCCGGCGTCATTGAAAAATCCGTCCCGTCAAATTCGGCACTACGGAATGCGCCCGCCGAAATTCCGAGGAACGCCAAACGGTCGAGCATCGGAATGGAACTGATCAAATTCCAACGCGATTCATCGACGCCTTCATAATCGGAACGGTA
>JAILDK010000129.1 GCA_024689485.1 Fibrobacter sp.
GCAGAAGCCGTGATTTCACCCGTCGAAGAAACGGTCAAATAAATCACACTGGCGTCCGATAGACCAGAGAGTCTATAGGAATCCGAGGTTTCTGAAGCTGAATAAACCGTAACGGACTTGTTTCCGCCGATGGAATTATTATAGGTTGCTGTATAGTACCCATCTTCCTCTGTCAGGGAATAGGTTTGAGAACTCCCTGAAAAGACGAGGTACAATCCACCCTCTTCCGCCCAATCACTCGGAACGGAAACATAAAACGTCACAGCGCCAAACGCCGACGAAAAGGTCATCAAGGCAAGAGCCCAGACCCACACACACAATCTCATCCCAATTTCTCCTTTTCACCCACCAAATAACCAAAACTTTAAACTAGACTAGAGAATTCCTTTTTGACGAAAATACATCAAAAGTTTACAAAAAGTTTTTTAATTCGGGTGAATTTGTACCAAAAAGCAAAATTAACGCGTTGAGACCGCCCCAAAATTATACACTCGCCCCTTAAACCGGAATTTTTTACCCCAAATTCCGTGTAGGAAATGTGCAAAAACGTGTAAAGCTTCGCAAAATTGCCGAAAAAACGCCTTAAACGAACAAATCCGTGAGTAAAACAGCCGCCATCACGAGGCTCGCCGCCGAAATAAAGCGCTTGATAAAGACATTCCCCTTCTTTCTCTGCAGACGGCTGCCGAGAAGCCCGCCCAAGATAGAACCCGCGGAAACGCAAATCGCAAGTCCCCATTCCACCTTGCCGATCACAACCAGGCCCAAAGTACTCACAAACAGGAATGTGGACGTCAGCGCATTTTTAATTGCATTCACATGCAACAGGTCATAGCCCGTATAGCGGGAAAGGGCAAAAATCTGAAGAAAACCCACACCGACCTGAATGATGCAGCCATAGATCGAAACCGCAAAGAATCCGAGAAAAGCCGGCAAGGACATTTTTTCAGGAGGCGTCACAGGTGGCTTTCCCAAGAAATCCCTTTTGAGCTGTCCCATGATCACCACCAAAAGAATCGCCAAAGCGAGAATTCCCTGAAAAATCTTGTCATCCAACTTCACCAAAAAGAAGATGCCCAAAAGCGCGCCCAGAAGTGTTGGCCAGAACAAGCGGAAATAAATCTTTTTGTCCAAAAGGCCATGCTTGCACATGCTGATTGCCGATGTCGTATTTCCGAGGAAAAGTCCAATGCGGTTCGTGCCGTTCGCCACGGTAGGCGGAAGGCCGAGGAAAATCATAATGGGAAGGCTGATGGTACTACCGCCGCCCGCGATGCTGTTGATAGCACTCGTCAGAATGCCGACGAAGAAAAAGGCGACGTAGAGATACCATTCATAGCCGAAAATCATTTGGAAAGTTCCGATTGCAAGAATTGCTTATTCGAAAGGACCGTGGCACGATCTTTATAATCCGGGGCAAACTCAAGACAAGCGTCGAGTTCTGCGATTGCCTTGGAAATTTTGTCCGCCTTGTTCGCCTTTTTATTTTTGGATTCTGCGAAGAGCGTTGCCGTGCGTTTACGCTTTTCGGTACAATAGCCGACGTACACAGAATCCAGTTCACGCAGAGCTTCTCCGCGGAGGCCGCTCGATTTGAGCTTGAGAAGCATTTCTTTTGCGGCGGACCACTTTTTGTTTGCAGAAAGCTGCTTCGCTTCTTCGAGAGATTTTTTCGGATCGTGGGACTTCCAGTATTCAGCGGAAGCGGAAGATTCTTCCATGCGCAGGGAAGAAATTTGAAGCAGCGCCCTTTGAAGCTTGAGCGTATCGACAAAGTCCGAATAACGGAGAATCAAATCGGAAAGTTTTTGTTCAGCGGCGTCGAAGGCGGCCTTTTCGCGAGCAAGAGTCAGAGCCTCATCTCGACCGAGTTTGACTTTTTCAAAAGTACGAACGTAAGCGATGTGCGAAAGAGAATCCGTGATGCGGCGGATAGAATCGCTCGGAGCGCTTGCACAAATCGTGTCGGCAAGCACCTTGACTTCTGCGTAAGGCGCACGACGCGAGTTCGCATTCACCATGGCGATTAAAAGCTGCTGCAAATCGGCATCTTTTTTCGAATATCCACTGCGGACTTTTTCGCCGATCGATTTTGCCTGAAACTGCCATTCCTTCCACAGAGGATTCAGTACGGAAAAACGTTCAACGATGGCAGCAGCGGAATCCAAATTCCCCGCCGCGTAAAAAGAATCAGCTCGGGTCAACGCCATTTGGGCGAGCCTTGGGATTTCTACGTAGATGTCCGGCACTTCGTTTGCAGGCGCCATCGGTTCTGATTCTGGCGTCATCGGTTCATTGGCAGGTGCAACCGGGGCGAAGGTTTCTGTGTTTTCGGCGGATGCAACGGAAGATTCGGAAGAAGCTTCTTGCGGAGCTGTTTGCGGAGTCTTTTGCGAGGCCGGTTGCGGTGCGGTTTGCGGTTCCGCAGGCGAAGTGAAGTCTGCGGACTTGGAAGCTTCTGCGGGTTCTGTCGGAACATTTCCCTGTGGAGCCGTTCCCACGCAAGCGGTCAAAAAGAGAACGCCCGTGCAGAGGATTGCCGAAAAACGTTTTGTCAAATGCATGGATTAAAATTCTCCCGGTTCGATAGGAACAAAGGCATTGTCGCCGGTAAAGTCTGCAGGAAGTTCAAATTCGTCTTCTTCCTTCGGAGCAGGGGCATTCTGGGCGGGCAAAGCTTCCGGCGCAAAACTCGGCATCGAAAGCGAAGTCACGATTCCCGTATTCGCTGCAGTCGCCGCCGCGGTTTCCACCTGAGCCGGAGACGTGTAACCCGGCACATCGAGAAGCGGGATGCTGCGGACCGATTCCGTTGCCGCATAGACAGGAAGTCCTGTCATCGGATGCACCTGAACTTCACCCCGTTCCGTTCCCAAGCGAAGCGGGATCTTTCCCTTCGCGAGCATCGAAATATCGAGGAAGTCCACCTTCTCATTTTCCTTGCGAACTTCAACAACCTTTTTAGCAAAGTCCGCCCACTGCGGAAGACCACCCGAAGAACCTGCGATACGCGTTCTGCCGGATTTCAGCGGACGGTTATCATCAAAGCCCACATAGCTGCCGATGGCGATGACCGAATCCAAACCGAAGCCGTTCTTTTGCGGAACGAAAGTCGGAATCGCTCCGAGGAACGCCACGTTGCGGTAATCATTCGTCGTACCGGTCTTTCCAAACGTCGGATAGAGAAGCGTATTTTCTCCCGACGGAGACTGCATGGTGAGATTCTGATACTGACTGCGAGCGGTACCGTATTGGAAGACCGCGTGAAGCATGACCGCCATCTGTTCCGTGACCGTATCGGAAAGGACCTTTTTCTTTTCAATGGAATTTTCAAAAATGCGACGACCGTCGCGATCGCGAATTTCCTGGATGAGGCAAGGTTCATTCCATTCGCCGTCGGCGCACTTGTAAAGATTTCCCGTGAGAAGCGTCTGGTAAGCGGTCGTCATTTCGGCAAGCGGAATTTCATTTACGCCGAGAGGCATGGACAGCACCTCGCGGAGTTTTCCGTGAATGCCGATTTCCCCGGCGAACTTGGCGAACGCCGCCATGGCGACGGAGCGTCTGAAGTCGGGCCAGTAATAAAGTTCTTCCGCCTTCGAATAATCGATGTCATCACGTGGAATTCCCATCATCCCGTTCAAACGTCGAATGTCCGAAAGGTTCAGGCTGGGATACACTTCTTCATCGATAAGAGTTGTCGTGGCTGTCGGATCTTCTGGGTTCAGCGCCTTCAAGTCGCGATCCTTGAGGATCGAGAGGTAACGCAGGAAGTTGTGGTCGAAATTGGCGAAGTATTCCTTTTGAATCTTGCGATATTTTTTCTTACCGTTTTCGACGTTTCGACCGTAGAACATGTTGCGAAGAGCACGGGCCGCGGCCGGGCGATTTTCGTAGAGCAGCTTGTCGTAAAGAGCCTTTTGCGCCTTGGCGAATTCGATTTCCTGTTTGGCGGTTTCGTTCAAGTACAAGCCGTGTTTATCGCGAAGGCGTTTGCGGTAATCGTCAAAGGCTTCGTCGTCGCGCTTTAAGTAGCCCGCGTCTGCAGCGATGCCTGCGAATTCTTCGATGGAAACCTTGTCGAGAAGATGGTCCAAAAGCCAGATGCTCGAAATATTTTCCGAGCGGACTGCAGCCCAAAGAATGCTGACCGTTTCACCCTTGTTCTTATGATCGGGGCGCGGGAAGTAGAATTCATTTTCGTACTGGAACAGGTTGAATTCATTTTCGAGTTCATCCAAGTAGTGCCAGTGGTAATTCAGAGCGGCCGCATACAGGAGAGGCTTCCAGCTCGAACCGAGCTGTCTCTTTGCCTTAAAGGATCTGTCGTAACCCGTATTGTGGAAGCCCGCTTGGCTCGCCACGACTTCTCCGTTCTGCAACGCGACCAGCGCACCCTGCAAAACCGGTTCCGTTTCAACGAGGCACGGAACAGCTCCGTTCACCTTGACCGAGTCCTTCACACTCACGAGCAAAACGGAACCCTTAGCAAGACGCGGCGAAAGAACCGTTTTGACATCCGCATTCATCTGCTTGCCAAGATCCGCCAAGTCTGCAGCTCCGACATGTCCGTGCAGCTGACCAAAAGACAGATAGATGTCCGAAAGGTTTCCCTTTCCATCGTAATTCACCGAATCTACCGCGCCGTACAGATAGTCGCCGGTACGGGCAAAGGCGGCGCGGTTCGGAAGATCGGACTTTGGCAAAACGAAACCGCCGAGCTTCACCTGCAAGTTCGAAATATTATTCTGCACGGCACGCTTGGCAGCCATCTGGTAGTCCGCATCGAGAGTCGTCACGATCTGCAACTGCGCCTTGCGCCAGTCCGAAATGCCTTCTTTTTCAAAAAGAGCCTGATAGAAATCGGAATCAAACTTTTCTTCGATACGTTCGAGCTGCGTCGAAAGCGAGAATCGGAAGTTGCCATGGTTGAATTCGAGAGGCTTAGCAAGCGCCGAATCCATCTGTTCCTGGGTGATGTAATCTTCTTCGACCATACGGCCGAGCACATAATTCAAACGGGCCTTGCCGCGTTCAATCGCACGGTCTCTGCGCTGCTGGTTCCGCTGAATGAACGGATCATAATTAAAAGGACCTTTGACGGAGCCCGCGATAAAGGCGCATTCCGCCAGAGTCAATTCCTTCAGATCCTTGTTGAAGAAATACTGGGCAGCAATCGCCACGCCCTTACCCGTACCGGAAACGTGGAACTGGTTCAGGTAAAATTCGAGAATTTCCTCTTTCGAAAAATGCTTTTCCATGCGAAGGGCGTTGATCAATTCCTTCCACTTCGCCTTAATGCTCCGTTCTTCACGTCCGTAAATATTCTTGACCGTCTGCTGGGTGAGCGTCGAACCGCCCTGCTGCAAACGTCCGGCGCGGATATTGTTCACCATCGCACGGGAAAAGCCCGTAATGTCAAATCCACCATGCTCAAAATAACGCGCATCTTCTGCCGCCACGAGAGCATTCACGATATTTTCCGGAATTTCGCCATAAGGCACGTAAATACGGTGGTTTACGTCAAAAAAGGAGCCCAAAAGGCGTTCCCCGTCGCGATAATACACGCGGGATTCCCCCGAAAGCTCCGAAAGAATGTATCGACGGTTAAAAATGCCGTCCGGATCCTTCGTCGGCAGAACGCGGAATACAATTATATAGAGGGGAATCAGGCACAGAAGCCCGACAACGAAAAACGCGACTGCGATTTTTAAGAGGGTTTTCAAGAATTTCATAGCATTTTCCGGAGCTGAACCGGGGTAAAAAATAGCTAATCACGGCTTTTTCAAAATTTGAACTTGAAATTTCACCGAAAAATATCTAGAATTGTGATCCCCCGAATTAGGGAAGGTGGCCGAGTTGGCCGAAGGCGCGTCCCTGCTAAGGACGTATAGGAGTTTTCCTATCGCGAGTTCGAATCTCGCCCTTCCCGCTCTTAAAGGTCTCTGCGTAAGCAGGGACCTTTAAGCTTTTTAAAGGGGATTTTTTTCAATTAGACTTGTGTTTTATTATTCGCTTCCCAGTCCGAGAAGACGAGATATCCATCACGGATAAACTTGATCGGCCAGATTTTAGCCGTTTCCAGGGGATTTTCCGGTTTATAAAGGATCGCCGCGCCCGAAAGAAAGTTCAACCAGCGGTTCGGATCAAAGCTTTCGTCCGTAAAATGCGAAAGAAACGGAACAACCCAGGCGTCATGTGTGCAAAACACGTTGAATTTTCCCGTCGAATGTTCCAAAACGAACTTTAGAAGCGCTTCGGAGCCTTCCTTGACCGGAACAAATCCCGAAAGTCGCCCGTCTGCGATCCATTTGCAGATCGCCGGGTAAAAGCCTTCGCGCAAATGGCGCATATATTCTTCAAAATCGGCCACGTAGAATTCGGCGAGCGGCTGTAATGGCGCCACTTTTTCGGGATCTGCAAATTCCGAAGCGCCACAAGCCTTTGCAATCTGGGCAGCGGTCTGCCGGCAGCGGAAAACAGGGCTCGATCCGAAGAAATACGGACCGTTCAACGTCGAAAGCTCCTTGCCCGCGGCAAAAGCCTGTTCACAGCCTTTGTCGGTAAGCGGCACATGAGCGCCGTGGTCTGCGTCCTGGGCGGTAATGTGGCGACGTTCCGCATGGCGCAGCAAAAGGGCGACGCGTTCACCCGGCGCGACACGACTCAGAACCTGTTCCGCCGATAAAAAACTCATCCTTGGAAATATCCCGAAACGAGCGGTGCAAGGGCAAAAATCCAGACCAGATGTCCAATGGCAAAGCTCACCACTCCGAGCACAAAGCCTCCGATGACATCGGTCAGCCAATGCACGCCGAAATACACGCGGAGAAATCCCCACGTGAGCGGCAAAGCCATCATCACGGCACCCGCAGCCGGAACCGCCAAAAGAACCGTCGTCGCAATTGCCAGATTGTTCATCGTATGGCCAGACGGAAAACTGTACTTGTCAAGAGGCGGAACCAAAGCCTTAAATTCCGGAATCGCCACAAAAGGACGCGGACGCTTGGTCGAAAGTTTAACAATCCAGTACAGCGCAAGGGACGCCACCAGCGACGGGAACACCTGAGCCAGAACCTGCGCAAGGAACATCGGACCGTAAAACGCAAGAATCAAAACGACGATCAACGCCCAAACATAGCCATCGCCCAGGCGCGTATAAAGGCGCAGCCATTTGTCCGCTTTCGCAGAAAGGCGATGCGTGTACAGATAACGGGAAAATCTTTCGTCGAATGCCACAATCTTTTTAATCATCGCACTTCCAAAAATGATTGTTCCGAAAGGATCTTTCGAGACTTGAGAATTTCAATCGCATGACCGCGGTGGCTCAAAGCCTGTTTTTCTTCGAGGGACATTTCCGCAAAGGTCTGCGTCTTTCCGTTCGCCACAAAAAGCGGATCGTAGCCGAAGCCTTCTTCCCCACGAAATTCTTCGGTGATTTTCCCCGGGCATTCCCCTTCGACATCATCGATTTTTCCATTCGCATGGACAATGCACAAATGGCAGACGAAGCGAGCGGAACGGTCGGACGCGCCCGCAAGTTCACGCAAAAGTTTTTCGTTATTCGCCCGGGAATTTCCATGTTCTCCGGCAAAGCGGGCGCTATGAATGCCCGGTGCACCGCCCAGAGCCTTGACTTCCAAACCGGAATCGTCGGCGATGACCGTCGCCTGGATTTGTTTGGCCTTTAAGAATTCTGCTACCGCCAAGGCTTTGATGCGAGCGTTTTCTTGGAACGTGGAACCGTTCTCTTCCACATCGATAGAAAAGCCCACTTCCTTCTGCGTTTTAAATTCCAGATTCGGATCGGAATTTTCAAATGCCTTGGCAAACTCGCGGACCTTGCCCGCGTTTCCGGTTGCGATGACGACGAGCTTTTTCACAGGTCCAGCTCCGAAAGTTTTTTCTGGATTTCCGGAACCTGTTCGAATTTTTCGTGGTACATGGCGCTGACCTTGCGGCAGAGCAGTTCCAAGCGGGAGCGTTCCTTCACATCGTTTTCGTTCACACGCAAACGGCGGAGCGTTTTTCCGATCAGCTGTACATCGCGCTGGTCCTTGTACGGAGCCATGAACGCGTAAAAGCGGTCGAGGCTTGTCGAGAACTGTTCTTCGTCAGCGGCCTGGTACAAAAGGTACGGCACGACCTGACGTTCGAGAAGTTCTTGCAGATTGCCGACGAACGTGAGAAGGTTGCCGTTCCCTGGCAAGAATTCACCCGTTTCCGGTTTGCTCGTAATGAGGCCGTCCGTTTCGATCTGCGAAAGCAGTTCGTTAATGTAAGACTGTTCTTCGGCGTTCTGCTGTTCCCGGTACTTCGCCTGGTAAAGGATCGGAAGGCTCGTGATACAGAGGTGCGCCTGGCTCATTCCGGAGAATTCGCCGATGTAATAAATGTCCGCATTCTCTTCGAGGATTTCTTCTTCGTTGTCGTAGAACATGATCTTCGCCGGAACCGGAATGATTTCCATGCTCGAAAGTTCTTCCAGGCGATCCTTGAACGAATCGATGTCCAAGCCTTCAGGAAGTTCTCCGCCGGATTCCTTGATATGTTCGATCATATCGGAAATGCCTTTGTCCACGGAAGAGGCTCCCGCTTCATGCTGCAAAAAACGCTTGATGCTGTTGTTCTTTTCGAATTCCCCGCGCACAGCGAGAATGCCGTTTCGAACCATCGAAGCAAACGGAATCGGTCCCGCGTTCTGATCTTTGGACGCCGACGGGGTGATTTTTGCATACACCACCAAGCGGCCGCAAAGCTTTTCGGGATCACCTTTCTTTTGTTGAATGCCTAACATCGTTTAATCCAGTTTCTTGGCGCTGACGAGTTCGCCGTTTCGAGAAGAGAAGTAAACGGACTTGGAACCCGGATAAGATTTCTTGAAGAAGTCCTGGAACATTTTCACAGCGGCTTCCTTTTCAAAACCGATTTCGTTTGCGGAATTGTCATCGACGACGATGCCGAAGTTCATGACACCCGGAATGCGACGGTTGATATAGGCGGCAAATTCTTCATCGGAATTCACCACATCCGTCGGAGCGCGGCTATCGATATCGGAACGCGTGCTGATCGAAAGCGGGTAAAGGTTTCCCGAAACAAGCTGCGACGTGGCGACGTAAAGAGCGTTGCCCATCAGGATTGCAATCGAATCATTCGGCACATAGCGAATTTCCACGTTGAATTCGCAATCGGAAGACATTTCCTTGATTTCCAAAGCCGACGGACCGCAAGCGACAAATACGCTAGCCATCGCAACTGTCAAAAGAGCAAGAACGATTTTTTTCATAACGATTCCTTTTCTTTTCAAAATACACAATTTTTAATCCGAGGAAAAAGCCTCTCGTCCGAGGAATGGCCTAGTTGGACTTCAAAACATCGTAAAGCTTTAAAAGTTCTTCGGGAGAAAGTTCTTCGGCGCGTGTCGTCGGCGCAAATTCACAGCGTTCCAGCGCCTGTACAATTTTGGCTTTTTCGTAACGAGAGGAAAGCGAATTCGTGATGACCTTGCGCTTTTGCGAAAAAGCGGCCTGAACAAAGTCGAAGAATTCCGGCGGAGCGTCAAGCGGATCGGGGCGCGGCGTAAGAAGCACCGTGGCACTGTCGACGTTCGGTTTTGGCGTAAAATGTTCGGGGCCGATTTTGCGGAGCATTTTTCCCGTCGCATGCGCGCGGATCCAGACAGAAAGGCTTCCATAGTTTCGGGAATGCGGTTCTGCACAGAACCGTTCCGCGACTTCATACTGGACCATGCACATAAAGCCGTGCGTCTTTTTCAGTAACGGCATCACTTTCGCGACGATGCCCGTGGAGACGTTGTACGGCAAATTGCCCGCGAGCCAGGGCTTTGGATTTTCTTTGAGCCATTCGTCGATCGGGAAGCGGAGAATGTCTTGATTCACAATGTGAAAGTTCGGGTTGCCGGCGAACTTGTCTTTGAGATAGGCAACGCATTCCTCGTCGATTTCGACAGCGGTCACCGGAACGCCTTGTGCAAGGAGCGGTTCGGTCAGCGCACCGTGGCCCGGGCCGATTTCCAGAATGGAATCTCCCGCAGACAGCGGAATGTCCGAGGCAAGCAGGTTTGCAGTCTCTACATCCAAAAAATTCTGGCCAAAGCGGCGTCGACGATCTCTATCCATGCTGTAAATTTAGATATATATTGATGAAGCCATGAAACGACGTTCGCAAAATGCAATTCTAATTTTCGCAAGTTTATTCTTTGCACTTGCCTTAGGATTCCATGCCCTCGTTGTCTCATCGCAGGCGCCGGCCCATTCAAGTCCAAGCCGCTTTCAAGCCAACTTTTCCGAAGAAACTTCCATTTCAAACCCGGACGATCTCGCTTCCGCAACGGCCATTCTCGACTCCCGCAGAACGATTCCGCAAACCTTTTTCCGCGGACAGCGCTTTTTGCCGAGTCCGCAAGCCGACGGACGTTACATCGGGTCTCTTCACAAGCTTTCTATCTTGCACGGAAAGCGCCATTCCTTTCCCAAGAAAGCTCGCATTCCTACGTCGCAGGTTTCCTACTGTACCCCAAAGGCCTACTACGTCTTCGCCCTCGAGCGCATTCTCTGTTGAGAACTCTCTCTTTTTGAAAAAGTCCCCGTATGAAAACGAAAATGCGGGAAATTTTTGCGCCTAAATGGCCAAAATTCACCATCAAAAAAAAGAGAATGAGATGCAAGAAAATGAACTCGCGATGCAGAATGCACTCGCCCACAATTCCCACATCAAAATCGAAAAAAAGTTTTTCGGACTGCTGACAAAGATCACCTACACGCCGACAGGAGTTCCCGTCAGCAAGACTTACCTCGAATACGATTCGACGGTCGGTCCTCAAGCGGAGCAAATTCTGTTTGCACCTAGCACGGAACTTTCCACGCTTTGCAAGCACAAGCTGAAAATTTCCGAAAACGGGAAATTCCGCTTGTATCTTCTAGCTTCCAAGGATCACCGTTTTGCGGCTCTCCAACTTTCGAAATACAGCGATTTTTCCTACGATCCTGTCGGAGAGATCCGTATTCTCGAAGGAGATGACGCACGGCAAATCCTCCAAGCGTTCATCTAGTTCGAAAGAAGTCCCCAAAAGCCGGGCTGCCCGGGCGTCATTTCGAAGACGCCCTCGGCAGCCTTTCTTTTGCATTTAATATATTTCTAGGCATGAAGATTTCCGTAAACGACATGATGAATTCGAGTGGCGTCGGCTTCGGCACGAGCGGCGCCCGCGGTCTCGTTACCAAGATGACGGACCTCGTGTGCTACAGCTACACCCACGCATTCCTCGCTTACTGCGAAAAGAACTACCCGTCCGAAAAGACGGTTGCGATTGCAGGCGATTTACGTCCGAGCACAGGCCGCATTCTGCAGGCTCTTGCGACGGCAGCCTTCGACATGGGTTGGAAGGTCATTTACAGCGGCCGCATCCCGAGCCCGGCGATCGCCCTTTACGGTATCGAAAAGGCTCTCCCGACCATCATGGTCACAGGCAGCCACATTCCTGCCGACCGCAACGGCATCAAGTTCAACCATCCGAAGGGTGAAATCTCGAAAAAGGACGAAACGGGCATCCGCGCCGAATCCTTCGAAGTCGAAGATTCCAAGTTCGACGACAAGGGCATGCTCAAGTCCCCGGCAGCCCTTCCGGCAGAAGATCCGACCGCCCGTGAAGATTACACGAACCGCTACATCGCCTTCTTCGGCGAAAAGGCGCTTTCCGGATTCACCATCGGTATGTACCAGCATTCCGCCGTGGGCCGCGACATCATCACGGACATTCTGACAAAGCTCGGCGCCTACGTCAAACCGCTCGGACGTTCCGAAACGTTCATCCCGGTCGATACCGAAGCCGTTCGCCCGGAAGACATCGAACTCGGCATCCAGTGGGCAAAGGAAGGTCTCGACGCGATCACCAGTACCGATGGCGACAGCGACCGTCCGCTCTTTGCAGACGCGACCGGCAAATGGGTCCGCGGAGACGTCCTCGGCATTCTCGCCGCCGCATCTCTTGGCATCGAACGCATTGCCACTCCGGTGAGTTGCAACACGGCCCTCGAAAAGTGCGGACTTTTTGACAAGACACTCCGCACCCGCATCGGAAGCCCGTACGTGATCGCCGGCATGCAGGAACTCGACGCCGACGGCAAAACCGTTGCCGGCTACGAAGCCAACGGCGGCTTCCTTCTCGAAACGGACATCACCGTGGACGGCAAGACCCTCAAGGCTCTCCCGACCCGCGACGCCTTGCTTCCGCAGCTCGCCATTCTCGTGCGCGCCCGCAAGGAACTCACCGGAGTCGAAGACCTGTTCAAGGAACTTCCCAAGCGCTTTACCGCTAGCGACCGCGTCAAGGAATTCCCGACCGAAAAGAGCAAGGCGAAAGTCGCCGAAATCGCCGAAAAGAAGCTCGGTGAAAAATATTTTGGAAATCTCGTCGGAAAGCTCGTCGCCGAAGATTCGACAGACGGCTACCGCATGACCTTTGACCAGGGCGACATCATTCACCTGCGTCCGAGCGGCAACGCTCCGGAACTGCGCTGCTACATCGAATGCGATACCGCAGCCCGTGCTGAAGAGCTCAAGGGAAAGGTTCTCGCTATCATGCAGGGTTGGAAAGCCTAAATTTTATATGTTTAGACTCATGAACTTCAAACATCTCGCTATTTCGACCGTTCTTTGCGCCTGCACCCTTTCGTTTGCAGGTGGAAAATATTGGAATGTGGACGAAGGCGGTACGACGATGAAGTTCCTTTCCATGTCCACGTCGCCGCGTTCTGCTGCCCTCGCCGGCGCAGGCGTTGCGACTCCGCAGGGATTTTCGGAAGTTTCCCGCAATCCTCTCGCCACGACATCTTCGAATGCGACTCAGGCGGGCATCGAACACATCGTCTTTTCGAGCAATGTCGATGCCAAGCTCACCTCCGTCTACTTTGGACTTCCCTTTGAATATGTGAATACCAGTGCAGCGGTCGAATACCTGGGCTACGGCGATATCGAAGGCCGTGATGAAGAGGGCTTTAAACTCGAAGATTACGGCGCGATGGCTTGGGCGGTTCAGCTCGGCGTCGGAAGCAAGCCGTCCATTTTCAACTGGGCGCTTTCCGCAAGATTCGCTTCGCAGACCATCGACAATTCGACGGCAATCGCTGTCCTTGCCGATGGCGGTGCAAGCTTTAAGCTCAACCGTTATATTACTTTCGGCGCGACCGTGACGAACTTCGGCTGGGTTTCGGAATACGAAAGCGAAGAGGAATCCGCCCCGATGGCTTTGCAGGCGGGCATCACAGGCTCCCATCCGATTTTCGAGATTTTTGACATTGCCGTCCATGCAGACGCCTACCGCCGTGCCGACTACAATCCGGAATGGCGCTTTGGCGGTGAACTGCTCTATAAAAAGAGCCTCGCCTTCCGCGCGGGTTACGCCTACCGCGATGAAACGGAAAGCGGAATTTCTGCCGGTTTGGGCATCGTTTTTGGACGATTCCAGTTCGATTACGCCTACGCTTCAAGCCCGGTTCTCGACGGAAATCACCTGTTCCACTTGGGCATCGGCTTCTAAATCCCTGCCCAATTTTGCCGAAATTTTGCAAATTTCGCCAACTTTCAAAAGAAGGACCGTTTTTTCTACCCGAAGACGGTCCATTTTTTTATCTTTCGGCCTATGGGATTGACTGAAGATTTTAAACGCTGGTATGATGACGACGGCTTCACTTTCCACGCCGAAATGCGCGTTCCTTTTACGCAATGCGGCCCCGACGGAAAGATGATGCTGTTCGATTTTTTGCGTCTAACGACCGACCTTTCGACGGAAGACATCCGCTTGCGCGGCACGCCTGTGGAATTTTTGACCGAGCACAACATTGCCCGTGTGGTTGTCCGCAGCTCTTTCCACTTCCATCAGATGCCGAAGCTCGACGACCGAATCGAATTCATCACCGCAGAAGACAAGTCGGATTCTTTCCAGTTCAATCGTATTTATAAGGTTCTGGATTCCGAAGGAAAACCGCTGATTTCGGGCATTTCCAAGTGGATGATCACCGCTTACGACACCCGAAAGATTTTACCGACCAAAGCAATCGAAAGTTTCCGCAAACTGAATACGCTTTCCCTCGAAAAACCGGAAACGCTTCCCTGCGGAAAAATTCTCGAACCGGAAAACTTGGAAAAAATCGGCGAAGAGACCATTCGACGGTCTCATCTCGATAGCAACAATCATACAGACAACGCTTACTACGCGGCATTCATCATGAACTCATTACCCGATGAATTTGCCACAAAACCGCTTATTGACTTCCGAATCAATTATTCAAAAGAAGCTCTTTACGGCGAGACACTTGAACTTTTCATGGCAAAATCCGCAGAAAACCGAATTGTTGTCGTGGGAAAGAAGCAAGACGATGTCTCATTTGTAAGCGAACTCAGCTTTTAGTCGTGGCAAGTCCACGGCTTTTTCTATTTTACGCACCACTTTAATAGGAGAAAAGGAATGGAACTCAATAAAGACATTGCCGATATTTCTGCCGCAGAAGCAGAAAGCTATAAAGGCAAAAGATTCATTCTGTGCTATCACGACTATAACATCAAGAACTTCGAAAGTGCTCTTGTCCAGATCGAAAAGATCACGAAAGTCGTGGGTTCCCCCATCTCTATTGCCGTCGTTCCGGCCATCGGAGCTGCCCCGGAAGACGAACGCGAACGTTTTTGCGAATCCATCGAAAAACTGAAATCCGAAGGTCATGAACTTTTGCTCCACGGCGCACGCCATGCGGCAAACCTCGGTAAGGAACGCTCTGTCTTTGGCAAGAGCGCTCTCATGTTCTCGAACAACGTCGCCGAATTCGCCGGCTTGAACGAAGAAGAATCCCAGGCTCTCCTCGACCGTTCGATCGCTCTCTGGCACGCACTCGGACAGGAAGAACTCCCAATCGGCTACGTTCCGCCTGCCTGGTACGACAACAACTATCTTAAAGATCAGATTCTTAAGAAGTTCAAGACGTATGAAGACCGCACGACGATCTACAAGAAGAGCGACCTGATCGTTTCCGTGAACGAAGACGACGAAAATGCCGCAGAACCGGCCGCAGAACCAGCAGCCGAAAACGACGCAGAACAGCCCAAAAAGGAAGAAAACGCCGAAAAGTTCCTTTCCTTCGGCATCAGCTTTGCAGGCCTTCCGGACATTTCCCTCGGCGTGGCGCAGACTTCCGCCTGTCTCACGATCCAGGCTCCGATCGGCACTCCGCGTCTGACCATCCACCATGTGGACTTCACTTCCATCGGCGAAAATCGCGTGATGAACCTCATCCGCTATGCGATGTCAAAGCGTGAAAAAATTTTCTACCGGGATCTCTAATCTCCGGTAAGCGCAGGTTTATTTATGAATCTTCTCTTAAACTTCATCGATCGTGTGGATTACACTTCGTACGAAGACCTCTACACGAACTTTAAAATCCACGTCCCGGAGAACTTCAACTTCGCTTATGATGTGGTCGACGTTTACGCCGAAAAAGAGCCGAAAAAAGAAGCTCTTGTCTGGTGCGACGACAACGATGAAAAGCACATCTTTACCTTCAAAGACCTTTCGCTCGCTTCCAAGCGCACGGCGAACTTCTTGAAGATGCACGGAATCCAGAAGGGCGACCGCGTCCAGCTGATGCTCCGCCGCCGCTACGAATTCTGGTTCTTCCTCCTCGCCCTGCACCGCATTGGCGCGATCGCCGTTCCGGCGACGAACATGCTCTCTGCCGCAGACCTCGAATACCGCTTTAACGCAGCCGAAATCAAGATGGTCGTAGCCTATGACGATCCGGCGATGCAGAAGGAAATCGAAACCGCACGCGCCAAGTCTCCGTCCGTGGAAACGCTCGTCGCGGTCGGTCAGCCGCGTCAAGGCTGGACTTCTTTCTACGACGATTACGAAATTTGCTCGTCCAAGTTCGAACGTCCGACCGGCGAAAACGAAATCAAGAACGATGACATCATGGTCATCTACTTCACCAGTGGAACCTCCAGCAATCCGAAGATGGTCGCCCACACGTTCACCTATCCGCTCGGTCACATTGTGACGGCGAAGTATTGGCAGAATGTGGTCGACGGCGGACGTCACCTGACCGTGGCAGAAACCGGCTGGGCTAAGGCTCTGTGGGGAAAAATCTACGGTCAGTGGCTCGCAGGCAGCGCCGTGTTCACCTATGACATGAACACCTTCATTCCGGGCAAGCTTCTCGAAAAGATGGCGGATTACAAGATCACCACTTTCTGCGCTCCGCCGACCGTGTACCGCTACCTGCTCCAGCACGACATTTCCAAGTACGACCTTTCGAGCCTCACCTACTGCGTAACCGCTGGGGAAGCTCTGAACGTGGACATTTACAATCGCTGGCTCGAAAAGACCGGTCACCGTCTGCGCGAAGGTTACGGTCAAACGGAAGTCACCCTTTCCGAAGGCAATTATCCGTGGATGGATCCGCGTCCGGGTTCCATGGGCAAACCGTCTCCGGGATACCGCATTGAAATCGTTCGTCCGGACGGAACTCCGTGCAACGACGAAGAAGTCGGTGAAATCATTATCAAGATCGACGGTGGAAAGCCTTTTGGCATGTTCGGCGGCTATTACAAGGATGCGGAACGCACCGAAAAGGTTTTTGAAGGCGGCGTTTACCATACAGGCGATACCGCTTGGCGTGACAAGGATGGCTACTGCTGGTTCATCGGCCGTACCGATGACTTGATCAAGAGCTCCGGTTACCGTATCAGCCCGTTCGAAGTGGAAGAAGTTCTGCTGAAGCATCCGGCGGTGATGGAAGTCGCCGTGACCGGTGTGGAAGATCCTTCCCGCGGCCAGGCAATCAAGGCGACGATCGTTCTGCAGAAGGGCTACGAAGCTTCGAAGGAACTAGCCAAAGACATTCAGCTTTTCACAAAGAAGGTTGCCGCCTCTTACAAGAGCCCGCGCATCATTGACTTTGTGACTGAACTCCCGAAAACGATCAGCGGCAAAATCCGCCGCGCCACGATCCGTGAAAAGGACAAACAAGATCAACAAAAGAGCGACGCAGAAAAGGCTAAATAAGATTTATGAATAAAAGACGAATTGTAATCACCGGTATGGGAGCCGTCACTCCGATTGGAAAGTCGGTTCCCTCGATGTGGCAATCCATTCAACAGGGTAAAAGCGGCGTCGCCCCGATTACGCTTTTTGATGCAAGCAACTCTTCTGTGAAGATCGCTGCAGAAATCAAGGACTTTAAGCCGGAAGAACACGGAATCGATCCGAAGGAAGCCCGCCGCATGGCTCGCTTCACGCAGTTCTTGCTCGCCGCCGCAAACGAAGCTGTGGCAGACGCAAAGCTCACCCCGGAAGATCTCGCTGCGGAAAAGACGGGTATCGTCGCCGGTAACGGTCTTACCGGTATGGACATTGTCGACGCCTCTTATTCGAAGTATATCGAAAGCGGTAAGCGCAGAGCTTCGCCTTTGGCAATGCCGGAACTGATTGCGAACGAAGCCTGTGCAAACGTTTCGATTGCGCTCGGCATTACCGGTTCCGCTTGGACGATTGCAACGGCTTGCGCTTCGGGCACGGATGCTCTCGGCCTCGCCTTTGACACGATCCGTTCTGGACGTTTGGACATTTGCCTCGCGGGCGGTTCCGAAAGCGGCGTCACCGAATTTTCGATCAAGAGCTTTGCCGGCATGCACGCGCTCACCGACAAGTTCAACGACGCGCCGGAAAAGGCTTCCCGCCCGTTCGACAAGGACCGCTCCGGTTTTGTCATGGGTGAAGGCGGCGGCATTCTCGTTCTCGAAGAGCTCGAACATGCCAAGGCTCGCGGCGCCCATATTTACGCAGAACTCGCTGGCTACGGCGCCTCGGCAGATGCTTACCACATCACAAGCCCGCGCCCGGGTGGAGAAACCTGCGCCAAGGCTTTGACCCGCGCCATTCAAGACGCAGGCATCGCCCCGACCGATATCGACTATTACAACGCACACGGAACTTCGACCCACTTGAACGATTCCACCGAAACGGCGATGCTCAAACTCGCTCTCGGCGAACACGCTTACAAGATCAAGGTTTCGAGCACAAAGAGCATGACCGGTCACTGCGTCGGTGCTGCAGGCGCCATCGAAGCGATCATCTCGACTCTCGCCATCACCAACTCTTACTTCCCGGCTACCATCAACCTGGACAATCCGGATGATGACTGCGACCTCGACTACGTGCCGAACGTCGGCGTTTCGGGAAACATCGATTGTGCCGCATCCGCTTCTCTCGGATTCGGCGGTCACAACGGCGTTGTGATTCTCAAAAAGTTTAGGGACTAACTCTAGGAACAAGGAAAACATCATGATTATTAAGCCTCTTATTCGTAGCAACATGTGCATTAACGCACACCCGATCGGATGCGCCAAGGATGTGGAACATCAGATCGCATACGTGGAAAAGAAGGCAAAAGAACGCGGCACTCTTCCGAACGCTCCGAAGAATGTCCTCGTCCTCGGCTGCTCTACCGGTTACGGTCTCGCTAGCCGTATTTCTGCTGCATTCGAATGCGGCGCAAACACCATCGGCGTTTCTTTTGAAAAGGAAGGCACCGCAGACAAGAGCGGTACCCCGGGCTGGTACAACAACATGGCATTTGACCGCGCCGCCAAGGCGAAGGGTCTCGGCGCCATCACGTTCAACGGCGACGCTTTCTCGGACGAAATGCGCAAGCAGGTGATCGAAGCCTCGAAGCAGTTCGGCAAGTTCGACCTCGTGATCTACAGCGTGGCAAGCGCAGTCCGCGTGGACCCGGTGACGGGCGAAAAGTACCGCAGCGTTTTGAAGCCGCTCGAAAAGACTTTCTCCGGTGCAACGATGGACGTCGTTTCCGGCAAGTTCTCGATCATCACGGCTGAAGTCGCAAACGAAGAAGAAAAGCGTCAGACCGTGAAGGTCATGGGCGGTGAAGACTGGGCTCGCTGGATCAAGCAGCTCTCCGAAGCAGGCGTTCTCGCTGACGGCGTCAAAACCGTTGCCTACTCCTACATCGGCCCGACCTACACCCATGCGATCTACCGCGACGGCACCATCGGCGCCGCCAAGAAGGACATCGAACGCACCGCTCTTGAACTCGACGCGGAACTCAAGAAGACCTTGAACGGCGAAGCTTACATCTCCGTGAACAAGGGCCTCGTCACCCGTTCCTCCGCAGTCATTCCGCTGATCCCGCTCTACATCTCCATCCTCTTCAAGATCATGAAGAAGAACGGCACGCACGAAGGTTGCATCGAACAGATGGAACGTCTCTTCGCAGAACGCCTCTACACGGGCTCCGCAGTTCCGACCGATGCAGAACACCGCATCCGCATCGACGAACTCGAACTCGATCCGAAGGTCCAGGAAGAAGTCGCGAAGTACATGCCGATCGTCAACGAAGACAACATCGCTGAACTCGGTGACATCGAAGGCTACCGCCATGACTTCCTCGCCACGAACGGCTTCGACATCGAAGGCGTCGATTACACGCAGGAAGTCACCCGCATGGATACGATCTAATCCTCAACGAGATTCCTCTCTTTGAAAAAGCCGCCCTTCCAGGGCGGTTTTTTTATATTAAAAATGGAGCTCAAGATGGAGGTAAACCATGGTTCTTGACATTGGACGCATTGACAGCTGGAATGCATCGAAGCATACAGGCACGATCTATTCCGACGCCACCCATAAGTCCTACACCGTCGACAAAAGCGCCTTTGGCCGCATTCCCCGCGAACCGATCGTCGGAGACATCGTCACGATCGACACCCTCGTACCGCGGTCCGTGAACAAAGTCGAAACAGCCCGCATCCGCGGACTCGTCCCCAAAAAGTCGAACTTTGGAACCATCCTCGGCGTAATCCTCTTCTTCGCCGTAATCTTCTTCATCTGGAAGTCCGGGGTTCTCGAAGCCTTCGACATCGTAAAAACGGAAACCCCGGTGAAGCTCGAAGCGCCGAGCCTGCTCCACCGCTAACGGATTTCGTTCAAAAGACACGAAAAAGCACAAAAAAAGCCCCCGATATACTCGGAGGCTTATTTTTTAGAGCGGCGGACCGGGATCGAACCGGCAACCATTAGCTTGGAAGGCTAAAGCTCTACCATTGAGCTACCGCCGCAACGCCCTCAATTATACAAAATTTAGGCTTTTTTCCAAAGGGGGACCCTCCGAAAAGTTGAAGATTTCCCTTGGATTTGCTAAATTTCCCACTCGAAAATAACCACTATCATGAGGTAGCATACTTGTATCCTAATCCGCGCATGAGGCAAATGCCGAACCGTCCTGCTGACGGAACCCGTATCAACGAAGCCATTCACATTTCCCCGGTCCGTGTTATTAAGGAAGACGGAACGCAGGAAGTTCTTGATACGCGCAAAGCTTTGCAGATGGCAAAGAACGCCGGACTGGACCTGGTGGAAGTCTCGCCGAATGCGAAACCGCCGGTATGCCGTATCATCAACTACAGCAAGTACAAGTTTGAACAGACCAAGAAAGCGAAGGCAGCCAAAGCCAAGCAGCACGTGGTCAAGCTCAAAGAAGTCAAGATGCATCCGAAGACCGCTGAAAACGATTATCTCTATCGTGTGAAGCAGATGCGCGACTTCCTCACGAGTGGTATGAAGGTACGTTTGATTATGCAGTTCCGTGGACGCGAAATGGCGCACATGGACTACGGCCGCCGACTCATGGAACGCGCCAAGCAAGACTTGGCAGATGTCGGCGATTTGGAAACGGACTCGAGAATGGAAGGCAACACGTTGCTTTACATTTACGGTCCTAAGCGCGGTGCGACCAAAAACGCTCCGCAAAAGCCCGCAACCGAGCCGAAGGCAGCAGGTGAGGCTACACAACAAACCGAAGAGGTAAACAATGCCTAAGATGAAAACCCACGGTGGTGCTAAGAAGCGCTTCCGCGTGACCGGCAGCGGCCACGTGAAGTTCAAGCGCGCTGGTCTTCGCCACATTCTTACCAAGATGACGACAAAGCGTAAGCGCAATCTGCGCAAGGCCGGAACCGTCAAGAAGTCCGATGAATACAGAGTCAAGCGTCTGCTTGTCAAAGCATAAGGAGTAAGTAAGAATGCCACGTTCTAAGACTAGAGTTCCTTCTCGCGCACGCCGCAAGAACATTCTCAAGGCTGCTAAGGGTTATTACGGCCGCCGCAAGTCGAACATTCGCCTTGCTAAGGACGCCGTCGCCCATGCAGGTCAATATGCATACGCTCATCGCCGCGACAAGAAGGGCGCATTCCGCACTTTGTGGATCACCCGCTTGAACGCTGCTGTGCGTGAATTTGATTTGAGCTACAGCCAGTTCATCCACTTGCTCAGCAAGGCTAACATCAGCATCAACCGTAAGGTTCTCGCTGACCTCGCTGTGAGCGATCCGGAAGCATTTGCTGCCGTCGTGAAGCAGGTGAAGGCTCAGGCTTAAGCCGAAGAGATTGATTCTCAAAAAAATGCTCCGGTTCCAACCGGGGCATTTTTTGTTTTAAACACAAATGAACAAGATCGTTTTCTAACCGTGAACGGCCTTTTCAAAATCATCAACGGTGTCAAAAATGCGCCCGGTATTTTCCACGGTTTGCGTAAATGTCAGCGGACTGTCTTTGACCGAAATCTGAAGGTCCACGATATAGACGCCATTTTCTTTTTTCACTGAATAGCGGTACTTGTTCGGATAGCAGACTTCGAGTCGTCTCTGCAAATTCGCAAGTCCAATACCACTCTTCACATGTGTCGAAGAAGCCTTGGGAACGATCGTATTTTCCACATGGCAATGCAGCACGTCGTCCTTTTCCGAAATGGAAATTGCGATGCGGCTCTTTTGCGAAGGATGCACGCCATACTTGATTGCGTTTTCTACCAAAGGCATCATCAACAGCGGGGAAACATTCTTCGTCGGATGTTCCAGCTGAGTCTCAAAAGAAAATTCCATATTCGAACCGAAACGCAACTTTTCCAGTTCACAATACTTTTGCAAAATATCGACTTCCGTTTCAATCGCTACGCTTTTTTCCTTGGTTTCATGCAGCACCTGGCGCAATAGCGACGAAAGGCGCACCATGGATTTTTGCGCAAGCTTTGGATCGATATCGACCAAAGCCGTGATATTGTTCAGCGTATTAAAAAGGAAGTGCGGTGAAAGCTGCTGTTTTAAGAAGGAAAGATCCGCCTGCAACATAAAGTTTTCTTGGAGCTTTCGAATGTAGGATTCCTGCGCGTGAATGCCGCCCATACGCACCATCACATTGAAGATGCAGATAATCGCAGTCACCACGATAAACACGCAGAAAATACTGAGAACCGTGGAAAAAGATCGGTCCGTTCCCAAGGCTTCGTAAACGCACCCCGCACCGCTTCCCATCGAATAAATCGCAACGTCGCGAATCAAGATCGAAGCAATCGTATACAGGAAATTGAAGAAGACGAACATCTTGATTCGACGGGCAAAATAATAGCGCGGTACCAAAAACCGTTGATTCAAAAAGAAGCCGCAAAGGAAGTTCACCGTCACAACCATCGGCACCACAAAAGACTTCCAGGAATACTCCCCCTTTTCAATGCAAGAGGCGGCAGCGACAAAGCCGATCGACAGAAAGAAAATGCCCATCATCACGCGCATCCAGGTTTCGGATATCGGCTTTTTCTTTAAGAGCCAATCCGGGATTTTACCTAAAGGCGCTTCGACGGAAGCGATGACGGAAGCATCGGAAGGATTCAGCTTTTCTATGGAAATCGGCTCTGACATACCGTCAATATAGGGATTTTATGCTCAAAATGACAAAAAAATGACAAAAAGTCGATAAACATAGACAGAAAAGCGATGAACGTTTTGCCAAAACTAGGGCTCTTTCTGACACTTGCGATTTTCCAAAGCGTTAGATTTCAAATGTAACGAATCGAACGTTACGAAACAAAAGAGGTCCTGATGAATTCCATTTATTTCCAATACTTGAATGACATCGCTAAATAT
Source organism: Fibrobacter sp. (assembly GCA_024689485.1). Classification (GTDB taxonomy): domain Bacteria; phylum Fibrobacterota; class Fibrobacteria; order Fibrobacterales; family Fibrobacteraceae; genus Hallerella. The sequence continues at coordinate 22,999 of JAILDK010000129.1, forward strand.
CCGCTTCTCACCCGTGAACAGGAAAAGGTTTTGATTGAACTTTCCGCCAAGGGTAACCGTCGCGCGCAGGATCTCCTCGTCAAGTCCAATTTGAAGTTTGTCGTGAACATCGCAAACCTTTACAAAGGTCAGGGTCTCGATGTGAACGAACTCATTAACGAAGGCAACATGGGCCTGATCGAAGCCGCTCGTCGTTTCGATCCGAATCAGAAGATCAAGTTTATCAGCTATGCCGTGTGGTGGATCCGTCAGAACATCACCCGCGCCATTTCCGAAAAGGCTCGCCTTGTCCGCATCAGCGCGGAAAAGGAACTTGTCCTTCGCCGCTTCAACCGCGTTTCTTCCAAGACCCGTCAGGTCGTGGGCGGAACCCTCACGATTGACCCGGAAAGCCTCGAAGGCGCTAGCCGCTACAAGGCAAAAGACATTGAAAAGATTTTGATGATGGGCGCCCGCTCCGCATCGCTCGATTCGCCGGTCGGTGAAGATGGCGATTCGACCCTCGGCGACTGCATCGCTTCGACGGCAGAAGCGACCGACGCTCTTGCCGCCAAGAACAACGAACAGGCTTCCCTCGATTTGCTTTTGAAGGACAACCTCACCGATCAGGAACACAAGGTGATTGGCCTTTATTACGGTCTGGATGTGGATGCAGACTTGAATTTGAAGGAAATCGGCAAAATGGTCGGTCTTTCGAAGGAACGCGTTCGCCAGGTGAAGGAAAAAGCCTTGGCAAAGCTCCGCACGACGAAAATCGATCAGGTGCTGGACGCCGCATAAAAGCAGTCCCCCATCCCCCTTACCCAAACGTTTATCTCTCTCCTTTCTTTGAAACCCAGCCGATATGGCTGGGTTTTCTCCTTTTTAAAGCATCGTTCTTTTTTGAAATTGTATTTTTAGGGATATGAAATCCAAAATGTCTTTTGCACATTGCATTTTCCGCGGGATCACCTTTGCAGGTCTTGCGGCTAGCGTCGCTTTGGCGGCATCCTCCAAGTCCGAAAAGAAAGCTCCGGGCGATTTTTATGAAGAACTCTCCCGTTTGAACAAGGTCCTTTCGGAAGTCAACCTGAAATACGTCGAAGACGTCGATCCGGCAGAAGTTTCCGAAGCCGCGATTCAGGGCATGCGAAACATTTTGGATCCGCATACCGCTGTTTTTGCCCCGAAGGATTATGAAGACCTGAAGGTTTCTACCGAAGGCGAATTCGGCGGTGTCGGCATCACGATCAGTTTGCGTGACGACATTTTGACGGTGATTTCCCCGCTCGCGGGAACTCCGGCGTTCAGCCTTGGCATTCGTGCCGGTGACCGCATTATGAAAATCGACGGCAAGGATACACGCGGTCTCACTCTCGACGAAGCCGTAGGAAAGCTCCGCGGTAAAGTCGGCACCGATGTGACAATCAGCATTGCGCGTTCCGGCGTCAGCGAACTCATGGATTTCACGATTACCCGTGCAAAGATCGTCGTTCATGCGGTTCCGTACAGCGGCATGCTCACAAAGGACATCGGCTACATCAAGCTCGCTTCCTTCTCGCTCAAGACCCGTGACGAAGTTGTTGAAGCAATTCAGAAGCTCCAGAAGCAGGGCATGAAGAAGCTCATCCTCGACTTGCGTTACAATCCGGGTGGACTTTTGAACCAGGCCGTGGAAATCGGCGAACTCTTCTTGAAGAAGGGCAACACGATCGTTTCGACGCGTGGACGCACTCAAGCGACTGAAAGCCGCGCCCGCAAGGACGGCATCGTTCCGAAGGATGTGCCGTTGGTCGTTCTCGTGAACCAGGGTTCTGCAAGTGCTGCAGAAATCGTTTCCGGTGCCATTCAGGACTGGGACCGCGGTTTGATCATCGGTAAGACGTCTTTCGGTAAAGGTTCCGTGCAGACGATTTTCCCGCTCGATAATCAGGGCTACGCTTTGAAGCTCACAACCGCCTTCTACTACCTTCCGTTCGGCCGTTGCATCAACAAGCCGGAGAACGGAATTAAGGGTTTGAAGATCCGTGAAGAAGAAGCTCTTGCCGAAGAAGAAGGCGAAGAAACTTCCGCCGACACGACTGCAAAGGCAGAAGCCGATACGGCCAAGGTCGACACGTTCTTTACAAACGCAGGCCGCAAGATGTACGGCGGTGGCGGTATCACGCCGGACGTCGACGTGGAACTCGATCCGATTCCTTGGGTGGTGCAGGTTCAGGAACGCATGGCGATGTACTTCAAGTTCGCAGTCAAGATGCGCCCGAGCCTTGAAAAGAGCGGTGCAAAGATCGACGGTGAATGGGTCGTTCCGGATTCGCTCTTTACCCAGTTCAAGGACTTCTGCTTAAAGGATACGAACTTCACGAAGATCAAGAGCAATTCCATTGCAACGCTTGAAATTCTTGAAAAGGATTTGATCCGCGAACAGAACTTTATGGGCGACTCTTCAAAGACGCTCACCGACACGACTTTGAACAAGCAGGTCTCTGCATTGCGCAAGGCTTTGGACGACAACCGTACAAAGCAGTTCGACGACAACCGTGAATACATTATGAACGGCATCAAGCGCGAACTTTTGACCGCAGTGAAGGGCGACTCCGCAAGCACCGCTTTCACTCTCAAGAGCGATGCCCAGGTGAACGAAGCGATCAAGTATCTCTCTGACATGGATCTTTACAAGAAGACCATCAGCGCTCCGTCCAAGGCTCCTGCAAAATCCGACAAGAAGAAGAAAAAGAAGTAAGATGTTTTCGCTGATGGACATTGCCGCTAAGAGCTTGGGACATTACGTTCGCAAGTTCTTTGACTCTGTCCGCGGCTATTTTGCTTTTATGTGGGAGCTCGGCAAGAACTGCCCGAGTACCATTCACAACTTCCACACGATCGTGGAACAGATGTACGTCACCGGGGTGACGAGCATTCCTGTTGTCTTTGCGGCAAGCCTTGCCACCGGTGCCATTATGGCGTGGCAGCTCGCTTACCAGTTCGGCGATATGATTCCGCTTGTGTTCGTCGGGATGGCGGTCGGCAAGTCGGTGATGGTGGAACTTTGCCCGATTCTGACGGCGATGGTTCTCGCAGGCCGCGTGGGCGCTTCGATGTGTTCGGAGCTTGGCACAATGGCGGTTACGGAACAGCTCGACGCTTACAATGTTCTGGGTTTAAATCCGTATCGCTTTTTACTTGCCCCGCGTTTGATTGCGACGATCATTATGCTTCCGATTCTGACGATCATCAGTATTTTCATCGGTATCGTCGGCGGTTATGCAACGGCTGCGCTTTACAAGGAAGTCACGTTCTCGACGTTCTTCTACGGTGTGCGCATGTTCTACGAAGACTGGGACTTTGCCGTGGGCTTAATCAAAGCGGCGCTCTACGGCTACTTCATTGCAAGCTACGCCTGTTTCTTTGGATACAACACCCATAGCGGCGCAGAAGGCGTCGGTAAAAGCACCAAGGCGACTGTCGTCGCCGGCATGACGAGCATCCTGATCGGGAGCTTTGCCCTTTCGAAATTGCTGCTTGTATGAGTGCCGAAGAAAACAATCCCAAGCTCCATAAAACACCCCAGCCGACGCATGCGAGCGTGCTGCTTTCGAAGATATTAGCCCAGGGTAACATCGGTCAAAAGCAAGACCTTTTTGCCCTGTTTTCGAACTTTGAAAACCTGTTCGGAAAGCACCTGGCGGAGCACCTGAAAATCACCGATCTGAAGGACGGAATTCTTGTGATAAAAGCCAGCAATTCCGTGTGGAAGAACGAGGCGCTGTACCAGAAAAAAGCTATTATTGATAGGTGCAACGGACTCCTCGGTGCACCCCGCGTCAAGGGTATCCGTTTTATCTAATTGTTTGAATATTTGAGGTTTTGATGGCTGAAGAATATAGTGGTTCGAGCATTACCGTTCTCGAAGGACTTGAAGCTGTTCGTGTCCGTCCGGCAATGTACATCGGCTCTACCGACTCTGTGGGCCTCCACCATCTGGTGTGGGAAGTCGTGGACAACTCGGTCGACGAAGCTCTCGCTGGATTCTGCGATCATATCGAAGTTTCGATTTTGCCGGGCAACGGCATTCGCGTGACCGATAACGGCCGTGGCATTCCTATCGATATTCACCCGAAGGAACATGTGGGAACGATCCAGGTCGTGATGACGAAGCTTCACGCCGGTGGTAAGTTCGACAGCAATTCTTACAAGGTTTCCGCTGGTTTGCACGGCGTGGGCGTGAGCTGCGTGAACGCGCTCTCCAAGAAGCATATCGTCACGGTCCGCCGCGACGGCCGCATTGTGCAACAGGAATTTTCGAAGGGCGTTCCGCTGGGACCACAGAAGGACATCGGCACTTACACCGACGGTTCTACCGGTACGACGATTGAATTCTACCCGGACGAAACGATCTTCACCGCAACGGAATACAATTACGACACGCTCGCCGAACGTTTCCGCGAATACGCCTTCCTCATGAGCGGCATTCGCATTACGCTGACCGACGAACGCACTCCGGACGGCAAGAAGGATTCCTTCCACTTCCCGGGCGGCATCTCTGCCTTTGTGAAGTTTGTGGATGCGCACCGCAAGCCTTTGTTCGAAGAACCGATTCACATTTCGACGGAAGCGGGCAACTATCCGCTCGACATCGCTCTCTGGTACAACGACGGTTACCAGGAAAACTTCTTCAGCTTTGTGAACAACGTGAACACGCACGACGGTGGTACGCACGTCACCGGTTTTAAGACCGCCATGACCCGCATCATCGGCAAGTACGCTCAGGAAATTTTGCCGAAGGGTAAAAAGGACACGGCGATTTCTGCGGACGATATCCGCGAAGGTTTGACCGCCGTCATCTCGATCAAGATTCCGCAGCCGCAGTTCGAAGGCCAGACGAAGCGTCGCCTTGGCAACTCCGAAGTCGCGGGTCTTGTGAACACCGCCTTCGGTGCAAAGCTCGACGAATTCTTTGCCGAAAATCCGAACATCGTGAAGATGATCGTCGACAAGGTTTACAACGCCGCCATCGCTCGTGAAGCGGCCCACAAAGCGCGTAACCTCGCCCGTCGAAAGAACGTCCTTGAAAGCGGCGGACTTCCGGGCAAGCTCGCTGACTGCAGTGAACGCGATCCGGCGAAGTGCGAACTCTTCATTGTGGAAGGTGACTCTGCAGGTGGTTCTGCAAAGCAGGGTCGTCGCCGTGAATTCCAGGCGATCCTTCCTCTCCGTGGTAAAATTTTGAACGTGGAAAAAGCAGGCCTTGACCGTGTGCTGAATGCAGACACGATTCAGGACTTGGTGAACGCACTCGGTTGCGGCATCGGTAGCGAATTCAAGCTGGAAAAGCTTCGCTATCACAAGGTCATTATCATGACCGATGCGGATGTCGACGGTTCCCACATTCAGACTCTTCTTCTCACGTTCTTCTTCCGCTACATGAAGCCTCTCGTGGACGGTGGTTACGTCTTTATCGCTCAGCCGCCTCTGTTCCGCTTGGCACAGGGCCGCAAGACGATCAAGTACATCTTCGACGAAGCCGAACTTTCGAGCATCGATGCGAACGAAAAGAAGAACTACGAGATCCAGCGATACAAAGGTCTTGGTGAAATGAACCCGGAACAGCTGGCCGAAACGACCATGAATCCGGAAACCCGCATCATGAAGAAGTGCCACGTGAATGACGGCGTTCTCGCCGACAGCGTCTTCAGCATGTTGATGGGCGAAGACGTAGAACCGCGTCGTAAGTTCATCGAAGACAACGCTTATAAAGTCATCAACGATTTGGACATTTAATCGTGAGCATGAATCCCGCCGAACATCCGTCTTTTCAAGCCGTGCTGTCTACAGTGCGGGGACAAGTTCAGAATTATCTCGACAAATCCGACGAAGTCATCGCCGAAGTCGCTCGCACTGCACCTGCGGGCGTTTCGGAACGCATGACAAAGCTGATCGCCCGCAAGGGTAAAAAAATCCGTTCCACGATTCTCGCACTCATCGCGACTTCGGGCGAAACGCCTGCAGACGAATCTCGCATTGCACACGCCTGTGCAGGCATTGAGCTTTTGCATTTGGCAAGCCTTGTCCACGATGACATCATCGATGAAACGACGATGCGCCGTGGCGAAAGAACCGCCCATGTGGAATGGGGCAACAAGGTTGCCGTTTTGATCGGCGACTACATTCTTTCGCAGGCAATGCGCTGCGTGATCGACGAAAAGTCCCGTGAAGTTCCTCTCACCCTTTCTTCGGCAGCGAACAGCCTGATTGTTGGCGAAATCAGCGAGCTCGATCACACGGGCAATATGAATCTTCCTTTAGAAGATTACAATGCAATTATCAAAGGAAAGACCGCGGCTCTCGTGGAAGCGAGTGCAAAGATCGGCGCGACGATTGCGGGCTTTGATGCGGAACGCGTCGAAGCTTGCGGAAAACTCGGTACGCATTTCGGCCTCGCTTTCCAGATTATCGACGACCTTTTGGACTACGGCATCGGCGCGACGAATCTCGACAAGGCAAAGTTTACCGACATTTCGAACGGTCTTGTGACCCTGCCGCTGATCTATTACTTTGAAAGCGTTTCTGCTGAAGAAAAGGCCTCGCTCCAGGCTCTTTTGAAGCGCGCCGCGGAACCGGGCGTTGCCGAAGAAATCTGCAAGCGCTTGGAAGAAGCCAAGGCTTTTGACAAGGCAAAAGAAACAGCCATGCAGCACATCGCCGACGCAATGGAAATCGCCGACACCCTGCCGATGACGGAACACACCTCTTCTCTCAAGTCGTTCCTCTACGCCATGGCGGAACGCGGCAACTAATTCAATTTGAACGACCTGCTTTCAAAACTCAACCCGGAACAGCTTTCGGCTGTACAGACAACCGAAGGGTATGTGCGGGTGATGGCAGGCGCCGGCACGGGAAAGACAAAAGCCTTAACCGCGCGATACTGCTATCTCGTTTCGGAACTCGGCATTTCGCCAGCGAACATTCTCACCGTCACTTTTACAAACCGCGCCGCAAACGAAATGAAGGCGCGCGTGCGTTCGATTCTCGGCGATGCAGACTTGGGCTTTATCAGCACAATTCACGCCTTCTGCACGCGTTTTTTGAAGGAAGAAGTCCATCATCTCGGATACCCGAAGAATTTTATCATTCTCGATACCGAAGATGAACGGGAAATGCTCCAGCGCATTTTCGCCGACATGAAGATTAGCCTCCGCGACACGACGATGCAGCGGACCATCGATCAGGTTTTGGAAGCGAAGAAATTCACGCCGGGATACATCACCGGATTCATTCAGATTTCCGCTGAAGAATTGCAGCAGAGCATCGAAAAGGAAAAAGACAAGAACAACGAAATCTTCTTGCGCTACCTTTACGAGCAAAAGAAAAACTTCGGCCTAGATTTTAACGACCTGATCAACTTTACCCTGTACATTCTCGAGAACTTCCCCGAGGTCCGCGAAAAATGGGAAAAGCGAATCGAATATGTTCTGGTCGATGAATTCCAGGATGTGAGCGAAAAGCAGTACAAGATTGCCCGCATTCTTTCGGGAAAGCACAAGAACCTTTTTATCGTCGGCGACAGCGATCAGACGATTTATTCCTGGCGAGGTTCCCATGTTCGGCTGTTTCTCGACTTTGACAAAAAATATCCGAGCGCAAAGACGATTGTGCTCGCGGAAAATTACCGCAGCACGCCGCAGATTCTGCGGATGTCGAACGAACTGATTTCGCATAACGTGGTGCGCTTTCCCAAGGAACTTTACGCAGTCCGCGGTGACGGCGCGAAGCCTCTTTACTTTCACAGCAAATCGCCGAAAGAGGAAACGGAATGGATTGCGAATACCATTCAGACGCTCGTGAAGCAGGGTGCAGCCCTGAGCGATATCGCGGTGCTGTACCGTTCGCATTTTCTTTCGCGCGGTGTGGAAGAGACTTTAATTCAGCGGAAGATTCCCTACCGCGTCCTTTCGGGCATTTCTTTTTACGAGCGCCGTGAAATCAAAGATGTCGTCGCTTACCTGCGCATGCTCACGACGCAAGACGACATCGCCTTTTTGCGGACGATCCATGTTCCAGGCCGTAAAATCGGCAAAAAGAAAATTCAGTTCTTAAAAGAATATGCGAACGCCAATCGCATTTCGCTTTGGAACGCCTTGCTCGAAAATCAGGACAGCGCCGTATTCAAAGGCACGAACGTCCAAAAGTACATCTACGCGATCAACACGACCAAGAAAGGCCTTGCCGATAAAAAGCTCGACGACATTCTCGATGAAGTGTTGGACCTTTCCGGCTATACGGAATTCATCCGCATGGACGCGGACCAAGACCGTTTGGACAACATCGCAGAATTCAAGCAGAACGTAGAACTTGCGGCAAAAGATCCGGATGAAAACCTGGACACCTTCCTTTCGCGCGTGGCGCTGTATGGGAACCTCGACAAAGAAGAACGCAAGAACGCGGTGAAGCTTTTGAGCATCCACGCCGCCAAAGGCTTGGAATTCCGATTCGTCTTTGTCACGGGCCTTGAAGAAGGCGTGTTTCCAAGTGCGCAGATCGAGACGATGGAAGAGATGGAAGAAGAACGTCGCATTGCCTATGTGGCGTTTACCCGTGCCAAGGAGAGGCTCTTCCTTTCGGAAAACGAAGGCGGTGGAAGTGCGAACCTGAGCAAGTTCCCTTCGCGATTCATCTTTGATGCGGGCGAAGAGAATTTGGAATTCGTGCATCCGCTGCCCGATGATTTAAGGAAGAAGGCTTTAGAGCGTATTCAGCATGACACGGAGCGGCTTGAGCTTTTGCAGAATCTGCTCTTTGTCGGCGACCGGGTGCGGCATACGGTTTTTGGCGAAGGAACTGTCTTAGAAATCGACGCCAAAAATTCGAGTTACGTAATTCAATTCGATAGACTCGAAACCACTCGAAACCTTCAGTTTACCGCCAAGCTCGAACGACTTTAAAACGGAGGGACCATGCAAACTTTGATCATGAACTTCACCCGAATTTACGAAGATCAAGAGTTTTGCAAAGGTCCTGACTTTCAATGGATCCACTGCGAAGAAATGCAGGGGACCGACTGCTACCTGGATCCCGATACCGAAAACGAACTGCGCAAGAAAATCTCCGCATACCCGTTGCGCGGCCTGCATTTTATCGACTCGGGCAACACGCATTACATGAGCAAGCTTTGGACGGACCGCATTCAAGAACCGTTTACGCTTCTTGTTTTCGACCATCACTCCGACATGAAGGATCCTCTTTTTGACGGAATCCTTTCTTGCGGCGATTGGATCAAAGCCTCTCTCGATCAAAATCCGAATTTGAAAAAACTGATTCTGCTTGGAATCGGTGACGATCACGTTTCGGAAATCGATTCTAAATATTTGCCGCGGATGGACATTTTAAAACAAAGCGAATGCATCCATCCGGATTTTGCCCACCTCTTTACTTTTGACAAGGATTTTTTCAAGTACCCGATTTACATCTCGATTGACAAGGATGTTCTGCTCGAAAAGATC
>JAILDK010000004.1 GCA_024689485.1 Fibrobacter sp.
TCAATCGGAACCTTGTAATAGCCCGTCATCAGCTGGGAATCCTGTACGCAGACTTCCCCGACTTCACCCTGGGCGCATTCCTTGCCGGTCGTCATGTTCACAACCTTAATCTGAATGCCGTTCACCGGAAGGCCTACCGTATGGTAAAGATGTTCATCTGTATCGCCGTAAACGGTCATGCTCACACGAGCCATTTCGCTTAAGCCGTAAGCCACAAAGAAGTGGTTGTTCGGCATTTTTTCGCGGAACAGCTTCATTTGTGCGGCGGTAGTCGCTGCGCCTGCAAGGGTCGTGCCGCGAACGCTCGCCACCTTTTCCGGGCTAAAGTCCTTGTTGTTCAAAAGGGCAATGAGCATGGTCGGTACGGAATAGAAAAATGTGCACTTTTCCGTATCGATCACATTCAAAATGGTACTCGTGCGAATGTCTGCCGGAATGTAAATCGTCGAGCCCGCAATCGCATTCGCAAGCATCACATAAGTCGCGCCGAAAATATGGAAGAGCGGCAAAATGAGGCAGCTCTTGTCTTCTGCGGTCAGGGTTTGATCCTTGTAGCCCGAATATGCCGAAGCCAAAAGGTTGTAAGAAGAAAGCAGAACGCCCTTCGGCTTTCCCGTTGAGCCCGAGGTGAAAATCATCGCCGCGGTATCGTCCGGTTCTACCTGAAAGCGGGAGCGGTCCTTGACAATATTCACGCTTTGAATGCGAGCCTTGAGATCGTTCGAGGCGCAAATGGAGTAAAAGTTTTCACGCGGGCAATTTGCATTTTGGGAAAGTTCTGCGAGGAACTCTTCTTCGTTCTTCATTTCGACCATTTCGCCGTAGCAGAAGTACGTCGCTTCGCCGATTTTTGCGGTCGAGCCGATTTCCTTTGCCACCTGCGAAGGGTTAATCAAAAGAGCGATCGCGCCGAGCTTTTGAATGGCGTAGAAAGTCATGATCCAATTTGCGGAATTCTTGCCGCAGAGCACTACGTGCGCACCCTTTTTCACGCCGAGCTTTTCCAAGTCATCGGCGAGAATGTCGGAACCTCTGCCGATTTCTGCCCACGTAAAAGAAATGCCGTTATCGACGATCGCGACGCGGTCCGCCTCTTGCTTCACCTTCTGTTCCACAAATTCCTTGAGCGAACTCTGGAGCAGTGTGCGTTCTTCGCTTTGCGCGAGCGTGTACGGAATCAAAGAATCAAAACCGGTCGCTGTAAAAATTTCATAGACCGCATCCGAAATGTTGCGGGCGAGCATCGCATCTTTGCCGGGGAAACGTTTGCGGCACATGAGCAAACCGCGCAAACCTGCCGAAGAAATATACGGGACATCGGTAAAATCGAGAACAACCTGGGTCGTTCCTTCCGGAATCTGTGCGACTGCATCATTTAAAACAGGCGCCGTCTCTGTATCAATGCGTCCAGAGAGTTCCAAAAGCCAAACCCCACCCTTTTCGATTCTTTGAAAAATGTCCATTTCTATTTCCCCTGAGGAATCAATTTTTATTCTAAAAAATCTGTCGAATTTTTTCTGTGTCGCGAGTCACGGTCAAGGAAAGCATCAGTAAAATGCGAGCCTTTTGCGGATTCAAAGATCCCGCCGCCACAAAGCCGAACTTGAAATCTTCGACTTCACCGCCTTCCGTGTAAACGCCGCCGTAAGGGCAACGCGTGGAACGCACAATTAAAATTCCCTGCTTTGCAGCCCGTTCCGCAAGCTTCTGCACGGCGCCGTAAAGGTTCCCCCCGCCGACGCCCGCAATCACAATGCCGTCATAATGCGCGTCGATAAACGCCTGCATCGGAAGCGTAGAAGCTCCGCCATAACCGTAAACAATTCCCACGCGCGGAAGCTCCGTAAGCCCGCGCACCTCAAAGCCCGTACCTAAACCATGCGGCATGTAAAAGTCCGGTTTGACCGCATCCAATGCGTCGAGCGCGTGGCTGTCTTTTTTAAACGCTCCGCTCGCTTCAAAAATCTTTTGACCGAGGCAAAGTAAAACTTCGCGGCCCGCATTCTTTGCGTCCACAGCCGCCTTAACCGCCAAAAGCAAATTCGCCGGGCCATCCGCATCCACCGCATCCGAAGGCCGCATCGATCCGACAAGAACAATCGGCTTTGGGCTGTGCACGGTCAGGTTCAAAAAGAATGCGGTCTCTTCCATCGTATCGGTGCCGTGGGTAATCACCACACCATCGCAACTTTCTAATGCAAGAACTTCATCTACACGCTTCGAAAGTGCAAGCCAAATGGATTCATCCATGTCTTGCGAACCGATGTTGCAAAACTGCTCATATTCGAGCGAAGCCATTTCTTTTAAACCGGGAACAGCCGCAAGGATATCCTCGATCGAAGTTTTCCCCGCTTCATAGCCGTTTCCCGACGATTTACCGGCGATCGTTCCGCCCGTCGCAATAATCCGGATTTTAGACGCCATTTACTTTCCAAGCGGCATAATCAAAATTCTTGAATTCCGCTTATGATTGTAATGGTCGCGCTTGGTCTTTGGCAAGTCTTCGAGAGTGCCGTCCCTAAAGCCCAGCTGGTAGAACCAGTCAAGAGCCTGCGTCGTGAGCAAGAAGACCATGCGGTAACCGCGCATGCGGGCGGTCGCCACCAGGTGACGCACAATCGCCGCACCGACGCCCGACTTGCGGTAGTTTGCCGCCACAGCAATCGCTGCGACTTCTGCCGTGTTGTCTTCGAACGGGTGCAAAGCGCCGCTGCCGTGAATGGCGTTGTCGATCGCGTACACCACGTAATCCTGCAACTTGTCGGAAATCGATTCCTGCGTTCTCGGAATCAGGTAACCCTTGGTAATGTAATCCTGCATAATGCGCAGAATATCCGGAATGTCGTCGGTCGTCGCCGGGCGAATACTCGAATACTGGTTCGCGTACACCATGGTACCGTCACCGCGGCTCGAGAAGACTTCCTGCAGAACGCTACCTTGAGTTTCACCGCTCACAAGGTGCACACGGTTCGCTCCCGCCTTGCAGGCGCAAATCGCATTCTTTAAATAATCCACCTGGGTGTACGTCAGCTTTTCTGGATTCAGGTCCAGAATTTCCTGAGCCTGTTCAATATCCAAAGCCGAAATCACGCCGCTCGCGGTCACGTCCAAATACTTGGTATTCTTTCCGGTCGTAAGACCTTCCGCGCAAATGCCGTTTTCACTTCCAATGAAGAAGAGTTTTCCCACGGTCAAATACTTGCAAAGTTCCATGGCAAGTTCGGTACTCGAAATGTTGTACGCGTGACCGATCTTGTTCCAGCCGATCGGCGGAATAATGGGAATGTAATCTTCCGAAAGAAGATGTTCAATGATATTCTTTTCGATGCGCTCAATGCGGCCAGTGCGCATGTAGTCCACACCGTCGATAATGCCCATGCTGCGTGCGGCAACCCAGTTGCCCTGCATACCGTGGCAACCGCCCGCCGTCAAATGGCTCATAATGCGCTGGGCAGCCCCCAAAGAAGCCTGTTCCACAAGCGGCAAAGCTTCTTCATTCGTCAGGCGCACACCGTTGTGAAATTCCGAAGAAATTTCCCAAGCCTTGAGCTGACGGTCAATGCTCTTGCGCGTACCGGGAACGATCAAGATCTTGACACCGATCTTGTGCAAAAGCGTAATGTCTCGAATCAGCACGGGGAACAGCGGATGATCCATCAGGCTGTCCTCGATTTTCAGAATGAAGAGCTGACCCTTGAAACGGGTAATGTAACCGAAGACTTCGCGAATGAATCCGGCGACTTCGATGTCTTGCACATTCAGATGTTCAATACCATTGTTCATACGACTAATATAATTTTTCCGTTTTGCCTTTAAAACAAAAAGCCCGCCGTGGGGCGGGTTTTTGTAAAGCTTTTCGTAAAAGATTAAGCCTGCGGAGCTTCTTCCGAAGCGGCTTCCGCTTCTGCAGCCTGCTGGGCGGCGAGAGCCTTCTTGAATTCTTCGACGGTCGCGATGTATTCGTCGATCTTGTCGTCGCGGGAATCCAGGTGGTCCAAGATGATCTTTGTGTGTTCTTCGCTAAAGACCGTCTTGAGCTGGCGATTGGCGTGACCCTTGTAGCCCCATTCCTTCAGACGGTCGTCCGTCAAAACGTAGCTGTCCTGAAGAGACACAAAGTGCATCGGGCCCTGAACAGCGATGTTCTTTTCGAGGGTCATGCATTCCGGTTCTTCCGCACCCGGGGTAGCCATGTAGTTCTGAATATGGCGGGAACGGACGTCCTTCGTATTCATGATCTTCATGTAGCCCATGATCAGGTACTTGTCTTTATAATCTGCGTCACCGCCTTCATAGCGGGTACCGAAAAGGATGTAGCGGCTCTTGTTCGTCTGAACAATCTTGTTGATGAGCTTGACATTGCAGCAAGACATGAAGCCGTAGGTAGAAGTTTCGTAGTTCGGTTCCGAGAAGGAACCCTTTTCATTTTCATTCAACTGGTCACGGACCGGGACAACGGACAAGCGGCTGGTTTCCACATAGAGCAAGCTACCCGTGTTCTTACCACGGAAGCCTTGCCAGCCGGTTAAATTAATTTGAATTTGCGGCATAAATTCGTCCTTTCCTCAGAGTAAAAGAATCAAAAGCGGACCAAGGGTGGTTCGTTTTTCCAACAGCAAGATATAAAATTATAAGTTAAAAAGACAGATTTTTTGCAAAAACGTTGCTTTCGCCGAAAAATGCGGCTCCTTTGCTAAAAAATTCCGGTGTATCGGTCGTCAAAAACTCCACTTTTCCCTGTCGGGTGAGCCTTTTTTCGATTTCCGGATGCCTTTGGAGGTAATCTTTGGTCTTTAAGGCGACGATTTCGCCCTGCGACACCACCCGAACCCCCTGGGGAACGACCGACTGGATAACCGGCAAAAGCAGCGGATAATGGGTACAGGCGAGCAGGATCGCGTCGATTTCGGGGTCTTTGGCAAGCAGGCGGTCAATGTCCCGTTTTACAAAAAAGCGGGTCCCTTCGCTTTCGATTTCACCGTTTTCGACGAGGGTCGCCCACAAGGGGCAAGCCTGTTGCGTTACCTTCAGCTGCGGGTAAAAATGCCCGATTTCGAGCGGGTAACTTCCCGAGACGACCGTACCCGCAGTGCCGAGGACGCCCAAATGCCCCGTTTTTGAAAACGTACCGGCCTCTTCGGCGGTCGGACGAATGATGCCGAGGACGCGGTTGTTCGGGGCGATTTTGGGCAGGTCGTGCTGCTGGATGGTTCTGAGCGCCCGTGCCGAAGCCGTGTTGCAGGCGAGGATCACGAGCGGACATCCGCGGTCAAAAAGAGCCTTGACCGCTTCGAGCGTGTAACGGTAAATGGTTTCAAAGGTGCGGGAGCCGTAGGGAGCCCGAGCGTTATCGCCCAGATACGTAAAGTCGTATTCCGGAAGCGCCTTGCGCAGTTCGTGAAAGATCGTGAGACCGCCAAATCCCGAGTCGAAGACGCCGATCATATTTACCTCTGCATGCGGGACTGCGCCTTGCGCACCGAATCCTTGGCGAATTCACCCGGCAAAAGCTGCCCCGGCGAAGTGCGAAGGTCGTCCTGGGAGCGGAAACGCGCCTTGGACGGAGCGTTCATTTTGGCGACTTCCTTTTGAAGTTCGCTCAGGTACTTTTCCCAGTCCTGAATGGATTCGTCGAGTTCCCCGCGCGTTTGAAGCATGATGCTGCGGAGCTGTTCGAGTTCGCGCATCTGGTCGCGCTTCATAATCCAAAGCTCTTCTTCTTCGGGCATGCGCTCAATGTTAAAGAGCAAATTCAGATATTTGTTTTCGGCGGCGATGTATGCGGCGTAAGCTTCCTTGTACATGTAGGCGCGGTCTTCGGCCATGGTCTGTTGCGCGGACTTGGTGCCCGAGCAAGCGGAAAGCAGGGCGAACGTGCCTACAAAAAAGATCTGTACAAGGGACTTTCTCATTTTTCCACCGGAGTCGTTGCGCCGTACGTGTAAAGGCGTTCAAGGCCCGTGCTGCTGCGGAACGTTGCCGTGTCGCCGGTCTTCGCGTTTACCATCGTATGCACGCCGTGCTTGATTTCCTGTTCCTGGCAAGGAATGCCATTTGTCGGATCGATCGCGACGCGGTAAGCCGTTTCGTATTCCGCCGAAAGTCCCTTGTTGTAAGCCTGGAACTTTTCGGTGCCGATCTTGCTATTCACGTGCTGTTCCCAGATGTAATACGGGAAGTTTTCCTTTTCCTTGAGGTACACGGTATAGTTCAAGCATTCGCGCTTGTCCAAAGTCTGGAAGCCGCTCGTGACCACGGAGTCGATCTGGATCAGGCCGAACTTGAGACGTCCGCGTTCTTCGAGGAGCTTTGTGATGTTTCCCTTTTCTGGAACCGGGCCTCGGAGCAGGTGCGTCATTTCGTAGCGGTGACGTTCCTGACGTTCCAAGTGCTTGATGTAGTCCGGGTTCAAAAGCTGGTTGCGCCAACGCTGCGGCATCGGGATGCGGTAGAGCAAGGAATCGAATTCGTCAAAGCCTTGGATGCTCACCGTGCGAAGGTCCACGCCTTTCGTTTCGACCGCCGGGAGTCTCCACTGGAGTTCTGCCGGGTGCGAATTTTTGAGGTAGCCGCGGGATTTGTCGATTTCGAAGTTGCGACGGATGACCGTGGTGTCGCCGTTTTGCGAATAGTCCAGGTGGACGTAGTCGGCGGTAATCGTTCCGACGCGTTCTACACCTTCCAAATCAAACGTCGAATAGATGCTTTCGACATAAAGTTCCACAGGAACCGTTTCCGAGAGCTTGTAATTCACTTCGACTTCCGAGGAACAAGCCATCAGGGAAAGAGCCGCTAAGGCGAGGATGCTGTACTTCATTCTTCTCCGTTAATCTTTTCGCTGTTGAGCACAATCTGAATCTGCTTTTCGAGCAAAAGCGTATCCGCGTCGGCATTGCTAAAGCGGATCTTGAAAGAGCCTTCTTTTGCTCTAAAGAATTCAGCGGCATTGGCAATGCCGCCCTTACGAGCCGAAGACACGAGGATCGTGTAAGAACCTTCCTTCGCATTCACACTGCTCGTTTTAGAAGAAATCACTTTGCCGTCGGCATTCAAGACTTCCCACTTGATCTTCGAAAAGTCAAAGTTTTTGCCGTAACGGAACTGCATCACGAACTGATCGGAACTGTGAAAGACACTGCCCGTATCCACAATGACTGCACGCTTCGGAATAAAATCCTTACCCGTCACGATCGACATCGGTTCCGAAGAGCAAGCTGCAAGAATCAAGCCTGCAGCGAGAGCGATTAAAAGATGAAGTTTTTTCATTGTTTCCCCTATGATTTAAAACCAGAAGCGCAGGCCGAAACGCACATAAAAGTCCGGCAACTGCCAATCGGATTCATGGTCGTCATCATACCACATGTAGTGATATTCGCCGACCGGATTGAGTTCGATGTAAAATTCCAAAGGAACCGGCTTCGGGAATTCCCAGCCCCAGCCGCCCACGATACCCGCGCGGAAGGCAAGACCAGATTCCGTATCGTATTCATTGCCGAGTTCATCAAAAAGATCCGATTGCCACCAGCCCATACCGGCAGCAGGACCAAAATAAAGGCTCATACGGCCATACTGTTGCGGCAGCGGAATCACGTCATAAAGATGCCAGTAATAGCCCAGGTAAACGCCCAGGGAATTATCGTGCTTGCTGAATTCAAAACTCGTGTAAAGGTCTAGCGTGTTCATTGCGCCATGGCGGAATTCCAAATCCAAACCGGCATGTTCACCGCTATTACCGCCCTGAAGCCAACCGCCGACAGCCATGTTCTTGTCTTCTGAACCAACAGCGGCAAAGGTAATGCCCGCGGCAAACAAAATTCCTAAAATCCACTTTTGAAGCATGCGCGTTTCCTCGTTTACACGGGAAAATTACAAAATTACACGCGCTTTAATTCGAGGAACATTTCAAAATGAGGGGTCTGCGGGTAAAAGGCAAAGCCTTCCGCGTTCAAAATTTTGTAACCAAAATTTTCAGAAAGCAGTCTAAAGTCGCGGGCAAGAGTTGCCGGGTCGCAAGAAACGTAAATCAATTTTTTCGGATTCGCCTTGGCGATCGCTTCGAGGGCGCTCGGCGGAAGCCCGGTACGCGGCGGATCGACAATCAGAACGTCTGCGCCCGAGGCATCGTTTTGAGCGAGCCAGTCTTCGGCAGGGGAAGAAACGTTGTGCGCTTCGGGAACGTTTTTGTTCGCATGGAAAAGCGCCTTTCCTTCGCGTTCCACGGTGACGATCTTTTTGAAATTCTTTTTTAGGACCGTGGCAAAAAATCCGACGCCGCTGAAAAGGTCGATCAGATATTCCCCACTCCCCGCCGCCTTTTTGACGGTTTCCACAAGTTCCGGGAGAACTTCCAAATTCGACTGGAAAAAGCATGCGGAATCCATCGAAATTTTGGCGTCGCCGATTTGCACCTGATTCATGGCGCACTTTTCAAATTCCAGAGGCGCCATGCCTTTGTAATAGTAAGAGACTTTTCCGTTGCCGTTGTCAAAAACGGAAAGCTCCGGCACGTTCGGGAACGTATTTGCAGAAAGAGCTTGGTTGAGCGCAGGCGTTAGAACTTTGCACTGCGAAACCGGAATCACGTTGTGACTTTGCGTTTCGCGGAATCCCCAACCGTTGCCGATGCGAACAAAGCGCGCCCGGTTGCGGTAGCCGTAGGGCTTTCCGGAATGGATTTTCCAATTTGCAGGGAGTTCCGTTTTGGCGAAACGGCGGAACAGTTCTTCGATCGATTTGCGGTACGCTTCGAGCTGAAATTCTAAAGTCGCATGCTCCATGGAGCAGCCACCGCACTTGCCGTAAAACGGGCACTGCGGTTCGGCGCGAAATTCCGAAGGCTCTAAAATCTTTTTGGCAAAGCCTTTGGCAAAATCCTTTTTGTTCTGCGTCAGAACGACTTCGGCGAGTTCCCCCGTTAAAGCGCCCGAGACAAAGCAGACGCGGCCATCTTGCAAATGGGTCAGAGCGTCTCCGCCTTGCGCCATGCGTTCCATGCGGAGCGTTACCGCTTCTGCGGGGGCGGATTTTTTAGAAAAGTTCCGCTTGGGCGGACGGCGAAAATTCATGTTGCGGACTCCGTCGGAGCTTCCACGTCAGAAAGGAAGATGCTCGGGTCGCCCGTAAAAACCTGGGGTGGGCGGTCAAAGTCCAAAGTCGGAACGCTTGCAATCAAAGCCTGGGTGTAAGCGTGCTGCGGATTTTTTAAGACTTCCGAGGCAACGCCTTTTTCGACTTCACGTCCTTTGTACATCACAATGACGTTGTCGGCAAAAGAGCGCACCGTCAAAAGATCGTGCGAAATAAAGACGATCGAAATACCGAGTTCCTGGCGGAGCTTTTCGAGCAGTTTTAAAACTTGAGCCTGAACAGAAACGTCGAGCGCGCTTGTCACTTCGTCTGCAATGATCACCTTGGGATCGACCATCAGAGCGCGGGCGATTCCAATGCGCTGACGCTGGCCGCCCGAAAATTCATGCGGGTAGCGGGACAGCGAATCGTTTGGAAGCCCGACGAGTTCGAGTTCCTTTTTTGCCTTTTCCAAGGCTTCGCTTTTGGAAGCGCCATGCGCGATCATCGGGTACGTTAAAATCTGCGCGATCGTCTGGCGCGGATTCAAGCTGGAATACGGGTCTTGAAAAACCATCTGCACGGACTTGCGCACCTGTGCAAAGGCTTTTGCCGAATTCACATTGACCTCTTTACCGAAGACGGAATACTTTCCGGAATGCCACGGCAAAAGGCCCACCAGAGCCTGTGCGAGCGTACTTTTTCCGCAGCCCGATTCTCCGATGACCGCCAAAATTTCCCCTTCCGCAAGCGAAAAGGAAACGTTTTGAACCGCTTTCAAATAGTTGGAGACACGGGAAAATACCCCACTGCGCATGGGATAGTAAACGGAAATATTTTCGACGCGCAGAGCTTCTTTCATGCTAAGCTTCGGAATCCTTTTCCGCTTCTTCGTTCAAATCGGAAAGAGCCTTCTGCACATTCTTTTCGGTATCGGAAAGAATCGCTTTGCATTCGCGCAAAAGCTGGGTCGCTTCTTCTACCTGACTTGCGAGTTCATCGACGCTTACATCGCTGCGGTCGATTTTGGAAAGGATTTCTTCCAAGCGCGTCATCGCGTTCTGGTAACGGTTATTCTGTTCGCTCATATCGATTACGCAAGCTCCTTCGAAACTTCTTTGGCAAAATCGGAAAGGCTCGGGTCGCGGGCGCCCATCACCAAAATCGTGTCGCCGGGTTTTGCAAACTTAGCCATTTCAACGCCACAGGCAGAACGGTCTGCCACAAAATGAGCATCGACATTCTTTGCCGTCAAATCGTTTGCGAGATCTCCCGAGGAGATGTCGCGGGTAACGGTTCCGCCCGCGTAATAAATTTCGCTGAAGAAAACGCTGTCCTGTTTACGGAGAGCGCCTGCAATCGACGCGACCAGGTCGTTGCGCAGAAAACGGGTCGGGCCGAATCCATGCGGCTGGAAATAGGCGATGACGCGGCCCTCGGTAAAGTCCTGGGCTGCAGAAATGCTCGCCGCGATCTTCGCCGGATTGTGGGCAAAATCATCGACAACGGTCACCCCGTTAAAGGTTCCAAGAATCTGATGGCGGCGATGGATGCCCTCGAAGGATTCGAGCGCATCCGCACACTTGCGAAGTGGGACGCCGACGCGCACCGCGACGGCGATCGCCGCAAGAGCGTTCATCATATTGTGATGTCCAGGCAGTGGGACTTTGAACTTGACAAGCTCTCCTCGGTAATGCACGCGGAACGTGATGGAGTAGCCTTCCGGTCTAAAGTCTGCGCCTTGAATGCCGCTTTTCGCTTCAAGGCCGAAATCGTCCAAGTGATTGACACTGTAGGCGTCGGCGAGTTCATCGGCTTCGTTCACAATGAGCGTTTTATTTTTGCTCGTCACATTGTGCGAAAATTCCGCAAAAATCTTTTGCAGTTCGGAAATTTCCTTGTGGTCCTTTCCAATGTTCAAAATCACGCCGATTTCTGGAGAATAACGGACGAGCGTTCCATCGCTTTCGTCGGCTTCGGCCACAAGCCATTCGCCTGTGCCGGCGACGCCGTTTCCGATCTTGCCCTGCTTTTCGAGCGTGACAAGTCCCGCGCCCGAAAGGATCGACGGGGAAAGCTTGGCGTAATTCAGAATGTGCCAGATCATGCCGGTCACGGTGCTTTTGCCGCTCGTGCCGCTGACGCAGATCGTTTTGGTGCTTTCCGAAATTTTGGCGAGCATTTCGCTGCGGTGCATGCGGGGAACATTCAGTTCGAGCGCCCGTTTCAAGTCCGGGTTGGATTCTTCGATCGCCGTGCTGACGACAATCGCCGTCAAGTCTGCGGTTACGCCGGAGCCGTCTTGAGGAAAGCACTTGACGCCTTCCGCTTCCAGCTGCGCGCGCACCTTATCGCCATCGGCACTCGAAAATTTGCGGTCGGAACCGGAAACGGAAAAACCTTTTCCGGCCAAATACTGAGCGATTGCGCTCATGCCCGAGCCCGCAACGCCTACAAAAAAGAACGACTGATCTTGAGAAAGTTTCATCTTTATTCCAAGTAAGCAGGGTCAATAGTCGGTTCGTATCCGGTCACCGCGTCCGAGGCTTTTTTCACATAGACTTCGCCGCGTTTTTCGGCTTCGC
Source organism: Fibrobacter sp. (assembly GCA_024689485.1). GTDB lineage: Bacteria > Fibrobacterota > Fibrobacteria > Fibrobacterales > Fibrobacteraceae > Hallerella. The sequence continues at coordinate 11,652 of JAILDK010000004.1, forward strand.
GTTTTGCCTTCTTTTCGCGCTTTTCCGCTTCGATCGCCTTGCGCTTTTTGATGCGTTCCTTTTTCATCGCCAAGCGTTCTGCGCGCGTCAAACGTTCCTTGACCGGTTCTTCTTCGTATTCATATTCCTCTTCTTCGATCGGTTCTTCTTCCAAATACGGATGGTTGATTTCCGATTCGTCGAAGTCGCGGAAGCTCGAATCTTCGTCGAAGGTCGGAGCCTTCTGCAGGCATTCCTTTTCGAGGAACTTCACAGCCTTTTCAAAAGGCTTTTCGAGCGGGACGGAGAACGTCATCTTTTTGCGGGTCGTCGGATGCACGAACATGATTTCGACAGCCTGCAAAAGCTGAGCCGGAGCAATCTTCAAAAGTTCTTCCGCGGTATCGTGGAAAAGAGGCGGCACGCGGTGCAAGGAAGGTTCACGGCCTTCGTAAATCGGGTCGCCCACAATCGGATGGCCCGTGAAACGGGAATGCACACGAATCTGGTGCGTGCGACCCGTGTCAAGTTCATATTCCATGAGCGTTGCAATCGCAAAGAATTCCTTCGCCTTGTAACGCGTCTTCGCATACTTTCCATCGCGGACAACCGCCATGCGCACGCGAGACTTGGGATCGCGCCCCACCGGCAGTTCAATTTCGCCAGAAAGGTCGCGCGGATGTCCCCAGATCAAAGCTTCGTACTTGCGGTGCAAGGTTCTTGTTTCGAGCTGCTTTGCAAGGCTGCGATGCGCCTTGTCGTTCTTGGCAACGACCATGAGACCCGGCGTATCTTTGTCCAAACGGTGAACAATACCCGGACGGAGCGGACCGTTCACGCTCGAAAGCTTGTCCTTAAAATGATACAGAAGTCCAGCAGCAAGAGTTCCCGAAAGTGCGCCTGCACCCGGATGCACCACGACGCCGCGCGGTTTAAAAATCACCGCCACATCGTCATCTTCATAGACGATGTTCAGCTTCATCTTTTCCGGTTTCAGTTCCGAAGCTTCCTTTTGCGGAAGAGCGTCGAGGGCAATGTGCATGCCTTCGGTCAATCGCAAATTCTTTTTGGCAACAGAGCCGCCCGCGACGACGTGACCTTCCGTAATGAGCTTTTGCACATCCATGCGGGAGTAGTCCTTCAACTTTCCCTGAAGGAACTTGTCTAAGCGTTCCCCGACATTCTTTTCGGAAACGACAAACTTGGGAAACTCAGGAGTGGGAGCTTTCGTTGTTTTCTTCTGCATTCGAACCTGCTGGATTGTACGAAATCAGTTTATAAATCACCGGGGAAATCAGGACCAGAGCCACGCCGACCGTGACGCAGCAATCGGCAAAATTGAACGTCGGCCAACGCTGCATAATAAAGTCCGGGAAATCGCAGTCGATAAAGTCCACCACCTTGCCGATGCGGACGCGGTCTGCCAAATTTCCCAGAGCCCCAGAAAGAATCATTGCAATTCCCGTGCGCACCAAAAAGTCGCCCTGCTTAACCGAGCGGTAAAAGCTGAACAGCACAACAACCGCGACAAGGGAAATAACCAAAAAGAAAATCGTCGGGGAAAGGAACGGCAAAAGATCCTGCGGACGGCTGCTGAACGCGGCGCCAAAGTTATACGCCAAACGGAACTGCAACAAGTCGCCGATCACCGGCACGATTCTTCCGGTCGGAAAATCTTCGCTCGCTTCCAAGTATGCCACCGCCCAAATCTTTGTCGCCTGATCGATAAAGATCGAAGCGAAAATAAAGGCGAGGTGGAACTTCCACGATTTCAAAAGGCGAAAACGTTCACTCATACTCCGTCCCTCAAAGCTTCGAAGCGCTTCCGAATCCAAGAATTGGAATAGAAGTGCATCGTCGTGGACTTCACAATTTCCTTCACATCGTCACGAGTAATCTTGACCTTGTGATCCTTGTCGAAAAGATGCGAACAGTCGCCCATAATCGAAAGGTTCTTTGCCGCCATAAAGAGCGGCCACAGGCAAAAGAGTCGAATCTGCGGATTGCGACGTGGAAGCGTCACCGTGTATTCGATGGCATCCGACAAATGTTTCCAAGCTTCGCCGACGAGTTCCTTCATGACCGAAGCACGCGCCTTGCGGTCTGCGTTCGGGGCAAACATCGCCGGGGAACTTTCAAAGCCGTGGCAGTGGCAGACCATTTCCGGCACAAAGCAGACCTTGCGTTCGGAATCTTCGCGAACGTCCTTGATGATGTTCGTGAGCTGCAAAGCGAGTCCAAAGCTCACGTCATAAGTCTGAAGCTTGTAAAGTTTTTCTTCGGTAATCGCCGAGTTCTTGGCGGCAAAAACTTTCGTCAAAAGTTTGCCGACGATCCCTGCGACGTAATAGCAGTAGCGCGAAAGGTCCGACATCGTTTCGAGGGTGAACCATCCCTTTTCCAAGGAAGCGCTCATCTGCTGAATGGAACTGGACATGCCTTCGCACATTTCGACGACCGTGTCACAGACCGGCTGCACATATTCCTTGTCCAAGGTCCAGAGCAGCGGAACGACCGCCTGAGAGTGCAGGCAAAGGTCGTAATTTGGATCGTCGGAGTCTTTGAAATATTCCGGGAGCGCCTTCACAAAAGCTTCCGTCGCGGAATCCACATCGGCGTCTTTGACAAAGATCGCAGAGAAGAGTCCAAGAAGGTGAAGCTTGTCTTCTTTGGGAAGGTTCGCGTCGTCTTCGACCGTATCCGCAATGCGCAAATACAGGTAAGCGAGGAGCACCGACTTGCGCAGGTTTCCGGATAGGCGGTTAATGTTCAGCGCAAAAGTACGCGACACGAGCAAGAGCATCTTGTCGGCATACTGGAACGCTTCCTTGATTTCTGTCGCGTTAAGCTTGCTCATAAGCAGATTCTTCCTTTTCCGCGGCGATTTCCATTTTCGATCTTTCACGCAAATACTTGAACAGCTGCTTTTCGGATTCCGCCTTCTTCATCGCGTTGCGGAAAGCCCAAGCCGTGTGACCGGCGAGGTCGTCTTCCGAAAGCGGACGTCCAAGCTTGCTGTAGTATTCGCTCTGTTTTTTATATTCCAAAAAATACGCATTCACCTCTAAACGGTAAACGCCATTCATCGCAAATTCCGACAGGGGCTTGACCACGATCAGGAAGGCGAGGAACAAAAAGACGAACCAGTACGAGGTCGAAGGAATGAGCCAAAACAGGCTCGCCGCCGACGAAAACGCCGCTAAAACGCCTAAAATCACCCAAAAAAGCAAAGTTCCGAGCCTCAGAAGCGGCTTTTTGGACCACCACTCGGGGACGTAGCACCAGGTTTTTCCCATGCGAATTCGACGTTTGAGCGCAACTGGGTAAGCAAAAAAGCGGGCCCACAAGAAGAGTGCGACCCAGAAAATGGGGGGCAGCCAAAAGAACGCCCCGACAGAGCAGATGTAATCCATCATATTTGCAATAATAGTTAAATTATAGGGTATGAATCCGCAGCTTGAGAAATGTTTGGAACTTTTGCACGGCAAGATTTCTGATGCCGTCTACAATGATTTATTTGCGAATTTGGAGCTTTCGAATGTAACCGATCGCCGTGTTTCCGTCCTGTTCCCTGCGGACAAGGATGTGAAGGCGTATTTGCCGTATAAGGTTCTTTTGGAAATGAGCTGGCAGGAAGCAACCGGTCAGCACCTTGAGTTTGAATTCCAGCATCCGGAAGCAAACCCCTCCGTTTCGACTCCGGCAAATGAATTTTGCCAACCGATCAAGCTTGCGGAAGAATTCAGCTTTGAAAACTTTGTGGTCGGCGACAAGTCGAAGCTCGCCTTTAGCGCAGCCTTTGCCGTTGCCGAAAATCCGGACCACAGCAAGTACAATCCGCTGTTCATTTACGGCGCTTCGGGCCTTGGCAAAACCCATCTTTTACAGGCGATTGGCAATTACATTCTCGGCAATGCGACGGGCAAGGTCGTCCGTTACATTCCGGCAAACGACTTCCAGCGCGAATACACGGAAAGCATTCGAAACGGCAACACGAACGAATGGTCTTCCTTCTACCGCAACGATGTGGACGTCTTGTTGATCGACGACATTCAGAACTGGAGCGGTTCGACCGAAACCCAGAATGAATTCTTCCACATCTTCAACACGCTGCACCAGGCAGGCAAGCAGATCGTTCTGACTTCCGACGCCCCGGCAGCCGAAGTTAAGAGCCTTTCCGACCGCCTCGTGAGCCGTTTTTCTTCGGGCCTGACCGTCGACATCCAGCCGCCGGCGCTCGAAACGCGCGAAGCCATTCTCCGCAAAAAGGCGATCAACAGCCACCTGGACATTTCCGACGACGTGTTCGCCTACCTCGCTGAAAACATCGAAGGCAGCGTGCGCCCGCTCGAAGCGGCGATTGTTCGCCTTGCGATGCAGTCGAGCCTTTTGAAGCAGGACATCAGCATTTCGCTCGCCCGCCAGGTCGTCGCGGACATCATCCCGAACATCAAGCGTCGCGTCGGAATCGAATCCGTGATTCACGCCGTTTCGCAGTACTTTGAAGTTCCGGAAGACAAGCTTTTGGAAGCGGGCCGCGGCACAAAGGAAGTTGCCCACGCTCGCCAGGTTGCCATGTACCTGATGAAAACGCTCACGACTCTCAGCTTAAAGAGTGTCGGCATGCGTTTTGGCAACCGCGACCATTCCACGGTCATGCATGCGATCAAAACCATCGAAAACGAAATGAGGGAAGACGCAACGTTCTCGCGTGTGGTCGAAACCTTAAAGGCAAACATCCACTAAAAAATGCTTTTCGAAGACCTCATCCAGGAACATTACGACTCGAACGAATATCCCGCTTTAGCGGCTCTTGCCGAAGAGTGGGAAGAAACCCGCCCGTTTGAAGGGCTTAAGGTTCTGGTCGCGACGCCGATCTTCCGCAACAGTCTGGTCCAGTACGAGGCTTTGATTGCAGGCGGCGCCGATCTTTATGCGGGTCGTACCGTCGAAGGCACCGTAGTGCCGTGCGACGTCGAAATCGTGGAGCTTTTGCAGGAAAGTGAAATTCCCGTTCTTTCGCCCGAAATGGTTTTGGACATGGAACAGGAAGATGAATATTTCGATTTGATCCTGGACTGTGCAGGACAGTTTTCTGCCTGCCATCCGAGAATCGGATTTGTGGAACTGACGAAGACAGGCGTTCCCTATTACGAAGATGTGGATTTCCCCGTTTTCATTGCCGACAGCGGTATCATTAAGCGCGTCGAAACTTCCCTCGGCACCGGCGACGGTTACTTCCGCGGGCTCGAAAAAGCGGGCTATTCGAATTTTGAAAAGAAGAAGTTCGTCGTTTTCGGAAGCGGTAAAGTCGGCTGCGGAATTGCGCTGCAAGGCTTAAGCCGTGGCGCAGAAATGGTGACGGTTACCGACATTAGCCGTCGCAATACTTCGGACGATTTCATTCTGACCTTGGAAGCGAACGGCATTGAAGTTGTGGACAAGGACGACTCGGCAAAGGTTTCCCAGCTGATCCTTGACGCGGACTTCGTTGTAACGGCGACCGGGATGAAGGATGCGCTTGCAAGCGAAGCCTTGCAGAACGCCTTGGCAAATACAAAGGCTGTGCTTGCGAACATGGGCGTCGAAGATGAATTCAGCGAAGACTTTCCGGAAGAACGCGTGCTGAACAAAAAGCTCGCGTTGAACTTTAGCCTGGAAGAGCCGACGCATTTGAAGTACATCGACGCTTCCCTTGCGCTGCATGCGGCACTCGGCGAACGCTTGGTTCTAGAACGCGACGGCGTGATCGACGCGGAAGACGAAAACAGCAAGGGCCTTCGCAATCCGCCGGCAGAAATCGAACAAAAACTTTTGGGTATCACCATGCAAAATGGCGTCATCGGAGCAGAAATCGCCGAGATGATGGGATTTAAAGAGACTTAAGACCATGAAGATCATCGACATTCTCAAAAAAGACAAAATGAGCCTTTCTTTTGAAGTTTTCCCGCCGAAAAAGGCGACGAGCTTTGAAAGCGTGAAATCGGCAACGGAATCGATCGCCGCTCTTGGCCCCTCTTTTATGAGCGTGACCTATGGCGCAGGTGGCGGCGTGAGCCAGTACACTTTGGAAATCGCGAAGAACCTGAAGACCAAATTCAACGTGCCGATGCTTGCACACCTGACCTGCGTTTCGAGCAGCAAGGAAACCGTGAAGCAGCGCATTGCCGATATGAAGGATGCCGGCATCAAGAACGTGATGGCTCTCCGTGGCGACTTGACTCCGGAACTGATTGCAAACGGTCGCGAAAACTGCGACTACCATCATGCGATTGAACTTATTCAAGAGCTCAAGGCGAGCGACGCGGACTTTTGCATTGGCGCGGCCTGCTACCCGGAAAAGCACCCGGAAAGCGCCAACCAGCGTGAAGACATTCAGCATTTGAAAGAAAAGGTCGATGCGGGCGCGGATTTTCTCACGACGCAGATGGTCTTTGACAACAACCTCTTCTTCAGCTTCCTTTACAAGCTGCGTGAAGCGGGCGTGACCTGCCCCGTTCTCCCGGGCATTATGCCGATCACGAACGCGAACCAGGTGGAACGCGCGATCAAGCTGTCGGGATCCTTTATGCCACAGCGCTTCAAGTCCCTTGTGGACAAGTTCGGCAGCGATCCGGAAGCGATGAAGCAGGCGGGCATCATTTACGCGAGCGATCAGATCATTGACCTTTACGCCAACGGCATTACGAATGTTCACGTTTATTCGATGAACAAGCCCGATGTAGCTGAAGGAATTTTGAAGAACGTTTCCGCGATTCTCGGCAAGAACTTTATCTAAGCTTACCACTTCGCCAAGGCATTGGCGATGATCAGATCCTGTAATTTTTCGATGGCGCGCGCCTGTCCGTGGCGGTCTTCTGTTTCGTTCTGCAGAACGTCATAGGTTCCGTCGGCGGAAAGGTTTTCGCCCTTGTAAATCATCTTTTCGGCAACGTTGTCGTAGAAGCGAACGTTTACCTTCATCGTGACGCGGTAGGTTTCCACTTCGGAACCGCTGGTGAAGTTTTCCGGCTTGTTCGTATAACTTAACAGGGTGAGTTCAAAGTCCGCATCCGCTTCGGAATTGACGAGGCGAACGCTGCCCGCATTTTTACGGAAAAGTTTTTCGACGCTGTCCCTGAGCGTATTTGCAAGAACCGGGTCCAAAGTCTTGTTGTCCACTTCATGAATCTGCACTGTCCGGATATGGCTCGGGAGTGTACTCGCGGTAAAGCTGTAGCAACCGCACAAGGCGAGCAGAGGAAGCAATGCGAAAAAGAGGAGTTTCAAGCGTTTCATGTTCCCAAAGATAAATTCTAAATACTAGATTTTGCCCGTACCAAACTTTAAAGAGGCATCCCATGCTTGATATTCGTAAAATCCGCGAAAATCCGGATTACTATCGTGAAGAAACCAACAAAAAGTACACGACCGTCGACATCAAGGACATCTTGGCCATCGACGAAGTGCGTCGCCCGCTCCTGACCGAAGTTGAAAAGCTGAAGAGCGAACGCAATGCGGAATCCAAGAAGATTGGCGAACTCAAGAAGAAGGGTGAAAACGCCGACGAAGCCGTGAAGGCCATGCGCGATCTCGGCGACAAGATCGACGAACTCGACAAGAAGCTCAAGGATCTCGCCTTTAAGCAGACCGAAATGCTCATGCACGTTCCGAACATCGCTCCGCGTTCCCCGGAAGGCAAGGATTCGAGCGACAACGTGGTGGAAAAAGAAGGCCCGCTTCCGTTTGACTATTACTCCAAGAATCGCGACTTTACCCCGGTCGATCACAAGACCCTCGGCGAACGTCTTGGCATTTTTGACTTCGAACGTGGCGCAAAGATTTCCGGTAACGGTTTCCCGGTCTACCGCGGTCTCGGCTCTCGCCTCGAACGCGCTTTGATCCAGTGGTTCCTCGATGAACACCAGAAGAACGGCTTTGAAGAAATCACTCCGCCGTACCTCGTAAACCGCACTTCCATGCGCGGCACGAGCCAGCTTCCGAAGTTCGAAGAAGACATGTACCGCTGCGACAAGGAAGACGACCTGTTCCTCATTCCGACAGCAGAAGTTCCGCTCACGAACCTCTACGCAAACGAAGTGATTCCGGCAGACCAGCTTCCGAAGCGCATCTGCGGCTATTCCGCTTGCTTCCGTCGTGAAGCCGGTTCCTACGGTAAGGACACCCGCGGTCTTCTCCGCCTGCACCAGTTCAACAAGGTCGAAATGGTGTTCTTCTCCCGTCCGGACAACAGCTACGAAATGCACGAAGAACTCACCCAGTTCGGTGAAAAGCTCCTCGAAAAGCTCAAGCTCCCGTTCCACCGCCTTGCCCTTTGCAAGGGCGACCTCGGCTTCGGCGCTGCCAAGTGCTATGACTTGGAAGTGTTCGCACCGGTCGAAAACAAGTGGCTCGAAGTCAGCTCCTGCTCGAACTTTGAAGACTTCCAGGCTCGCCGTGCAAACATCAAGACGAAGATCGACGGCAAGAACGTTTACGTGCACACGTTGAACGGTTCGGGCCTCGCCACTCCGCGCGTGATGGTCGGCATCTGCGACAACTATCAGCAGAAAGACGGCTCTCTCGTGATTCCGGAAGTTCTCCGTCCGTACATGGGTGGTCTCGAAGTGATCGAACCGAAGAACTAATTCGCGTTCCGACTTTTAACTCCGAATTTCAAAAGGTTCCGCAAATGCGGGGCCTTTTTGATTTTTCGCCGCTTCATTTATGCGTTTTTTTCAAAATTCCGCATTTTTGAATTTGATACGCTTAATACAGTTTTGTATATATTCAAAATAGCGTCCAAGAGCACTTTCCGATTTGGTATCTACTTTATTGGTAACAACAATGAGGGTATCACTATGAAATTCAAAAAGGTTCTCTTTATGCTCGGCATCGGCATTCTTTCTTCTACGGCGGCAGCTCAGGACAGAGATTATTCTGGCGCCGAGCTTTTTACCAATGAAACTCAAATGTACGGCAAGTACGAAGCCCGTATGATGATGGCGACGGGTTCGGGTCTTGTGAGTTCCATGTTCCTGTACCACAACGACTCCTACATGGGAGATCCGGAACCGTGGGTGGAAGTGGACATCGAAATCTTGGGCAAGGTTCCGGGAAAGTTCCAGTCCAACATCATCACCGGTAACGCAGCCAAGAAGGTGACGAGCGAAAAGCACCACGACCTTCCGGGCAATGCGAACGAAGGCTATCACACCTACGGCATGGAATGGACTCCGAATTATGTCGCCTGGTTCATCGACGGCGAATTGGTCCGCAAGACGATGACCGATTCGAACGACACCAAGGGCCAAGTCGCCGCGCTTATCCGCGAACAGGGCCTTCGCTTTAACCTTTGGTCTTCGACAGTCACCGCTTGGGTCGGCGAATGGGACGACGCCATTCTGCCGGTTCACCAGTACATCAACTGGGTGAAGGTTTATACCTACACGCCGGGCGCCGGTGAAAACGGTTCGGACTTTACGCTCGCCTGGACCGACAACTTCGAAACCTTTGACGACAGCCGCTGGGGTGCAGGCAACTGGACCTTCGACGAAAACCGCGTGATGATGAGCCCGGACAATGTGACCGTGCAAGACGGCACCTTGATTTTGAGCCTCACCAAGGCCGGCATGGAAGGCTTTACCGGAACCGTTCCCACGGACAGCGAAAGCACCGCTATCCGCAAGAGCAAATCCGTGAAGAGCGCAAGCGCAAGCCACCCGGAATACCTGAGCACCTTTGACTTGATCGGTCGTTACAAAGGCGAAAAGAAGCGCTAGAGGTTCCCATGAAGAATACCGTTATCGAAGCCCTGTTAAACAGTCCACACGCCGACGGAGACAAACTCCCATCCGTCCGTCAGCTGATGCAGTATCTGCACACGGCTTCGGGTACGGTACAAAGCGCCTTGCGAGAACTTGCAAACCGCGGATTCATTTACACAGATCCGGGCAAGGGATGCTTTTGGGGAAAGCGGAAAGCGGTGGAACTTCCGCCGCTCAAGCCTTCCGCCCAGAACGAACTGTCGGAAAAATTCTTTGCCGACGTCCGCTCCGGTTACTTTTCATTGCAAAGCGCTTTACCTTCTCAAAAGGAACTCGCCTTGCGCTACCGCGTATCGATTACGCGCATGCGCCAATTCTTAAAAGACATTCAGCAAAAAGGAATGCTCGAACGCGAGGGCAAGAGCCGTTACTTCTTCCCGAAGCAGGACGAACGTTCCGAAACCGAAATCCTTTTCATTACACGTTCTACCGAATGGGGCGCCTACAGCCCAGTCAGCGAACGTGAAATGGATTTTTTGAAATTCGTGTACCGCACCGGTGCCGAAAAGAATTTAAAACTGCGACTGCTCGGCTTTAACGAAGAAACGGAGCAGTTCTTTGACCGCAACGGAAACAAGAAGCAGATTTCCGAATATCCGAATGTGGTCGGTGCAATCGTTTCTACGCTTTTGATGCAAAAGCCTTTCCGAATTTTAAGCCAGTTGCAGAATGCAAACTTTCCCATTTCAATCTGGTGGGAACACGCCGCGCAGGATTTGCCAAAATCCTTTTTGAAAAAAGAAGGCTGGGCCTTTTTCAATTCCACATTCGGCAAGAATCCCGGCAAAATCGTCGGTAAGTACCTTTTGCAAAAAGGCATTCAAAAGATTGAATACATTTCCCCGTACCACGCAAGTTCCTGGTCCAAGGATCGTTTGAAAGGCTTAGAAGAAAGCGGTCTCGAAGTGATTCCGCACGTTGACGGCAAATACGCAAGCCCTTGGGATTTCCGCGAACTCGAAAAGGATAACGGTCCCAAGCACACCATCGATTTGCGCGCCAAGAATCACGAAAAGGAAATTCTCCGTTCCCTGGTGAGCGAAGCTTCTCCCGAAATTCCCTGGGTTACCGTGAACGATGAAACCGCCGGGCTTTTGCTCGAACTGGAAGATGAAAAGATTCTCGCCAAGACGCCTTACATGGTAGGCTTTGACAACTCCGTCGAAACCTACCTGCTCCGCCTGGATTCGTTCGACTTCAACACGGAAGTTCTTGTAGCCCAGATGTTCTACCATTTGGAACTCGGCAAGAACGATCCGTTCAAAAGTGCGCATCTCCGCGAAATTTCGGGGAAAATCGTTGAAAAATAAAGCATAAAAATACCCGACGCCTTTTGCTTTTTAGGGTATATTTATGGCGTGTTCAAGTCCCTTTTTTGCATTCTTTTTGTTTTCGTCGGAATTGCGGTTTCGCATCCGCACGTCTTTATTCATGCAAAAGTGGACCTTGTGTTTGACGAAAACGAATTCATCGGCGTGCAAAACCGCTGGGAATTCGACCTCATCTACAGTCAAGCGATGATTGCCGCAGCCGATGCGAACGGGAACGGCACTTTTGAATCAAACGAACTTTCTCTTTATAAAGACCAGATTGTCGATGCAGCGGTCGAATACAGCCGTTTCAATTACATCGGCGACGGCACCCGTTTTTACTCCCCGAAAGAAAGCAAAAACTTAAAAGCATCCGTTTCGAAAGAAGGAAAGCTCGTGGTGGAATTTTTGAATACGTTCCACATTCCGAGCAATCCAAACGATTACACGATGCTCGTTTTAGCCGTAACCGATCCGACGAATTACATCTTGATTACCGTCGATATGGAGCAGAGCGAAGTCAGCGCGCCCGACGCGATGGACGTGGAATACTTTGTCGACGCCCTCGACGGTCTTACACAGTTCAAGAATTTTTCTGGCACAGTGAAGGGGCTTTATGTTCGATATCAAAAAGCACAGTAACTTCTTTTGCATTTTTTTGATTTGCCTTCTTTTGGGAAGCAGCCTTTCTTTTGCCGGAGCAAGCAACAAACGTTTTGATTTTAAAAAGCCCGAGCCTGCAAAGACGGCCGTCGTCGCCGATTCCTCTTCGGAAGTCAAGACGACTTCGAGCTATTTCTTTATCGGGTCCGATGCGATGTGGGAATGGCTCGTTTCGAGCCAAAAGAATCTTCGGGAAAAGATTTCACTGCACGTGACGAACCTGAAAAAAGGCGATCTGGGAAGCCTTGGCATTTTCCTGTTCATCTGCTTGATTTACGGGCTGATTCACGCCCTCGGACCGGGCCACGGCAAGACGATCGTGGTGAGCTACTTCATTGCGCGCCGCGGAAAAATTTTACAGGGCGTGGGGCTTGGAACGGCGATTACAACGATCCACACGCTCTCGGCGGTCGCGCTGCTGTTTGCCTTGTACGGTGCGACCAAAGCGGCGCTCTTCCCCATTTTTGAAGCGAGCCGCATCAACATCGAAAAAGCGAGTTTCGCGCTCATCATTTTGACCGGTTTGATTTTGACCGTCATCGCGATTCGCGAAACGATCCACAGTCATCAAAACGAAACCGTACAGGCGAACGCCTCTTGGAAGGAACTTCTTTGGCTCGCCTTCATCACGGGCATCGTCCCCTGCCCCGCTGTCGCTCTGATCGTCTTCTTCTGCCTTTTAAACGACCTTCCGGGAATCGCACTTCTCGGCGCCGCCGCAATCTGCGTCGGCATGTCCATAACGAACACAGGCTTTGGCATTGGAGCGATCCTCGCCCGCCGTGGCATCGACAAGGGCATTCACCACATGAGCAAGCTCGACAAGTATGCGGGCACCATCAACACGTTGATTTCACTTCTCTGCGGCACGGGCATCACCGTCCTCGGCATATTCCTGTTCCTGAACGCCCGTTAAAGGCTCTTTTTTAGAACACCCCCGCAAAAGCGTCCGATTGGAGCATTTTCATTCCGATACAAGCCGACTCAAAAGTTTTCTTTTTCTAACTTTTGAGCATGAATTCAACCGCTATCGGACTTCTGATTCCTTTTCTCGGAACCTCACTCGGTGCCGCGCTCGTCTTTTTTCTGCGCGACAAGATCAAGCCTTCCGTGGAAAAAATGCTTTCGGGTTTTGCCGGTGGCGTGATGATTGCCGCGTCTATTTGGAGCCTTCTCATTCCGGCGATTAACCAGTCCGAATCCATGGGAAAGCTTTCGTTCATTCCCGCGGTCGTCGGATTCTGGGCGGGCATTCTCTTTTTGCTGCTTTTGGACCATTTGATTCCGCACTTGCATAACCATGCCAAGCATCCGGAAGGTCCCCATGCGCATTTGAAACGTTCTACGATGCTCCTTTTTGCGGTCACGCTTCACAACATTCCGGAAGGTATGGCGGTCGGCGTCGTTTACGGTGGAATTCTCGCCGGAAATTCGACAATTACGTGGGCAGGCGCCTTGGCTTTGAGCATTGGCATCGCCATTCAGAACATTCCGGAAGGCGCGATTATTTCGATGCCTCTCAAGGCTTCGGGATTTAAGCGGTCGAAGGCTTTCTTCTACGGCGTGCTTTCGGGCATCGTGGAGCCGATCGCAGGCGCCCTCACCTTTTTTGCGTCGGCGATGATTACCCCGGCGATGCCCTACATGTTGAGCTTTGCCGCAGGCGCCATGATTTACGTTGTAATCGAAGAACTCGTCCCCGACACTGCGTCCGGCGATCATTCCGATATCGGAACTCTTTTCTTCGCTTTTGGCTTTAGCGTGATGATGATTCTCGACGTCGCACTCGGCTAAGTGTGAATTCTTTGAAAGTTTCTACATTTAGTCTTGACTAACATTTAGTTCTGTTGTATATTATTTCTCGAAAGAATTAGTCTCGACTAATAAAGGATTATTATGAAAGTTGCAGTGATCTATTGGAGTGGTACCGGTAACACCGAAGCCATGGCAAATGCCGTTCTCGAAGGTGCAAAGGCTGCCGGTGCAGACGCCCAGCTCTTCGCCTGTTCCGATTTCAACCTCGGCACCGCAGGAAGCTTTGACGGCTTCGCTCTCGGCTGCCCGGCAATGGGTGCAGAAGAACTCGAAGATTCGGAATTTCTCCCGCTTTACAATGATCTCAAGTCTTCTCTCGCCGGCAAAAAGGTTGCCCTCTTCGGTTCTTACGGCTGGGGCGGCGGCGAATGGATGAAGATCTGGGAAAACGACTGCTTTACCGGTGCACCGGTGAAGGCATGCGAAAGCGTGATCTCGGAAGAAGCTCCGAGCGATGATGTTCTCGCTCAGTGCAAGGAACTCGGCGCAGCCGTTTCCAAGTAATCTCCCCCAAAATATTGTCTCCTGGAAGGCCGGTAAGGAAGAGCCAACAACTTACCAGCCTTCCTTTTTGTTTTAAAAAATCCAATCGGACGCACTCACAGCGTCCGTTTTGATTTATTTGAACAATTTTTCAATAGCCAACGCTAACATCGCACTTTTTCAATTTCCGAATATTTAGTTTAGTAGAAACAACCAAAAGAGGTACACCATGAATAGCAATGCAAAAGCTCTCCTGATTGGCGCCGTTGCAGGCGTTGTCCTGACCCAGATCGTCAAAACCAGTTCCTTCCGCAAGGGCTGTGCCCGCGTTCTCAGCGCAGGTCTTCAGCTCAAGAGCGACGCAACCCAGTTTGTCGAAACCGTCAAGGAAGACGCGGAAGACATGACTGCCGAAGCAGAAGAAACAAAGAAATCCGCCAAGAAGTAATTCTTCGCGGCCTGTTAAACCGTAACCAATCACGGACGAATTCATGCAATTCTATATCAAACATTCTTTGCCTGGGCGCATCCGGGTTGGATACGACAAAGCAGAAGTAGCCCCGCGCCAAGCCGCCTTGGCGCAGAGCCTGCTTTCTGTTCAAGAAGGCGTTATTCAGGCGACTTACAACACGATCACCGGAACGTTCCTTCTTTATTATGATCCAAAGATCATTTCCGAAAAAGAAGTCCTCGCTTTTTTCAAAGCGATGTCTTCCAAGTATTTGAATGATGAGCAGATGCTCGCCTCTGTTCAGGAACCTCAAAAGCAGTCGAGCCTTTTGGGCATCTTGATTCAGATGACGATAAAGCATTTTATTAAAAGTTTGCTTCCGTCGCCTGCAAGGCTTGTATTCCGCGCCTTCAATTTGACGCCGAGAATTTTAAAAGGTCTCCGTCCGCTGATTCACGGGAACCCGTTCCACGCAGAAGTTCTTGACGCGACGGCGATTACGATGGCGCTTGTCACAGGCGACATGCGGACCGCTTCGAACATCAACTTTTTGTTGAACATCGGCGAAACGATCGAAGACTTTACCAAAAAGCAGTCCTATACAAATCTTGCAAACACAATCCTTTCCGAAAACGACAAGGTTCAACTGGTCAAAGGCAAAACGGAAAAGACAGTTCATTTGTACGAAGTCAAAGTCGGCGATACAATTGCGGTTCGTACAGGAGGCATGATTCCTGTGGACGGCGAAGTGATTCGCGGTGAAGCTTTGGTGGACCAGTCCACGATTACAGGCGAGCCTTTGGCAGTTGAAAAGCATGCGGAGGATTCTGTTTTCGCAGGCACCGTTCTGCAGGAAGGTGAACTTTTTGTGAAGGTGCGTGTCGTCGGAAGTCAGACGAAGGTGCAGAACATTCTTTCGATGATCGATACTTCGCAGCAGTACAAGGTTTCTTCGCAGATCCGTTCCGAGCACTTGGCGGACCAACTGGTGAAATGGAACTTTTTACTCGCCATCAGTACGTTCTTCTTTACGCGCAACATTACAAAGGTCGTGGCGACGCTCATGGTCGACTATTCCTGTGCGATGAAGCTCGCCGCGCCGATTGCGATTTTAAGCGCGATGCGAGAAGCGGCGCAGAACGGTATTTTGGTGAAGGGTGGAAAGTTCTTGGAAGATGCGGCAAATGCCGATACGGTCGTTTTCGACAAAACGGGAACGCTCACGGCGGCAACGCCACAGCTGTCCCGCATCATTCCGTTCCACGGCATGACCGAAAACGATGTACTTCGCACGGCCGCTTGCCTCGAAGAACATTTTGCGCATCCGGTCGCAAAGGCAATCGTCAACGCTTCGAATGCGAAAAAGCTCAAGCATCCCGAAGACCATGCAAAGGTGGAATATGTCATTGCCCACGGTATTGCGACAACGTTAAACGGCAAAAGGCTTTTAATCGGCAGCAAGCACTTCATTTTTGAAGACGAAAAGGTGAAGATGCCGAAGGGCTTGGAAAAGATTCAAGAAGAAGCCATTCAAAATGGAGAATCCCTTTTGTACTTGGCCGAAAAGAATCAGCTGCTCGGCATTTTGACGATTACGGATCCGGTCCGCGAAAATGCTGCCGACATCGTGCGCAGCCTGCACCAAAGCGGCATCACCAACTGCACCATGATTACAGGCGACGACGAAGGCGCCGCAAGGACCGCCGCGAACTGCACGGGCATCGACCATTACATTTCCCGCGCACTCCCGGAAGATAAAGTCGCCTACATCAAAAAGCAGCAAAAGAAGGGCCATAAGGTCATCATGATCGGCGACGGCATCAACGACGCCCCGGCACTCGCTACCGCGAACACGGGCATCGCCATGGGTGACAGCGCAGCGATTACCGGCGAAACAGCAGACATTGTTCTTGCTGCAGACGACGGTCTCGAAGGCTTGGTGAAAATTCGCACCATGGGAACGCGCCTTATGAAAAAGATCGATACGAACAACGAGGGCATTGTCGTGGTGAATACCGCGCTCATGTTCGGCGGTTTGTTCGGCGTTGTGCCTCCGGCAACGGCTGCGCTTTTACACAACCTTTCGACGATCCTCTTTAGCGTCAAAGCGGCTCAACCGCTCTTAAAGTAAAAGAGATTCTCAACATCCTCAAATAGAAAAAGCTTCCCTCCAGAAGGGGGAAGCTTTTTTCATAAATCCCCCCGGGGCTTTCGCCCCGAGGGAATCGTCTATGGCAAATCTAACGACTGCAATGTTTAGAGGCGCTCGACGAGCATCCTTGGGTGCAACCTACACAACCAGGGTTATGATTCACCACCACTTCCTTCGCATTCTTGAACACGAAGGTGATTGCGACAATGCTCCATACCAACAGGATTGCAACAACAAGGATGTTTGCGAGCATAAAAACCTCTAAGCCTTACTTCTGCTTTGCGATAGCGTCCACCGAGCGAACGGCGCCAAAGGACTTACCCTTGTACGGATCCGGACGGAAGAGCTGGAAGAGCATTGCGGCGAGCAAGAGAATGGCGATCACAGTTCCCACGCCAAAGCCTGCGCCAGTTACCACGCTACCGATCTGGTAAACGATGAAGGTGACGACCCATGCCCAGACATTCTGGAAGATCACCGCGAACCAGAACCACTTACGGTCATTGAGTTCGCGAGCCATGGTCGCGATAGCGGCCAAGCACGGAGAATCGAGCAGGTTGAAGAGCAGGAAGCAGAAGGCTGCGAGAGCCGACGGGAACCAGGTCATCAAAGCCTTACTGAACGGATTTTCTGCATCGAGATCTTCTTCTGCACCCGAAGCTTCATCGACTGCAGCGTCGTTACCGCCGGCGAGAACCGCCATGGTACCGACAATCGCTTCCTTCGCGGAGAAGCCGGAGAGGGACGCGGCAGCAGCCTGCCAGCCACCCTGTTCGCCACCGAAGCCGAGCGGGATAAAGATGTAACGGAGCTTGTCACCGATACGGGCGAGGATCGAGTTAGCAGAGTTTTCGACGATGCCGAATTCGAGGTTTTC
>JAILDK010000084.1 GCA_024689485.1 Fibrobacter sp.
CTGTTCGATTTCGGAGCGAAGGTCTTCGGCTTCACGCTTCGTGTTTTCCACTTCGTGCTGGGCGCGGGTCTTTGCTTCGGCAACGATCAGTTCACCTTCCTTTTCGGCGTTGCGCTTGACTTCGTCCAAAGTCTTCTGCATCGTCACGGCGGCATCCTGGATTGTCTTTTCGATTTGCTTGTAATAGTTCACGCGTTCTTCCGCGATCTTCAAACGTTCCGTGAGTTCGGTACGGTTACGACCGGATTCTTCAAAAGCCTTGGCTGCCGTTTCGAGGAAAGCCTTGACCTCTTCCGGGTCAAAACCGCCAAAGCGTTTGGTGTGGAATGTCTGATTGCGAATGTCAAGTGGCGTGAGTTCCATGAACAACCTCGAATGAAGATGTTCCTAATATAATTTTATTTGTGCGAAAGAAAAATCGCTATTCAAAACGAAGCGCTTCTATCGGATCCAAACGGGAAGCTTTTCTTGCCGGATACCAGCCAAAGAAAACGCCCGTCGCAAAGCAAACGCCAAAGCTCACGATAACACTCGAAGCGGTAATGCTCATGGGCCAGTTCAAGAAGAGCTTCACCCCGGTCGTCGCCAGAACGCCGAGCAAAATGCCCACCAGACCGCCGAGAAGGCTGATCATCACCGATTCAAAAAGGAACTGCAAAAGGATATCCCGACCGCGAGCGCCAATCGCCATGCGCAGGCCGATTTCGCGGGTGCGTTCCGTCACCGAAACATACATGATGTTCATAATGCCGATACCGCCCACAAGAAGGCTGATTCCGGCGATTGCCGTAAGCACAAGCGAAAGCAAATCCGAAGTGCTCGTAATCATTTCAATCATCTCTTCCTGCGTGCGAACGCGGAACGGATCCCTCGCTTCTTTCCACGAACGGCGTTCCTTGAGAATGCTCATGATTTCTTCGCTTGCAAGGCTTGCATAGCCTTCCCCGATCGAGTTCGCATAGATGGTGCGAATATCCGTCGTCGCATTAAAACGTTTCATTACCGTCTGGTACGGCGTAAAGATGACTTCATCCTGGTCCTGCCCGAAATCGCTCGAACCTTTTGCCTTTAACGTGCCGATAACTTTGAGCGGAATATTTTTATAGCGGATCGTTTTACCGATCGGATCGGTATTCGGGAAGAGCGTCGAAACGACCGTCTGTCCGATGACGCAAACCTTGGCCATGCGGTCTGCAGAATCGTCGAACATCACACCCTGATCGATTTCATAATTGCGAATCTTTAAATAATCGGAACTGATGCCCGAAAGCGAAACGGCTTCGTTTTTGTTGCCGACAATCGCTTGTCCATTCGCCGTCACCATCGGAGAGACTCCGTTGATGTACTGCGCCTTTTCCCGCAGCGCAATCACGTCCGCTTCTTCGAGCGTCACCGTCGAAGAACTCGCATCGAGCTGCACACCGCCGCGGAAAGAAGAATTCGGCATAATCGTAATCGCATTCGTTCCCATCGCCGTAATCTTCGCCTTGATCGACTGCTTGGAACCTTCGCCCATCGCGACCATCGTAATGACAGCCGCCACACCGATCACAATGCCGAGCACCGAAAGGAACGTGCGCATGCGATTGCGAAGCAAGGCGCGGAATGCAATTTTGATGAGGGTGAAAGGACTCATGCGGATTCCTCCTCATCATCAAAAGTTTCGGGTGGCGGAAGCGCCATAAAGGCTTCGTGCGCGTTCTGGATATTTCCATTCGGCGTATCGCGCTTGATCTGTCCATCGCGCAGAACGATTGTGCGGCTGCTGAAAGTCGCAATGTCCGGTTCGTGCGTCACAAAGACGATCGTCTTTCCGCGGGAATTCAGCTCCTGAAAAATCTCCATGATTTCATAGCTTGTACGCGTGTCCAGGTTTCCCGTCGCTTCATCGGCAAGGATGATCACCGGGTCGTTCACCAGGGCTCGCGCAATCGCGACTCTCTGCTGCTGACCGCCCGAAAGCTGGTTCGGCAAATGGTTCATGCGCGATTCGAGGCCGACACGTTTTAGCGCTTCGACTGCGCGGTCGTGACGTTCGGACGCTGAAATTTTGGAATTGTAAAGGAGCGGAAGTTCCACGTTTTCGATGGCCGTGGTGCGGGCGAGAAGATTGTAGCTCTGAAAAACAAATCCGAGCTTACGGCTGCGAATATGCGCCAAAGCATCGGACTTGAGTTTTTCAATATGATTTCCGTCGAGAATGTATTCGCCGGAAGTCGGCTTGTCCATGCAGCCCAAAATGTTCAGCATGGTGCTTTTTCCCGAACCGCTCGTTCCCATGATCGTCAAAAACTCTCCCGAGTGCACATCAAAGCTCACGCCCCGCAGAGCGTGAACCGTTTCGTCGCCCATTTTAAAATCGCGACGGAGATGCTGAATCGAGAGAATCGGATCGTTCATAGCTTCCTATTACCTGTCTTATAGGTTAGATGCTTCAGAACGCGGCCGGTTGCATCGAAATTAAAGTTTCTTCACGACGAAGAGATGGCCCGGAGCCTTGTTCGGATCGAGACGCACAAAATTCTGCGAACCGTGCCAAACATAGGATTCATCCGTGATCAAATCCTTCACGAAGAAGAATGCGTCTTCCGCAAGACCGAGCTTCGACATATTCAAAGCGATCGTGCCTTCCTGCGGATTATGCATGTCCATGTTCGCGACGCAAAGGATCGTATCGTCACCCTTCTTCTTGGAGTACACCATCAAATTAGAGTTTTCCGCATAGTGGAATTCCAAGTTGTCGTATTCCTGAAGCGCCGGGTGATTGAGCTTTGCCATGTTCACGCGACGGACAAAGTCGTGGATGTTCACCGGGGAATCCCAGTGGTGCACCTTGTACTGGTACTTTTCACTGTCCCAGAGTTCTTCCTTGACCGGAGACGCGACGTTTTCACAAAGTTCGTAACCGTTGTACATACCGGTCAAGCTCGAAAGCGTGCCGGCGAGGAAGTAGCGCTGCTTGAACTGTGCAGGGCCCTGGCTTGCCAAATACTTCGGGAAAATATCCGGAGTCGTCGGGAAGAGAATGCCGCGCATGTATTCCTTGGCCTTGCTCTGGGTGAGTTCCTTGAAGTATTCTTCAAATTCCCACTTCTGTTCACGCCAAGCGAAGTACGTGTAGCTCATATCGAAGCCTGCCTTCGCCAAACGATGCATCATCTTCGGACGGGTAAAGGCTTCGGCGAGGAACACGAGTTCCGGTCGCTGTTCCTTGACTTCGCGCACGAGCCATTCCCAGAACGGGAACGGTTTTGTATGCGGATTGTCGATACGGAAGATTTCAATTCCCTTGTCCGCCCAGAAGAGAATGATGTCGCGGATCTCTTTCCAGAGAGCCTTGTAATTCTTGTTGTAGTAGTCGAACGGATAAATGTCTTCGTACTTCTTCGGCGGGTTTTCGGCGAACTTGATCGATCCGTCCGGTTCGTGGTAGAACCATTCCGGGTGCTTTTTAGCATACGGATGGTCCGGGGAACAGTTGAGAGCGATATCGAGAGCGAGGCGGAGTCCCTTGGAACGGGCGGCCTTGGCGAAGTGTTCAAAGTCCTTCATCGTGCCGAGTTCCGGGTCCACATCGAAGTGGCCGCCGAACTTGTTGCCGACTGCATACGGGCAGCCCGGTTCGAGCGGTTTGCCGTTCTTGTCGACCTTTGCGTGCAGGGCGTTGTTTGCGCCTTTGCGGTTCGTGACGCCGATCGGATGGATCGGGACGAGATAGACCGTGTCGAATCCGAGGTCGCGGATGTAATCCAAACGAGCTTCGCAATCCTTGAAGGTTGCGCTCTTCGTCGGATCGTTACCCTGGCTCTTCGGCCACATTTCGTACCACGTACCGGTGCGAGCGTAAACCGGGTCCACGCGGAGTTCGTAAACCGGGCTTTCCGTCGGAACATCTTCCGGGGAAATGGTCCAAGCGATGACCTTGTAATCATAATAGCCGATGCTATTGACGACAAATTCACCTTCCCACATGTCGTTATCGACAAAGTGCATCGGAGCCTTGCGCCAACGACGTTCCGAGCGGTGCTTGTACACGATCGCCGCATCGTACTTTTCATGGCTATGACGGAAGATGTCCGCCGTAATCTTCACCGTGTCACCCGGTTCACGCTTCAAAGCAAAGCGGCCCGCATCCACGGAAGGTTGAATGTTTTCGATAACGAGATTGTCTTTTCTCGAAGGGATTTCAGCCATAACTTGAACCTTCTTTACGTGAATTACTTACCCGGTTTAACAACAAAGTTCACGAGCTTACCCGGAACGGCAATCGTCTTCACGATCGTGACGTCGGTGAGGTAAGCCTGGATACGTTCGTTCTGCTTGGCGAGTTCGATCATCTGATCCTTGTCCGCATCCTTCGGCATCGAAACCTTGGCGCGGAGCTTGCCGTTCACCTGGAACACGACTTCGACTGTCGAATCCACAGCCTTGGAAGCATCGGCAGACGGCCATGCGACGTAGGCGAGGCTTTCCTTGTGACCGAGCTTTTCCCACATTTCTTCTGCGAGATGCGGTGCAAACGGCTGGAGGAGCTGGGCGAAGATTTCGCAAGCTTCGCGGTAGCGTTCCTGGTTCTTCGTGAGTTCGTTGTTGAAAATCATGAGCTGGCTAATGGCCGTGTTGAAGCTCAGCTTTTCAATCGCGTCCGTCACCTTGATAATGCTCTGGTGCATCACCTTCGAAAGATCTTCCGGCATCGGAGCGTCCGTGTAAGTCACAGAATCTTCTTCGCCGATCACCGCACGGTAAGCGCGGGAAAGGAAGCGGTACATGCCTTCAATGCCCTGGGTCTGCCACGGCTTCACCGCGTCGAGAGGTCCCATGAACATTTCATACAGACGGAGGGAATCCGCGCCGTACTTTTGAACGACGTCATCCGGGTTCACCACGTTCTTCAAAGACTTACTCATCTTGGCGACGATCTGGCGAAGTTCCTTGCCCGTACCCTTTTCATAGTACTTGCCGTCCTTCGTTTCGACCTGGTCCACCGGGACCTTGGAACCAGCGGCATCTTCATAAGCGTAGGCGAGAATCATGCCCTGGTTGTAAAGCTTGTGGAACGGTTCGTCCGACGAAACGAGTCCGAGGTCAAAGAGAACCTTGTGCCAGAAGCGGCTGTACAACAGGTGAAGCACCGCGTGTTCTGCACCGCCGATGTAAAGGTCCACCGGCATCCAATACTTTTCGAGTTCCTTCGCCACAAATGCGTCGCCGTTGCAAGCGTCGATGTAGCGGAGATAGTACCAGCAGGAACCAGCCCACTGCGGCATCGTGTTCGTTTCGCGGATACCCTTGCGGCCGTTCTTGTCGACCACGTTCAGCCAATCCGTTGCATTGGCAAGCGGAGACTGTCCACCGTCACCCGGCTTAAAGTTTTCGACTTCCGGAAGGAGCACCGGAAGATCCTGATCTTCCACGGTCGAGATTTCGCCATCTTCCCAGTGGATGATCGGGAACGGTTCGCCCCAGTAGCGCTGACGGCTGAACAGCCAGTCGCGGATCTTGTAATTGACAGTCGCCTTGCCGATCTTGTTCGTTTCGAGCCATTCGACCATCTTCTTGATGCCTTCCTTCTTGGAAAGACCGTTCAAGGAGAGCGTTTCGTTCGAGCTCTGAATGTACTTACCATCTGCCGGCCAGCAGGCGTCACCCTTGAGAACGAGTTCCTTCGTTTCTGCCGGGCAGGATGCATCCGGTTCCATGATGCAGATGATCGGGAGGTTGAACTTCTTGGCGAAGTCGAAGTCACGCGTATCGTGAGCCGGAACTGCCATGATGGCGCCCGTGCCGTAGCCCGTGAGAACGTAGTCCGCGATCCAAATAGGAATCTTCTTGCCGGTGAGCGGGTTCACAGCGTAAGAGCCCGAGAACACGCCGGTCTTTTCCTTTGCAAGTTCCGTGCGGTCCATGTCGCTCTTGAGAGCGGCGGCGTGAACGTATGCAGCAACCGCTTCCTTGTTTTCGGCGGTCGTGAGTTCGTTCACCATTTCATGTTCCGGAGCGATCACCATGTAGGTTGCGCCAAAGAGCGTATCGCAACGGGTCGTGTAAACGCGGAGATGCTTTTCGGTCGGCTTGCCGTCCTTGTCGGCAATCGCGAAGTCCACTTCTGCACCCTGGCTCTTACCGATCCAGTTTTTCTGCATGTCCTTCACGCCCTGCGGCCAATCGAGCTTATCAAGACCCTTGAGCAAACGTTCTGCATAAAGCGGAATGCGCATGAGCCACTGCTTCAAGTTGCGGCGTTCGACTTCTTTTTTGCCGCACTTTTCGTGAGAGCCATCCGCGAGAACTTCTTCGTTCGCACAGACGATCTTGCAATGCTTGCACCACCAGACCTGAGCATCGGCGTAGTAAGCGAGACGCTTGGAATCGCGGTACTGACGCACAGCGCTTGCACCGAGAGCCTGGACGTCGGCCGGAATCGGGAGTTCCGAAATCGGGCGACCCTTCTGTTCCGCTTCATCGAACCAGGTATTGTAAAGGCGCGTAAAGATCCACTGAGTCCACTTGTAATACTTCGGATCGGTCGTGTTGATTTCCTTGTCCCAGTCATAGGAAAGGCCAAGGCGCTTGATCTGACGACGGAAGTTATCGCAGTTCTTTTTTGTCGTCACAGCCGGATGCGTACCGGTCTGAATCGCATACTGTTCCGCAGGAAGGCCGAAGGCATCCCAGCCCATCGGGTGAAGCACATTGAAACCACGGGTACGCTTGTAACGGCAGATGATATCCGTTGCGGTGTAGCCTTCCGGGTGACCCACGTGAAGACCTGCGCCCGAAGGATACGGGAACATATCCAAGCAGTAGTATTTCGGCTTGGACATATCGGTTCCGGTTTTGAAGGTTTTATTGGCATCCCAGTAAGATTGCCATTTGGTTTCAATCTGTTGCGGATCGTATTTAGCCATTTTGATAGACTCCGATTTTGAAATCGCTTTTTTTACACAATTTTACGGCATCCAATTTAACAAATTGAGTCGCTCCTAAAAAATCTTTTATACTTTTCTCACTATGAAAAAGCTCTTTACCGGATCCATTCTCTTGAGCCTCGCGCTCGCCTGCCCTACCACGATTTTCGCCCAGTCGTCAAGCACCTTCGACTACGAAGAAAATGCGGACGAAGACGACTTCGAAAATGATGACGTTTCCCGTACCTATGTGGACGAAGAAGGCGTCACCCATTTCCGCTCTGCCGAACAGATCCAGGAAGAAGAATTTTCCCGCGACACGCACGAAGAAGACGCCCGTCGCCGTGCCGAATCGGAAGCGCGTCTCGAAAACTGGACGGCGCCGGTCACCTTCGGCGTCCGCGCAAGCATCGGTTTGAACTGGCTCGCCGGCGGTGACGCCGACACTTGGGGCTGGGAAACGGGCTTTGAATTCAGTGCCGGCGGCATCATGTCCATCAACCTTTCGAGCATGCTCCACATCGTCCCGGAAGTGGCAATCGCCTACCGCATGAACTCTTACGAATACACCTCCGAAAACATCACCACGACCGGCGACCTTTCCGCATGGGAAATCGACGTGCCTTTGCTCGTGCGCGTGGACATTCCGGAAGGTACCGAAATTCTCGAAGACATGTTTGTGAAAGCGGGTCCGCAGCTCGGCATCAACCTTTCGAGCAGCGACTCCTATGAATTTGGCAATTACGAAGGCGATGACATTATCACGCCGGCGACTCTCGAAGCGGGCATCACTATTGGCGTCGGCTACGAACTTTCCCGCGAAATGGCTGTGGATTTAAGATTCTACCGCGCCTTTACCGACTTCGCCAAAAAGACGAAGATCTTCAACAACAAGCGCAGCTATTCGACGATGCAGATCAACGCCGGCTTTTCTTACATGTTCTAGAAACGCGGTCTAAACGCATCTGCGCTGTCGGATGCGTTCTGTACACATACGCAAAAAGAGGGGTCCTTGGAAATTCCTTTAACAAAAGGGATTCTAAGGCGCGTATGGCGACGCCCCGCTGCACGCGTTTTGCAGCAATCAAATCCGCTTCATATTCTTCCGTAAAGCAGATCATGTGAAAGCCGAGCTTTGCCACGGCAAAAATCAAATGGAACAAAAGCAAAAGTTCCACTAGATTGAATCTCAAATAAACGCCCGCCGCACCAAGAGTGAGCGCACAAAGCAGAGCAAAGCCGCCCTGCAACGCGCGGCGCACAAATCCATGATGGAGTTCCGCATGCGCCTTTTCGTGCGCATTCACAAAGGCTCCGCCGTTATCGCTTGTAAAGTTCGCTTCCGCAGGGAAAACGTCATTCACAATCGGCAAAATTCGAAAGAGCGTAAAGCGGTCCAGCTTGCCGTTCATGCGACGCACTTCCCGCACTTCGAGAAGCACGCGCAAAACAAATTCCACGCCAAGCGCCGAAATCAAAATCCATTCGGCAACAGACATTAGCCTTCGACCTTCAATTCCTTCAAGAGTACCGTGGAACGGCGCAAGAAGTCTTCAAAGCGAGCCTTTTCCCAATCGATAAACGCCTGGTCAATCGGATGCGATTCGTCGTAATCGTCAAAGATTTTACGACCGCGGACAAAATCCTTATCCGTTCCGTGAACGACCGCTTCCGACCACTGCTTTTCAATCACGCGAAGACGCTTGATCAAATCGCTGAACGTATCCGGCAGCGGAATGTCCTTGATGAGTTCCTTGAAAAGATCTCCCGGGAAATTCTTGCGAACGTCATTCGGGTTCAACGCAAGGAGCGCATGATCCGTTTCTGCAGCCAGGAAAATCTTCATCAGCATGTAGCGTTCGAGGAATCCCTTGTAAATGATTTCCGCCTGGTGACGGGAAGATTCCTTGAGGTAGTTACTGCCAAGGCCCGGAATTTCGGTTTCGGTATAAAGTTCCTGAATTTGGACAGACTGCAAACGGCGAAGAGCGTCCAGGACCAAAGTCGCGTTTTTATCGCTCAAAATTTGGGAATCTTCAGGCGCTACAAAACCCTTTCCGCGAACGGAATACTTGTAAGCATTTCGGGCGACGGAATAAGCGTTTTTCCCGTAGCACCAAGCCGGGCGCAGTTCGTTCAAAGAAGGGCTTACGCTGTGCAAACGCGGATTGTTCGGAAGGATCAAGCTGAACGGGAACTTGAGACGCTGCGGAGAAGCCGTGACGCCTGTCGAAATGACCGTGTACGGAGATTCCGAAAAGTTCGCCGGGAACTTGATGTTCGAACCGAGGCCGAAGAACATTCCAAGGCCCGGCATGATTTCCTGATCGGGCATGCGGCTTGTATGGTTCGAACCTACATTTGCACCGTAGCCGAGGTTACCATGACCTTCCGGCCAAATGGCCGCGATGAGCAAGGAATGGTGATGCATCTGAGTCAAAGGTCCCACAAAGCTGTGGGTGACTTCCGCTTCGTCAATATGCACGCACGGGCAAATGATCGAAGAATTCACGATGGCCTTGTTGCCGATTTTGGTACGGCGCATCAGCACAGAATCTTTGACGAGCGCTGTTGAATGGAGCTTCGCCCCTTCTTGCACACAGCTGTTTTCTAAGATCACACCGTCATAAATGTACGTCGGCTCTTCCAGGCTTCCGAGCACGACCGTGTTGCGAATCTTGGAAGCGCCATCAATGCGCACATGTTCGCCAATCCAAGAATTGCGCACAATGTTCGTATTCGCCACAATCGCATTTTTTCCGACAATGCCATACGGAACCACGACTTCTTCACGCCAAGTGTCCATCTGGGAAACAAAAGCGTTCGCCGTTTCCGCATCGGTCTTGATAAAGAGCTGCATCTTCACCAGTTCCGGGGTGATGTCGGGGAAGATACGCACCGGGCGTCCGCCCATTTCATTTCCCACGCAGACTTCTGCGGCAATCTGGTAATGCGACTTTCCGTTTGCGACAAGAGAGCCTACATTCTGCACGACTGCACCCTGCGAAACCCAGATGTTCGACATCAGGCTTGCATGATGAATCAGCGAATTTTCAATCCAGCAATCGTGAATGGCACTTGAATAAATGCCCGTCGGCGCCGAGACATCTCCCGGCATCAGGAGCGTGCCGTAAAACGCAGGCAGGTGAACCCGTCCCGAAAAAGAAGAACTGAAAATTCGGTCCGGAGTGAAAAGCGTATCGACGGTCACCAAAGACCAGTCCGAACTGCGGTTGCCGTTTTTTTCCAGGGTTTCGATTTCTTGCGGCGAAAGTGCGCGTTCTTTGGCAGCGGCACGGCCTGTGCGGAAGAGCTCCGCATAAGAATTCATCGAACTTGCCTTGAGGGCCTTTTTCAATTTGAACAGACGTTGCATATTTGCAATTAAAAATACTATTTTCCCTGCCGAAGCAATTCTTTTATCCTAAATTCGTAATATGATTCCTGAATTTTTCCATAGTTATATCAAGAAGCAAAAGAACGGAGTGGTCCTCTATCCGAACGACCTGTTCGACCAGCGCGTTCAAGAAGAAATGATCCGCGCCGACGAATA
>JAILDK010000088.1 GCA_024689485.1 Fibrobacter sp.
GACTTCTTCTTCGACGAGTTCGAGGAGTTCCGGATCGTCAACCATGTCGCACTTGTTCAGGAAAACGACGATCTTAGGAACGCCGACCTGGTGGGCGAGAAGGATGTGTTCGCGGGTCTGCGGCATCGGGCCGTCAGTTGCTGCGACGACGAGGATTGCGCCGTCCATCTGAGCAGCACCAGTCACCATGTTCTTGACGTAGTCAGCGTGCCCCGGGCAGTCGACGTGTGCGTAGTGACGGTTTGCAGTCTGATATTCAACGTGGGAGGTGTTAATCGTGATACCACGAGCCTTTTCTTCCGGTGCATTGTCGATTTCATCGAACTTCTTTGCAGCGGCGAGACCCTTTGCAGCGAGAGTCGTGCAAATAGCGGCCGTCAAGGTCGTCTTACCGTGGTCAACGTGGCCGATTGTACCAATGTTGCAATGCGGCTTGGTTCTTTCGAAATGTTCTTTTGCCATAATTATAGCCTCCGAATTATATAGAGCCCAGATCGGGATTTGAACTCGAGACCTCTTCCTTACCAAGGAAGTGCTCTACCACTGAGCTACCTGGGCATTAATCTCCCCCCGTTACATTCGTAACGGGGGGAGCTATTTTAGCGTGGGCCGTCGTGGTTTCGAACCACGGTAGACGTAAGTCAACGGATTTACAGTCCGTCCCCTTTAACCACTCGGGCAACGACCCTTTTCTCAAGCCAAAGATAGGAATCGAACCTACGACCGGCTGATTACAAATCAGCTGCTCTACCAGCTGAGCTACTTTGGCAAGTTCTCTTCATTTGACTTCGAAAAGTCAAACTCGGAGTGCGGCAAATCTAGATGGATTATTGATTTTTGTCAAGGAAAAATCCCAAACTTCGTTGAAAAAAATCATTTTTCTTGATTTTAACCCTCTTTTTTTGAAGAAAAATGTGGACAGATTGTAAATAGAGCGTTGTTTAATGTGGATAGATATGCAATCGCGCCTAAAGCCAAACAAATCAACAAATTATGTAGTTTTGGACACATGGAACAAGAAATCAAATACAGCCCGATTGAACACACCGCCCACATCGAAGTCCGCTACGCGGAAACCGATGCAATGGCTATCGTCCACCATTCCGTCTACGCAGTCTGGTTTGAGCAGGCTCGTACGGAAATCTTTAGAAAGAACGGCGTCCCATTCGACGCCTTTGAAGCGGAAGGTTATCACAGCCCCCTGCTTTCGATCGAATCTCAGTTTATAAAGCCCTGCCGCTACGGGGAAGTCGTTGACGTGCACCTGAAACTTGCACAGGTAGACCGTTTGCGTTTCGCCTTCTTTTATGAAGTACGCGTCAATGGCGAACTTCGCACGACAGGAAAAACGACGCACATCTTTACCATGCACGACAGACCTTGCCGCCGCGCTCCAGAAGCCTTTATGAAAGTCTTCTTTGGCGATGCGGGCTAATCCCCGATTGAATACAAATTAACTCCCCTACAGCGGACGCCGTCCGCGGGGGCAGTTATTCTGCCGGGAGGATGATTTCGATGTGACTCGTACTCACGTTCAAGAAGTGCGTACGGAAAAGGTCTTTGCCTTCGCGATCCGTCACGTTCACCTGGGTCACAGCGATGAATTCTTTGTTTTCACGGACATAATCGGTGAGGCGTTCGTCACGCATCGTGTCGATTTCACCCGTAATGATAAATGTATCGGTCCAAATTTTAACTAGCATAGTCTAAATATAATAAGGGTTCTAACGCTTCGGTTCAAAATGAATCACCCAGACGTCCGTTCGACTGCCGATACGGACCGGAGGACCCCACGAGTCGATTCCCGAAGAAACGATCCACGGGACACCGTCCAAAATTCCTTCTCCCTCTGACAGGCGCCAGAAGAGCCCGATAAGAGCCGTCGCCGGGAAAAACTGGCCGTTATGCGTATGCCCGGAAAGGGCAAGAGACGGCAATCGACCCGAATATTCTTTTTCAATGCCTTTCGGCTGATGGTCGAGAAGGATCCAAATTCGAGAAGAATCTTGGGGTAGAAGTTCTGCGAGCGGACGGCGAGCGACGTCGCGAGCATGCGCCACCTGAAAATCCGTTCTGCCGGTAAAGCATGCGAGCGGCGTGCAGATCGTGGAGTCGTCTAAGACGAGCATTCCATTTTTGCGCATCCAGTTTTCCGGTTCCGAGCCGTTTCGTTCTGCATAGGCTTCGTGGTTTCCGTTGATGCCGATGGCTGCGACTTTAGCTGTTCGCGTTAAACTTTTGAAGAGAGAATCGTAGCCCATTGCAGTGAGCGCTTTGTCGTCGACGTCAGCGAGGTCCCCGCCGAAGAGAAGAAAGTCCGGGGCGATACTATCAAGCTCTGCGGCAAAGCGAACGAGCTTTTGTTTGGAAAAGAGAGGATCCACATGCAGATCGGTGAAGAATACCGCGGTAAAAGGTTCCGTCACCGATGGATGCGAAACAGTCGTATTCCGAATTTGGTAATGGAGATTCATCGGGACGCCAATCAAGAAGAAGAGCGTAGCCATCAGAAGTCCAACGCCAAACACGATTCGATGCCCGCGCAAAAGCCATGTGGATCCCAGCGGCTTTCGAACGACAAGCCTTCGCACAAGCCGAAAAAGATCCCACAAAACAAAGACCAGAGCTGCTTCACAGAGCCATACCGTGAAAAAAGCTTCCGCCAAAACTCCTGCGAAAAAATCCCGGGCAAAGAATCCTCCCACAAAGACAAGGATGATCGCTGCGGAAAAGAACGTTCCACGCACCCCCGGAATGACCGTTCTAAAATGGAAGAACAGGTACAGGGCGAGGAGCAGAAAAATAGAGAGGAATATCATCATAAGTCCCTAGGAGAAAACAATCTAAAAAACTTGCATTCAAAAAATTTGGTTCCCATATGCGTTTTTGGTGTATTTTGAAAATGAGATAAACAAGGAGTTTTTTATGGCTTCCAAGAAACAAGAACCTCTGCTCTCTTATTTGAATACCAACTTCCTCGAAAGCGACGCAGGTCGTCAAGTTCGTATCCTTTCAGAATTCCGTGCTCCGGGCGTTGTCCTAGACGAAGGTAACGTGCGCAACACGATTACCATGTTCGGTTCCGCAAGAACGATCGGCACGAAGGATTTGAAAAAGAAACTCAAAGCCGCCAAGGACCCGAAGGAAATCAAGCGCCTAGAAAGACTTTCCAAGGTGGCGGAATACTACGACGCCGCGCATGTGCTCGGCAGGCTCTTTGGCAACTGGATCAAGAAGCACAAAGATGACCACTTTGCCATTTGCACGGGCGGCGGTCCGGGCATTATGGAAGCGGGTAACCGCGGTGCCCATGACGCAGGCGCCCCGTCTGTCGGCTTCAATATCAAGCTGCCGTTCGAACAGCATTCGAATCCGTACATTGATCCAGAATTGAATCTGCAGTTCCGTTACTTCTTCATTCGTAAGTTCTGGTTCATGTTCAAGGCTCGCGCCCTGATCGTGTTCCCGGGTGGTTTCGGCACTTTGGACGAACTGTTCGAAACGCTGACCTTGATCCAGACCAATAAGCTGCACAACAAGATTCCGGTCGTGCTCTTTGGTGAAGAATACTGGAAAAACCTGCTGAACTGGGAATTTTTGGTGGAAACCGGCATGATCAATCCGGAAGACTTGAAGATCTTCCACATGACAAGCGACATCGGCGACGCTTACGCTTATGTGACACAAATGTTAGAAAAGCAGAATAAGCTCCAAACTAAAACCGGAGTCCATTACTTCGGGTATCACAAATAGCTAAATTGCGCGCGTGATTGAAAATCGATTTGCAGAATTTTTCGACCGTCTATCGCGAAAGCTCGCTGTTCGCGAGCACTACACCTTAGACGATTACCAGTGGTGGCTCGACCACAACCCCGTCTACCTGCATAGCGGAGCTGTGGAACGCATTCAGTTGCTCGACCGCTTGACCTTGGACGGCACCAACGATCTGTTCCGTGCCAGCTATTGGATTGAACGTCCGGGCGACGACGAACGCCACGGGGAACGCAACATCGTCGTCAAATTCTGCAAATACTACGTGCCTCCTGGACCGAACCGTTTGCATCGTCTGAACATGATCATCAGTTCGTTCGAGGATGAAATTCGCATCAACAACCTGATTCGTGCAACGAACGTGGAAGGCGTCGTCCAAAGCTTGGGCGGCGGTATCGCCGGGCGACTTCCCTACTTGAAGATGGAGCTGATCAAGGGTTGCTCCCTCGACAAGATGTTTAAGACGGAAATTTCGAAAGACGAAATCATTCCACGCGTGGCACAGATTGCTTACCTTGCGAACACGATCAGTCAGCTGCACTACTATCAAATTGTCCACAAGGATTTGAAGCCCAAGAATCTTCTCTTGTGCCAAGATCCTACGCATATCAACAATCACAAGATTCTGGTTTGCGACTTCGGCTACGCCCAGGCGAAACTGCGCGAAAGCGTGACAGAATACGGTGGACAGATGACCCCGGCTTACAGTGCCCCGGAACAGGCAGTGATGGGAGAAAACCTTTCCAGCTCCGTGGACTACTTTAGCTTCGGCATCATCATGCACGAATTTTTGACCGGCAAAAATCCATTCCCGGACACGATCAAAATTTTCACCGAAGACCACTACCACATCACGGAACGCTATCTCGAATACCTGCGCACAGGCAGACAGAACACGTTCTACGACGACCGCTTCCCGGAAATTCACGACTGGATCGATCAGCTCACCACCTTCGACAGCATTGAACGCATGCAGAAAAGCGAAAACCTTTTCAACATCGCCCATAAGCTGCGCGAACGCGTGAACGCTCTCGGCTACCGCGACGTCAATACGGACTTCTTGTGGAATCAGCTGCGGGAATACCGCGGCGAAACGAAACGATAATCACTTTCGAGGGGTTTTCATGGCTCGTTTTTTGGCTTGTTGCAAGTCGCCTTTGACGATTTGCATTCTATTCGTTCTTGTTTTGGGCGTGCTGAATCTGAAGATTCAATACGCTCCGGAGATCGCCGAATGGTCGCGCGAACGCGCGGCTGTAGCGGACTTTGAAAAATACTGGGAAAACGAAGGCGCCCAAAAGTTCAAAGACGTGGGCGTGGAACCGACCGAAAAGATTTACGAAGAAGAACTCGAAGCACATCTGAAAAAGTTCCGGGCAGAAAATCCGACGCTCATTCCCGAAAAGCGGATCGCGCAGATGAAGGAAGATTTTCAGGCCTGGTGGGAAACGACCGGAAAGAAGTCTTACGCGGTAAACGAAGTCGCTCCCGACGAAAAGCTTTACAGGCAAGAACTCAAGCGTTACATTCAAGGCTACACGAAAAACATTCCGGAATACCAACTGTTCTTTATTCCCGAAGATTCAAGCGTGGCGGCCCTGTTCACCTGCTGGTTCCTTTTCCCGGGTGCGCTTTCGTTCTTTATTTTTGCGGTGGGATTTTTGTTTGCGATGAAGGTGCTCGAAAAGCGCTGGGGATATTTGCAGTCAAGCCTGTTCCTTGCGATCGGGACGATTTTTGCCGGATTTGTTTTTATGGGAACGCTTTCCCTTTCGTACTTTGAGCGTTATGCGGATATGCCGTACATGGGCATGAGCCTTTCGCTCGCGATGCTTTTGGGAATTGCAGCTTTTGGCCCGAAGAATGAAGTTTCAAAGGTTTCGACTGCAGGCGCCATTCTGATTCTTGCCGCAGACATTCTGACGAACTGGAATGCAAACCCGAACCTTTACGGCTGGGTGGCCATTCTCGAAGTCGCATTCTTCGGCATCGGAGCGCTCCTCGGATTCAAGGTTCCGCGCTTGACCGGAGGAAGCGTCAAATCCAAAAAGGCTGTTACTACCGAAGAAGTAGCGGTGAACCCCAAGGTTCGCACGCGCGAAGACCTGAAGGAGGCCTTGGACCTCGCAAATAAAGCGGAATACGAACACGCAAGCCAGATCCTTTCCAAGTCCTTTGGACAGCTCCTTCGCGAAAATCCGCTCGACATTCCGACCATTGAAAAAACAGTGGAATCGATGCTCTATCCGCACTACTTCTTCACGATGCCCGGGATGATGTGGATGTCTTGGGGAGCCGAAGCGGCCAAAAAGAAGCTACCTCAAATTGCTATCGACCTGTATGAAAAAGGCGTTTCCATTGAACAGGACAAGAAAATCCGCAGACGAGGACTTTTTTACGCCGCAGATCTTCGCCTGAGGGAACACTTAGAGGAAGATAAAGGTCGAGAAGAGCTCGAAAAGGTCATTCAGATGGACTCGGACGACATTTTGGCGGCGGAAGCTCGCAAACTGCTCGCGAAATAGCTATTTTAAGGAATACTATGAGTAACGTTGAAATTTTTGATTCGACTTTTGCACTGACGATTCTCGTCATCTTGGCAGTGGCAGTCCCTCTGCTCCTCCTCTTCTCGAACTGGGTTCTCCATCCGGGTAAGATCAAGAATACGGAAATCAAGGGTACTGCATACGAATGCGGTCTTGCTCACGTCGCCGGTACGGCAAACGAACGCTATCCGATCAAGTACTACATGGTCGCAATGCTCTTCCTCGTATTCGATATCGAAGTGGCGTTCCTCTATCCGCTCGCCGTCGTTTTCCTTTCGAGCCCGTGGAGCTTGCTCGCTGTGCTTCTCGCCTTCTTGCTCATTCTCGAAAGCGGTTACCTTTACCTCTACCGCAAGGGCGTTCTCAACTGGAACAAGCTGTCCGACTAAAACAGGTTGTCCAACTTAGTTAGAGACTTCAAAAATTTCAAAAGCGTCGCAGTCTGCGGCGCTTTTTTTGTTTGTGTCCATTCCAAACTTAGAGCGTTTTCAAATCTTAGAACGCTTCCCGGAGGTAGATCGTGAGCCCGAGATGTTTCCCGTCGACAAGGGAGAAGTCGCAACGGGCGTAGGTCTTTTCGGACTTGTTCAGCAAAAGCCTTCCGCCAAAGCCTGGCGCGTAATGCCAATCATTTCTCGCGAGCTTTGAAAAATAGGGCCCGACTTTTCCTGCTTCGAAGAAGATCGTTCCCGCCAAGCGCCAAAAAAGCGTTTTGCGGAATTCCAGTTGTGCTGTAAAACTTTGGCGGTCGAGGAACATTCCCCGTTCGACACCGCGGAACCTTTTAATGCCGTCCAACGTGGCGAGCATATCAAATGGCACGTCTCCCTTGCGAATGTCGTAAAAGGCGCCCACCGCAACCGAAGTTCCCCAGAAGAGATAGGTATAAGACCGAAGATCGATTTCCTGCGCAAAGAAGTTGTAATCGCCGCCAAAAGCTTTGGAATAAAAGATCTGACGGAATTGACCGTACACCCCGAAGACCGGCCAGTTGACATTGTCCCGCATATCGAGCGTCACCTGGTAACCTAAACCCGTGCGCACCCCTGCAGAATTCTGCGGACGCGAAACGTCTCCATCGTGGAAAGAAACATCGTTCGTTTCAAAGTAAAGATACGGTCCAAAGGTGAGGAACCTTGCAAAGGGCGGCGGGAGCACAGCGATGTCCACCGGAACGCTCATCTTGAAAAGATCCATATCGTAACGCGTATAGGCGTCTCGATCCGGGTCGTTTCCGATCCCGTAATATTTCGCCCGCCAGTTCCAGTAGATGAACGAAACGTCCGAATGCAAAAGTCCACCGAGCAAATACAGATCGGGCGAAAGATTCACCTCGAGCTGTCCCTCGGTCGTTCCCATCACGGCAAAGTCTACAGAAGAAGCCTTTGCACCCGGAAAATCCGGTCGCGTAAAGAGCAGCACCATGGCGCCGTACTTGAGACCGGTTTCTTCCGCATAGCCCAGCACGGGCAGCGCCGCAAACCGTTGAAAATCCTCTTTCGCAGTAGAATCGGTCTGTGCAAAAACCGTCTGCGAAAGCAGTACCATTAAAAGGCCCGAAAGCAGTCCGCGGCGAAACTTCATCGTTCTCCTTCCAAGTCTTCGCGAACGACTTCTTTGGCAAAGCGTTCCACCCAATGCGCGTTTGCATTGAGGCAAGGAACGCGGAGGAATTTTTTGCCGCCCGCTTTTTCAAAGACGTCTTTCAGTTCCACGTCGATTTCAAAAATTGTTTCCAAGTTATCGGCCATAAAGGACGGGCAGACGACCAGCAAGTCCTCGTGTTTTTGACCGAGTTCTGCGGCGAGGGTTGTGGAGTAAGGTCCGAGCCATTTGACCGGTCCAAACCGGCTCTGATAGGTGATGTAAATGCGGGCGTCGGGATTCACCGCTGTGAGCTTTCGACAGAACCAGTCCACTTCCGCTTCGCAGTCTAAGCTGTACGGGTCGCCTGTAGCTGCCCACTTCTGCGGCGTGCCGTGGAACGAGAATGCGATCGGGCATTTTTTGTCCCAGACTTTTAAGATTTCTTGCAGGGTTTCTTCGAGCCAAACTTCATTCTGCGGAAAGCCGTCGATAAAGTGCATGCGAAGTCCGGGGAATTTTTCAAACGCAGCCTTTGCAAGATCGTACACGGCGACGGTCGTCACCATGGACCGCTGCGGGTAAAGCGGTATCACGCGGACGTCTTTTTTTCCGAGATCCGAAAGTTCCTGCAAAGCCTCTGCAATCGAAGGCTTTGCGCCGAATTCAAACGCATAGCGCACCGCAATTTGAGGGTCGACCGATTGCGCGATTCCTTCGGCAAAAAGGCGTGTGTAATAGAGGAGCGGCATTTCTCCCACTCCGGCGCGATCGATTAAATCCTGATACTTTTTCGCGCTTTTCACGGAACGCTTCGGCGCAATGATATGCCTTAAAAGCCAATTCCAGTAGAACGGCGGATTTCCGAGCGTGTGACGGTCGCCCAAGAATTCCACCAGGTATTTTTCTACGCTCTTCGGGGAAGCATCTTCCGGAGAACCTAATTGCACGAATAGAATTGAATCGAACATAACATCAGTTTAGAAAAATCGGCTATATTTCCTATGGCGTAAGGAGCACATATGACACTTGCAGAGAGAATTCAGAAACTTTTAGGTGAGGCGGAACAGGGACTTGTCGAACGTGAAGGCATTTTGCGTTTGCTTTTCTTGGCAGTTCTCACTCGGCAGTCGACCTACCTGTACGGCCGTGCCGGCTCTGGCAAGCGTTCCGTGTTGCAGCACATGCTCGCCGGATTTAAGGATCTCGATGTTCAGACCTACGGCCGCCGCAGTTTCAATCTGCCGACAAAGCCTGCAAACATCGCCATCTTTACGAGCTTCGACAGCGGATTTCCTCCGATGACAAGCGCAATCAACGCGGTCATCGACGAACATCTGGCAAACGAACTCATCCTTTCCGGAAGACTGCGCCCCGATTCTTCTCTTTCGCAAGCGGGCATCGCTGACAGCATCCACTTGGTCATCACCTTCCCGGACACGGTTCCGCCCAACGCTTTGAAGGATCTGCTTTCAGACGCAGGCGACCCGGCCAACTACAGCATTTCGGAAGACTTGAAGATTACCCAAGCGGAAGTCACCAAGTGGGCTGGCGAAATTGAAAAGGTGCAGATTTCTGACGACAGCCTCTTTATTCTTAAAGCGATTGCCGCGGAATGCGAACGCAGCAACATTTACATTTCGGCGCGCCGCTGGCGCGGACTTGCCAAGATGGCTCGCGCCCAAGCCTTCTTCGCGGGCCGTTCCGAAACAAGCGTGGCCGACATGCTCTTCCTCGCCGAAGATCTTTGGGGAAGGCGCGCCACAAACGAAGCCATTGCCAAAGGCTTTGCCGACGGCATGAACGAATTCTTGAACGCCTACGCACCGGATCCGGAAAATTTGAGAAAGACTTCCCAGGAACTTTTGGTGACCGCCGAGCACTTCAAAAATTCGAACGGCAATCGTTACAAAACAACCACGATCAACGGGGAAGAATACATCAGCTATTCGATCACGGTTTTCAACGAACCGATTACTCTGTACGCTCCGCTTTCCCGCGTCGGTACCAACGAAGACTTCCACCCATTAAACGCACTGCACCACGTGGAAACCCGCGCCAAATGCAACTACATGGGCGGCGACGTCTGCAAGATTTCAATCGATTCCAAGGCAAAGCGCAACGGCATGCGTGCATCGAGCATCATGCAGAACAGCCAGTCAAGCGCTTCGAACCTGACTCCTGTTTTTGAAGACTACGCAAAGCTTCCGTCTGAAATCATCCAGACAAACGATCCGGAAATCATCGAACGGAACAAAGTCGGCCTGCAAAATGCCCACGAAAAGCTTTACGAAGTCATCACCCAGGCCATGCAAAGCCTCAAGAGCTTAAAAGCGGTCTACACCAAATGTTCGGACTATCAGCACGACCCGTTCCTGCCGATGCGCCCGTACAAGATTTTCATGGACCTGATTTTAAAGCGCTATAAGGCTCTGAGTTCGTTCAGCAAGGAACTGCAGCAGTACGAAGCGGCAATCGCCCAAGCTTCGACAGGCATTCAGTAATTAGCGGAACGCAAAGTAAACGGCGCCGATCAAGCAAAGCGCCGACCACAAGTAATCGAGTTTCAACGGCTGATTCATCATGAACACCGCAAACGGTGCAAAGACCGTCAGCGCAACCACTTCCTGGATTACCTTGAGCTGTACCACGTTCAGCGCGGTGTAACCGTACCGGTTCGCCGGTACCTGAATCATGTACTCCATCAAGGCGATGCCCCAGCTGACAATCGCAGCGACAATCCACGGCTTGTTGCTTAAAAATTTGAGATGCCCATACCAGGCAAATGTCATGAAAAGATTTGAGCAGACCAATAGGCCTGCTGTAATCAATGCGACTTTCAGCATATTTGAACTTCTTGCTTAGAATGTCTGTGACGTCGCCATTTCTCATTCGGGCGATACGAATTTTTACGTGCAAAATAGAGAGCGATTAAAACGTAAAAAACAAGCGCTGCCGCGGAATGGAAAATCACAAATCCCGCAAAAAGAACCGCAGCTCCAAGCAGCACGCCCACCGAAATTTCTTGGACATCAGCCAAAGAAGCATCGTCCAAAGTTTCAAATTCCGCAGGCGAAAGACCCCACAGAGAAAGCAGCAAACTTTCGCCCGAAACTTCTTCATCTAAAGTTTGGACCGCTGCGATTTCCCGATCCATCTTCGTCTGCAAAACTCGGCAACCGTTAAAGTCAAACGCATAGCTAAGCGTGAGAGCAAGCGCCATGGCAAACATCAGCGCGTTCTTGCCTCGCCACGCAAAACGCATCAGCAAGCAGCCAAGAGCGATCCCCGCCAAAAGCTCCACCGAGTAGGCGCAAGACCAGGCGAACGAAATTCCGAACGCATCCGGGAAAATCGAATACAGCGGTGTCAAAAGGCTCAAAGCGCCCGCCACAAATGCGAGAACTTTCCACACGACAAACAGATTGCGCTTTTCCGAAAGCTCCGGCAGCGTGCGCAAAAAGGCGTACAACAGGTAAACGTTTCCCCATGTAAAAGCCAAGAAGAGGAACGCGAGAAATACGTCGAGAATAATCGCGGTCGTTGAAAGAATGGAAAGCAACCCGGCAAATTCCATCGCATACAAGCCCGCATATCCAAGCGTCGCCATCGGAAGAACGACCGCGGAAAGGATCGCGAGAATCACAGGAATCTTGACCGGTTGACGTTTCATTTATACCCCGAGTTCAGCGAGACCGTCGTCACGAATCACGAGCAAAATCGCATTCTGGCCGACGACTTCATAACGTTCGCCGTTGATTTCAATTTCAAAAGCGTTTCCGTGCAAATAAAGAGCCTGATCGCCTTCTTCCACCTGGAGCGGCACATAGTTGATCGGGTCCGAAGCGTCCTTCAAAAAGGAATCCGGATCGCTTGACGGAATCGGATAGCCCGGGCCGACTTTGACAACTGTACCGGTATGAACCGCATCCTTTTCACGAACACCCGGCGGCAGGTAAAGGCCACTTCCCGTTTTCGAGGCGGCTTCTTGGGGCTTCAGCAAAATGCGGTCCCCGATCATGACGATTTTTTCCACATTCTTATCCATACTCTTAAAATTAGAATTGTTCACCGCCATCCGGAAATCTCATTTTCCGTTTTGATTGGATTTTTTAAAATCCCGTAGCAAGCAAGGATCGCAAGTACAGAAATTCCTAGCCACAGAAGGTAAGATTCCAAGCTCATGTATGCGCCAAAATTCATCAAGTAGCGTTGCGCCGCCTCACCCGTCCAATTTGCCGCTTCCATTTCCGAAAGGATATTTTCAGAATTGATCGGAAGATAAAAATGCGAAAGCAAAAGTTGAATTCCCACTAGGGAAAAGATCTGATATTTTTTAAGTTCCCATGAATTCAACGCTTCGCCCAGTGGCAGCAGCAAAAGCGGAATCAGAGTCGCCAAATGCCGGCTTTCACTGTCCAATGCAAACACCATCAGCAAGGCAAAAATCAGAGCGAAGCCCACAGAACGATTTACGAATGCTTTTACAAAATTCCTAAATGTAAACGCAACTAAAATGGGCAAGATTCCGTAAAAAGCGACATGCCCCACAAAAGAAATCAGCGGATACTTGAGTGGACGCAGCAAAATCTGTAATACAAAAATCGAACTGCTACTAAAGAATTCTTCATTTGTATGAAATTTGAGCAAGACTTTTACAGCTACCCAAATAAAAACGGAAAGCGTCAAAAATTTCCAATCGCATTTTTTCACAAAGTCTCCACAATTCAGGCGGAACCGCGGAATGCAACGGAAAACACCCCAAAGCGCCGCAGAGATAAACAGGATCGACGCCGCTGTCCAAGCTAGGTTAGAATCCCGCATCAGCAAATTCGTCACCACAATTCCATGTCCCGTCATCTTTAGCGCCGCAATCACCAAAACCGCGAGCGCGCCGTAAAGCAAAGCCCATTTTCCCGAGAGATTTCCCCCTTCTTTTTCAAGTGTAAACGGTCTGTCAAAAGCAACGAGGAAAATGCACTGCAACGTAATCAGCGGCCAAGTTATCGCGCCTAAAAGAGCGATTCCCAAATTTCCCCATTTCATTCCTTTCAAATAAAAGTAAAGGCTCAAGAGGGAAAGTGAAATGGCAAACGCATCGCTTTGAAAAGGTTCATAGCCACAATTCTTGAGCGTAAAAAAGTTCAAGAAAAAGGTGGCAAATAAAAGGATTTCGGTTGCCGGCTTCCACTGCAAAATTTTGGAAATCCGAGAAAACAAAAATATCTGCAGCAATAAATTTAGGCAATGCAAACCAAGCATCGCTTCCATCAAATTTTCATGAGTTGTCGCGACATGGAAAAATTTGAATCCATAGTGAATTGCACAAAACGGGAAAATTCTCTGAATGCGAAAAGCGTCGTAGCCCTGATTCCAAAAATCGGCTGAAAAATTTTCAGCCACTAGACAGTAAAATTCCCCATCAAAACCCGCCCCATCCTGAATCGGGATTTTCTCTCCGAACAGGCTTATAGCGAAGAGAAGAGATAAGATAAAATAAGATAAGATTTTCACCAGTAGTTTTCCACTATTCTTAAATTTTACTGATAAATATCAATTGCAATATAATTTATCAATTCTTGTAAAAGTCATCCGTCAGCCCCATTCCATTTTCTAAATTTGCACGCGTGATTCAAGTACAAAACATTACCAAGTCTTTCGGAACCCAAGATCTTTTCCGCGACGCGAGTATTCTCGTCGCTCCCCGTGAACGTATCGGCATCGTCGGGCGTAACGGTTGCGGAAAGTCCACCCTTTTCAAGATGATCCTCGGCGAGGAATACATCGACGGTGGAAAAATTGACATTCCCAAGAACTATACGCTTGGATACTTGAAGCAGCACATCGCTTTTACACACAAGACGGTTCACGAAGAAGCCTGTTCCGTTTTACAGGTCAATGAAGACGGTTGGCTGGACACGCATCAGGTGGAATCGATCCTTTTCGGCCTCGGCTTTGACGAAGAATCCATGCAGAAGGATCCGATGCTGCTCTCGGGCGGTTTCCAGATCCGTTTGAATTTGGCGAAGGTTCTCGCGAGCGAACCAAACATGCTTCTGCTCGATGAACCGACGAACTACCTGGACATTGTTTCAACGCGTTGGCTCGCCCGCTTTTTAAGAGGCTGGAAGGGCGAAGTCTTGCTGATTACGCATGACCGCAAATTCATGGACAGCGTCTGCACGCATGTCGTGGGCATCTACCACAAAAAAATGCGCAAGATCCAGGGTACGGTTGCAAAGCTCAAAGAAACCATCGCCATCGAAGAAGAAGTCGCCCAGCGCACGCAAGAAAACGAAGCGCACAAACGCGAACAGCTCGAAAAAGTCATCGACCGTTTCCGCTTCAAGGCGAGCAAGGCGGCAATGGTGCAGTCCAAGATCAAGGCTGTCGAACGCCTTGGAGAAGTCACCCGTTTAGAGCATGAACGCAACCTGGAATTTTCGTTCAACCAGGCGGACTTCCCCGGCAAACGCATGATGCAGATCAAGGATCTGAACTTCCACTTCGAAGGTGGCCCGACTCTCATCCAGGATCTCTCGGCAGAAATTTTCAAAGGCGACCGCATTGCGATTATCGGCCCGAACGGTCGCGGCAAAACGACCCTCCTGAACTTGATCGCAAACGAACTCAAACCGGTCGGCGGTGAAGTCTCTCTGAATCCGAACGTCATCATCAACTACTTCGGACAGACAAACATCAACCGTTTGGACTTGAACAAGACCGTCGAAGAAGAACTGCAGTCTTCCATCACCAGCGCAGAACGCGGAAAGGCCCGCAGCCTCGCAGGCCTCATGATGTTCAGCGGTGACGCCGCCTTAAAGCAGATCAAGGTTCTTTCCGGTGGCGAACGCAGCCGAGTCCTGCTCGGTAAAATTCTCGCCACGCCCTGCAACCTTTTGCTTCTCGACGAACCGACGAACCACTTGGACATGGAAAGTATCGAAAGCCTGATCGACGCCCTGGAAGATTACCAGGGAACGGCGATTGTCGTTTCGCATGATGAAGAACTTCTGCACGTGTTTGCGAACAAGCTCATCGTTTTCGATGGCGGAAAATGCTTTATGTTCGAAGGCTCTTACGCGGACT
The DNA here is from genome assembly GCA_024689485.1 of Fibrobacter sp. Taxonomy (GTDB): domain Bacteria; phylum Fibrobacterota; class Fibrobacteria; order Fibrobacterales; family Fibrobacteraceae; genus Hallerella. The sequence continues at coordinate 14,991 of JAILDK010000088.1, forward strand.
TCCTCGAAAAGGTCGGCTGGGTCGAAGAAAAAAGCGAAAACACGACCAAGGTCGCCATTGAAACTTCGCCTTCTTCCGCAAACGGAACCGCTCCCGTCGCCAAAGATAAGGACAGCCGCCGCGCCCGTGCCGCTTACGTCGAAGAACGTTCGAAAGTCGTACGTCCCATCGAAAAGCGCATCAAAAAATGGGAAGAAGAAATTCAGAAGCAAGAAACCCTGGCAGCCGAACTCGAACAGAAACTCGTTGACGCCAGTGAAAAGAACGACGGCGCTTTGATTACGCAGATCGCCAAGGATCTTGGTGAAGCGAAAAAGAAGACCGACGAAGCTTACGAAGAATGGGAAAAGGCCTCCGCCGAATTGGAAGAGGCCCAAAAGAAATATCCGCTTTAAGCGTTTTCGAAAATTTTATTCCGCAACCCGGCGCACGCCCCACGTGCGCACGACTTCCTTCTTTTGAGAATCACCGCCGACCGCGCCGATCTTGATCTTCAATCGGGCGATGTAAGCGCCTGTTCCGACCAAGCGATCCGAGGTACTGCGCATGTTCCAGCCGAGGTAAATATTACCCGGATTCTGGGTGCAGTCGCCGTCAAAAATCTTGTCGGTGCAGAGAATCTTTCCGCTCGCGGAATTGATGTACGTGCCGAGATTCGTAAAGAAGCTCGTTTCGTACTTCACATAAAGGCTGTCCGGGCCGATTCCCGACGATGCGGAAAGTTCATTCAAATCGTAACGGATGAGGAAGCCCGGAATGCCGATCTGCTTTTCGGCAGATTCATACGGCAGGCCAAGCGTCACCTTGTACGGCGTCACCGTCGAAGAATCCTTGAATGCATCGAGCTTTTCCGTTTTCGCTTCAAAGAGCTTCGAAGATTCCACGACAATGTACTGCTCACCGACAATGCGCACCCAGCGGTTGTTTTTCGAAGCCGCATTCTTCGAAACGTCCGAAAGGACGCCCGGGGCAATGCGAATGCTATCGCCCACAGAAGGCAGCACACCGTTCTTGCTCGAATAGAAGATTTCGTAACGGGCCGTGCGACGCGTTCCCGAAATCGGGTAAATATTTCGAGAAGATTCTTCCCCGTTGCGCCAAGCCTTGAATTCAAAAATCGAATCCAACGGGAAGCTGTTCGTGTCGAGAGCTTCACTGAAGACGATCGCGAGCTGGTAAACATCTTCACTGCGCGGCGTCACAATGGCGTTCGAAATCACCGGGCCTAAGCGGTCCTGAATCTTTCCCGTTACGCGGAACGGAAGTGTATCCGTCACACCAGTCGTCGAATCCGTCACCGCCTTCTTAAAGAGCGTCGTGTAACTGCCCGCATAGACGTCACCCGAAGAGGTTCCCGTAAAGAGGAAGTCCAAAAGCGAATCGCCTTCAAAAACAAGGAGGGAATCCAAATAGCGGTAATTTTTCAGATCCTTCTTCACAATGCGATGCCACGTCGAATCGCCGAACTGCCAAGAAACGGAATCCGGTTCATCTTCGCCCGTAATCGGTTCCCCGTACGAAAGCATCAAGCTGTCCGCCACACCGTCGCCGTCACGGTCAAACATATAGCCGCCCGAAGGAATCGGCACAGGAGGCTTTTCCAAATCGATATTCGACCACGTCAAAACATTGTCATACGAAGCGCCCGAAATCTGGAAAGCTCCATCTTCCACAGCAGCCGTACCCATCACATAGAACTGCGCCTTGCCATTCACCGGGACAATCGAATCCAAAAAGCCGCCAAATTCATCCGTCAGCGCAAGCGAATCCGAAGACGAGAAGAAGAGCGGCGAATCGCACCCGCTATCGCAAAGCGTTCCCATGTATTCCACAAGAACCTGTACCGGGTAAGGAATAAAGGCGTATTGTCCAAGCTTCACCGTGTCCGGATTGATTTCATTCCACAAGGAGTCCGCAAACACGATCGACGGCAGCGGATATTCCGGAATCGTGAAATAGACCTTCGAAGACTGCGAAAGATCCGATTCCAGGTAGAAGTAAAGCGTATAAGTACCCGGAGCGAGAGTTCTCGACTTCACCACGGCCACCGTGTCGATCGTAAAGCCCGACATCGTTTCCGAAACCGTAATACCGCCGTAGTTCACACCCGGAACAAGAGTGTCGCCACCCTCCGGAAGACCCGGGCCCATCAGCAAGAAGAGAGAAGCCGCAGGAATCGTATCGACCTTCGTCACGCTCGAAACATCGCAGCTCAGCGATTCATCAATCAGCATTTGCCAAATTTCATATTGAATCGTCCCATCGTCCGTCGCAATTTCCACCGGATAATAAGTCTTTTCCGTCTGCAAATTAATGGACGTACGCATCTTAAAGTTCGAACCCGTCGCATTGCGTTCCGAGAAGAAGATGTGGAACGGATATTCATTGCCTTCGACAAGTCCAAGCGTATCGAGGTTCACCGAACCTTCTACCGGGCTGTGGCAACCGCCAATATCTACTACAAGACGGTTGTTGATAAATACCCAAACGTCATCGTCGCCGCGGAATTCGAAATACTGTCCCTTCACATACTGGAACGATGCCGAAATCTTCATCGAGAAGCTGTAATTGTGTCGGCAGCCCTGGACAACAGAATCATACTTCGGATTGTACAGCGTCATCGCCGAATCCAAATACTTAAAATCGTCAATCGGGTAAAATCCCGGATTTTCTGCATCGTTACAGTTTCCCGCTTCCGTAATATCCGCAAGCCAGAAACCTTCTTCATCCAACGTCAAATCGATGTCACGGCAAACCGCATTCGTGTACTTCTTACCGGCGGCATCCGTTGCAAGCGTCTCCGGAACAAACCACTTTTCAATTTCATGCGCAGCCGAGCACTGCGCCCAGGGATATTCCAAGGAATCCACACGCGCCGGATTTCCATTCACCAACGTATCCTGCACCATGCCGAGCACGTGACCGCCACATTTATTATTCGTCGCGATTTTTCCCGTAGAGTCCAAATAGGTCACCATGGTATAATCGTTGCCACTGTAAATGCCACCAAAATCCACATCAATACTGTCGTGATGATTTTCACCCGCCCAGTCGAGCACCATCGCCGAAATCTGCATCGTCGGGCAAATGCCGAGACGCCCCGGGAAATCCGTCGTGTAGGCTGGCTTGCTGTAAAGCGTCGGGTAAGGGAAGACCCAGGCCGTATCCGAAATCGCCATAATCGAATCAATCTGAATCGGATCGCCATCCTTCTGACCTGCAGACGTATAGACATCAAAGCCAAAGGTCTGCTTTAACGTAATGCCCCAATCCGTCACATGCTTGTAATAAGCGCCCTGGTACCAGCCGCAAGTATCGTTCGAGAACGGTCCCATCTTCACCGTATCGCCATTCACAATCATCGAAGGCGACATGTTTTCCCACGGGCTCATCACACGAACAATTTTTTCTTCGAGCGGAGCATACACCACGTCATAGCGTTCACTCGTATAAGTGAAAAGCCAAGCTTCATAAACACCCGACGGGAAGAACGAAGAAATCAGCGGACGATTCGCATCCGTAAAATAGGTCACCGCCGGCCAATCGTTTGCACCGCGGTAAATGTTGAAGAGCGCACCCGTCGAACTCCATTCCGCCTTGGAAGCGGTTGCCGCTGGGAAGGTATAATGCCACCAGCGTTTATACTCGCCCGTCGAATCGAGAGCGGTCGGATTTCCCAAAATGTTGTTCTGCACCGAAATGTAGAACGTACTGTCTCGATAAGACGTATTCGTTCTCCACGGGTGATAGATGTGCAAAGTACGGGAAGAATCAAAGCAAGCACCCAGCGAACCGATCTTTGTTGCCGCAGAAAGAGCCGAAGCCGTACCGTCCACATAAATCGTATCCGCAACGGAAAGCGTCGAAGAAAGGTCAACCGTCCCTTCCGCAGGAACCGTCATATAAGAGGCGTGGAAACGTTCAAAATAAGCAGTCTTCAGCGGATTGTTCGAAAGCATCGTCGGCGTAATCGCCCCGTAGAACCAACCGCATTTCGTCGTATCGTCCATCGCAAAGCGCATCAGCACGGAATCCGTACCAAAAATCATCCGCGGAAGCGCTTTGTTTCCCCACGGGCTTTTGAACCAGACAAGCTTCGAACCCGGAGCCGCATACGACTTCGTATAAGACTTGTCGGACGTATTCGTATAAAGCCAAACTTCCGTGTCCGAGCCAAAAAGGGTCGCCGGCGTAAACGAAAGAGCATTCGTTCCGTCCGTCCAAGCGACACAGTTATTGTTGTTGTAATTTTGGTCCGAGGAATCCGGACAAAGCTTCACGCTAAAAGATTCCCAGCTTTGGAAATCCGAAATACTCTTGTCCCACGTATAAACAAACCAACCGCTTCCTTCCGAAGTCATCTTCGTCACGGAATTTTCATCGTAGATCGGATTGTAACTTGTTGGGCTGCCTAGAATGTGCAACTTATACGACGACTTCGTCGCATCGTCACGCCACGGCGATTGAATATGTAAAGTCAACGACGCCTGGGCTGCCACCACATACAGCAGGCAAATCAGAAGGACCAATCTCATCCAAAAATCTCCTTAAAGTCCTTTTGCAAACACTCGCCGTTTAAAATAAATTATGAGGAGTCAAATTCCTCATAATTTCTTTCAGATAAGGATTTTACAACGAATTAATATTGCAATTCGAATTGCAATTTTTCATTCCCGATCGTTGTCACGGGACCATGCCCACTCAGCACAAGAGTATCCTCGGGCAATGTCAAAAGTTTTCTGTGGATAGAATCAAAAAGCTGTTCCGTATCGCCGCCAGGCAAATCTGTTCGACCGTAGCTACCGCGGAAAAGAGTATCTCCAACGAATAAAACGCTTTCGCGTTCCTCATAAAACGCAAGACCGCCACGGGAATGCCCAGGAACTTCGATCACCTTCAGCTGAATATTTCCAACCGAAATCAAATCGCCTTCCTGCAAAAAGGTTTTTGGAAGGGGCAAAGTCTCATTCAGCGCAAGTCCAAACATCTGTGCCTGATAATCCGCCTGCTGAATCAAGAACAGGTCTTTTTCCGAAGCTTCCGCTTCTAAATTCCACTTCCGCAGAACCCAGCCGTTGCCCATGCAATGATCTAAATGCAAATGCGTATTCAGCACACGGCGAACGGTTAAACCGTTTTCTTTCACAAAGCGGTCCGCTTTCAAAAATTCCGCTTCATCGTAAAATCCAGGATCGATCATCACTGCATCCCCGTTCGCCTCGTCATAAACGAGATATGCATTTTCCTGAAACGGGTTACAGACGAAACCTTGGATTTTCATGCGTGCGAATATAGAAAGATTCCGGGGAGGGGAGGGCCCAAAAACAAGAAGGGCCCCCGCGATCTCTCGCGGGGGCCCGGGGATCCGGCGGCGACCTACTCTCCCGGGCCCGAAGGCCAGGTACCATCGGCGACAAGTGGCTTGACTTCCGTGTTC
>JAILDK010000106.1 GCA_024689485.1 Fibrobacter sp.
CCATCGCTCCAGCCGAATTCACCATAGGTCGAATAGACCGTTACACCGCCGTTACCGCCCACATAAGGCGTTGCCGCATACGGGTTCGTGAGCGGGAAATACGACCAAGCAGACACATTCGAAATTTCGCTTCCATCATAGAACCAGACGGAATCCTGCCCCACCAAATAGGCGCCTTCTTCGGTCTCAGCCACCTGTTTGACCTTGGAGCTGTCATCTATCCAAAGGTTTGAAAACTTTTTCGCCGAAAGCGTATCCTTCAAGGCGACTATCGGCGAAAGCGTTTCGTCAAAGCTCACCGAAAGGGCGCCCTTGTTCCACGCGAGATGTTGGATCGAAACCTTTGCCGTATCGTCGCTATCAAACGAGCCAGCCAAAGTCCAGGTTGACGGATCGGCAAGCAGAATGTCTTGAGCCAGAGCCTTCCAGTTCATTTCGCGCACATACACGTCCGAACCCAAGGCGACAAAAAGAGAATCCCCCTGCACAAGCATCGCCGAAGGAGAAAGTGCCTTGAGGGAAACGTTCCCCACACGCGAAAGCGTCATCACGGCTTTTCGACTCACATAATCGAAAAAGGAAATTTTATCGCGGAAGCCGAGGACGAGAATCGAATCCGACGTGACAGCAAGACCCGGCACGAGTTCCGAACCGCTCGAAACGTAGGAACGGTTCACCGTGACAAATCTTCCATTGCCCGAATAAGTCGCGATTAAGCCCTTATCGGAAATGGTCAAAATTTCCCCGTTCGCCGCATGGACAACTCCGTGGATAATCGAAGTTTCGAGTCCATCTTCCGATGTATAGACCTCGGAAAATCCATTCGGATACATAAAACGGACGCCGCCATCGGTCGCGAGGATCAGCGTTCCATTTGCAATGGCTCCCTCGTAGAAATTTTCCGTACGGGAGAAATTATTCCAGCCATCTGCCGCGAAAGCGACAGACACAATCAAAAAAAGGAAAGAGCGGAGAATTAACTTCACTCTTTAATATTACCAAATTCCTTAGGACTTTTTTACCGAGTCCACGACATTTTCCCGCATTTTCCCAATCGATACGACGATCTTTTTGGCAACGGTCGAACGCTTGATGCCCGTGATTTCGGACAGTTCGTGAACGGAAAACCCCTTGAGATAGTGCAAATCGACCAGAGTTCCCATATTTGGCGAAATTCGGTCGAGAAGCGTGTTCACATCCTGCTCGTCGAACATTTGCTTTTCATTGGCGGCATTCCGACCGACCTGGTAATGGTAAAAGCTTTCACAAACACCTTGTTCCCGCATTTTATGGCGAAATTCATCATTGCAGAGGTTTTCCGCAACCCGGCACAGCCACCGGCCCGGATTTTGCAGATGACGCACATCTTCAAAGTGCGTATGCAGCCGGATATAGACATTTTGCAGAAGATCCTGAATCGGCTCGTCGTCTCGTATTTTACGGGAACACAATTTGTAAATTTGGTTCCGATGGCGATTCCAAAAGTTCAATATATCTTGATTGCGAACGGGCCCCTGAATGGTGGCCATAATGCTCCGCTCCCTCAGCTTGAGCATTCGAAAAACGACATCGCCAAAGATAGCTATACAAAGGAGTCCTTTGTTTTGAAAACGATTGAAAAAAAAGTTTTAGCCACTTATAAGTTGCAAAGCTTGCTTTTAGCCCTTTTGTTCTTCTTTTGTACGCAATCCTTTGCAGCCGAAACTTTTGATTTGGACGTCGGCAGTGTAAACCTGAACGGCATGGATCCGCCAAAGGTCGAAATTCTTTACCCCGCCGAAGCGACAAAGGTTGGAACCCAGGTGACCGTGCAAATCACGATTCCCGAAAAGTGGCACGTAAACGCGAACATTCCCGCTGATCCGTTTTTAAAGCCTTCGACTTTGGACATTCAGGCACGCGGCATTGAATTTGGCGAACCGATTTGGCCCGAACCGATTAAGGAATACAGCGAAGCGCTGGATTTTGAAAATCTCGTTTTCAAGGGAACCTTTGAAGTACAGATTCCGGTGAAGGCCGTGACCGCTGATTACGACACCAGCACGACCAACGTGGAATTCGGCTACCAGGCTTGCAGCCAGATCTGCCTTGCCCCGCAAACCGTGCACGCCTCTTTGGAACTCAAACTTGAATCGAAGTTCGAAGAACCTTCAAAAAAAAACTCCACTGATTCCTTAGCGTTGCTTTTGGGACTCGCCTTTTTGGGCGGCCTGATTTTGAACTTGATGCCGTGCGTTTTGCCGGTGCTCTTCTTAAAGCTTTTTAGCCTTGTCCGCAATGCGGGCGAAACCCGTGCGCGCCTTTGGAAGCTGACCGCTTCTTTGGTGATGGGCATTCTCACCTCGTTCTGGGTGCTCGCTGGAATTGTTTCTTTGATTAAAGCGGGCAGCGGTAATGCGGGCTGGGGATTTCAATTCCAGAATCCGGGCTTTGTCGCCTTTATGGTGGTACTGCTTTCCGCGTTCGCGATGAATTTGTTCGGATTTTTTGAAATCTTTTTGCCGGGAAGCGCTCTTACCAAGATGGACGCGGCGACGCGCAAGGAAGGACTCGCAGGCGCCTTTTTTAGCGGAGTTCTGATGGTGCTTTTGAGCACGCCGTGTTCCGCTCCGTTCCTCGGAACGGCGATGGGATTTGCCTTTACGCAGAGTGCGGCCATTCTCTTTGTGTTCTTTACGGTGGCGGCCCTCGGTCTTGCTTTCCCGTATATTTTGGTTGCGGTATTCCCGAAGGTTTTGAAGGTTTTCCCCAAACCCGGGACCTGGATGGTGAAGTTTCAAAAAGTGCTTGGCGTGTTTTTGCTCGGTACGGCGATTTGGCTCGTTTGGGTCGCCTTCCAGATGACCGGGGCAGAAGGCGCAGCCATTATCGCTGTTTTCGGTTTGTGCGCGATGATCCTTTCGGTGATCTTTGGAAAGTTCGCTCGACCGGATAAGCCTTTCATTCGCGAACCGATTTTCCTGTTGGCGGTAGCAGGCTTTTTGTTCTCGGCGTGGTTCCTCGGTGGAAAGCCAGCCGTGCAAACGGTGATTGAAGCGAAGGCGCGTGCCGCAGCCGAAAAGACTTTGGGCGAAGATGGTTGGTACAACTATTCCGAGGCGAATTTTAAGGCTCTCGCCAAGGAAGGAAAGCCGATCTTTGTCGATGTGACCGCGGACTGGTGCCTTACCTGCAAGACGAATGAAGCGGTCGTGCTGTCTCGTGATGATGTGAAGAAGGTTCTGTCGGATGCAAAGGCGATTCTTGTGCGCGCCGATTACACGCTCGAAAGTGCGGAAGTCACGGATCTCCTTCGCAAGCTTGGAAAGAGTGGCGTCCCCGCGTATGCCGTTTACAATCCAAAATCACAAAAATGGAACGTTCTTTCCGAAATTTTGACGTTAGAAGACATTGAAGACGCGTTGAAGTAAACAGAAAGCGTGAATATTTTTTGGAATTAAAATAGATTTGATAGTATGAAAGTTGCTCTTCTTACCAATGAATTTCCTCCCGACATCTATGGCGGTGCCGGTATTCACGTTCAGTTCCTTTCCCGCGAACTTCGCGCCCATTGCGAAATCGAAGCCCGCGCCTTTGGACAGCAGAACGATTTTGAAAAGAACCTGCACGCTCTGGGATTTGCGCCGAAGCTCGACTCGAAGCCGATCGATCCGCGTATGTCCAAGATTTTGAACCCGCTCGACATTAACCTGCAGTGGGCCAGCAGTTTGGAAGGCATTGACATTGTGCATTGCCACACATGGTACAGCCACTTTGGCGGTGTCGTCGCCAGCAAGCTTTTTGAATGCCCGCTCGTGCTCACGACCCACTCCCTGGAACCGCACCGTCCGTGGAAAGCGGAACAGCTCGGCAACGGCGGATACCAGATGAGCACTTGGATCGAACGTTCTGCTTACCAGGCAGCCGATGGCGTAATCGCTGTGTCCAAGGAAATGAAGCGCGACGTGATGGAACTTTACGGCGTTCCCGCGGACCGCGTTCAGGTGATTTACAACGGCATCGACCCGGATTTTTACAAGCCGACTTTTGAACCGGAAGTTCTCGACAAGTTCGGCATCGACAAGAACAAGCCTTTCATTCTCTTCGTCGGACGCATTACCCGTCAGAAGGGAATTTCGCAGTTGATCAGCGCGATTCCGCACATTCGCAAGGATGTCCAGGTCGTGCTTTGCGCAGGCGCCCCGGACACTCCGGAACTCGCCGCAGAATGCGAAAGCAAGATCAACGCGTTGAAGCAGACCCGCGATGGCATTTTCTGGATTCAGGAAATGATGAACCACAAGGAACTGCGCGTTCTTTACACGTATGCAACCGCATTCGTCACCCCGTCCCTTTACGAACCGTTCGGCATCATCAACTTGGAAGCGATGAGCTGCGGAACGCCGGTCGTCGGCAGTGCAGTCGGTGGCATTCCAGAAATTATCGTGGACGGCAAAACGGGCTTCCTCGTTCCGCTCGAACCGACTTCGGCGACGAACTTTGAACCGAAGGATCCGGAAAAGTTCCAGCACGCCCTTGCGGAAAAGCTGAACGTGCTTCTCGACAATCCGGATTTGGCAAAGCAATACGGCGAAGCGAGCAGACAGCGCGCGATCGACGTCTTTAGCTGGAAGAGCATTGCCAAGCAGACCTTCAACTTCTACGAAACGGTTATTTCCCGTTACAAGGCAGAAGGCCCGAGAAAGTAAGCTTCTCTCTTTGAAAAAGAAAAGGAGTCGCGTTTGCGGCTCCTTTCTTTTTGGAGTGAGGATGTAGGAGAATTTTTAGCGGAGCGCCCCCTGGAAGTAAAGCGTATTCCCGTTCTGCGAAACACGTACAAGGTAACTGCCTGCCGGGAGCTTGTTGCCGTTCCAAGAAATGCGATTTGTTCCCATCGAACCTTCGAATTGCATCGAACGTACCTTTTGACCCTTAGCCGAAAGGACCGTCAACTGCGCCGTTCCCGATTCCGAAAGATCGAATGCGATTTCTCCACGGGAAAAGTCCGAAAGGTTCTGAATGTTCTTCGGCATTTCTTCTGCGGAGTTCAAACTTTTAGACGTGTAAACTTGGGCGTTCAAAGTCGCAAGTTCCACATCGTCCAAGTGCACAAATTCCTCGTTCGCGGACTTTTTGAAAAGCGCCTGCGCGTTTTCTGTTTCCGACTGCACCACGAGCTTTTCACGTTCGAGATGGAGCGTCAAAGTTTCGCCATCCCGCTGCACGGAAAGTTCCAAGGTTTCGCCCGGATTTCCACGGAGAACTTCCATGTCGTACTCCAAGCTTTCGCCTTCGAGCGGAACGCCGTTTGCCGAAAGCAGAAAATCTCCGACAGCGATGCCCGCCTTTTCTGCAGCGGAGCCCTGTACAACGTGGGCGACTTCCGCGCCGGATTCAGAAGGGTAAATGGCAAGGCCGATTCCGCCGAACGATTCTGCGGCAAGGCCGATCTGAGCCGAAGCAAGCAGGCCCAAAGCCCATAATTTTTTCATTCGAAAACCTCCGAAAGAACTGTTTGATTTTGAAGTAAAGAATCCCAAGAAGACGTCGGCAGTTTCATCACGCCCTTTTGGAATGCGGCGACGTAAAGCGTATCCTTTACAAGTACACCGTCTAAGATTTCCGCAACGCCCGGAATCGGCGGAAGCGCGTTCCAGCGATTTTCCTTGGGAGAGTAAATCGCCGAGCCTTCACCAAGAGCGATAAAGCGGTTTTGAAAGGGAAGGATCCGGTACACGGAAGCAGGCGAACGGGAAATCAGTTGCACATCTTCGTTTTGCAGAAGAAGCGAACAGTCCACCTTGGGCGTCCAAGTTCCTGCTTCGGAAAGTCCAAAGAACCCTTCGAGATTGGCGTAGCCCACCAGCAATCCGTTTTCACTTTTCACAGCGTCCCGGGCAAGCGTCGAAGAAGCGTTCCACGTTCCGTTTTCGCAAACGAGCCGTGGCGACGAAAGCGCCTTCCATTTTGCACTCGGAGCATCAAATTGGACGATGCCGTTCCCATAGGTCATGGCGAAGAGGGAACCGTTCCATTCGACGGCGCGCATAAAGGATTCTTCGACGGGAAAATCTTCGTTGAAAATTTTCCAGGAGCCGTCGGGCTGTTCAAAATAGATGGGATTGCGTTCGCCCATTTTTCCGCGGGAAAGCGACAGCACCAGGCGACCTTGGAATTTTGCAATCCCATCGATTCCGTATGCGGTATCGGAAATCGGGTACGCCCGCGAAACTTCGGGGAGCGGGAACTCCGTCCACGTTTCCGTCTGCGGATTGAACTTCCAGAGATGCGCTCCGCCGTGACTCAGGTACGTTCCGACGAAGAGCATTTCACTGTCTGCAAACAGAACGTTCGGCACATCGCCGCCGGGAAGTTCGAGTTCTTTCCACAAAAGGCTTCCGATTTTTCCCATGAAAAGTTGGTAACGCCTTTCACCATCGAGAACGCGGTCGTTCCGAGCAAAAAGATATTCGCCGACACTTGCAACGGATTCGATGCCCGTTCCGATTGTCGCCGCATCCGAAACATCCACGGAAAGACCTGCCGAAGTCCAACCGGAAGATTTCTTTTGTGGCGCTTTAGCGGTAGATTCATCCTTCGACGCGCACGCGCCAAGGAAAATCAACAGGGCGAACAGGAGCCATTTCATTATGCACCACCCAGAACTTTTTCGACGTCTGCCCAGACGATCCCGCCGATGGTGGCAGCTTTCTTATACTGGATCTTCTTTTTGACGAGATTGCACTTGGAATCATCCAGGGCGCAATAAAGGTCCAAGCCTTTGCGCGGTGCGCCTTCCAGTTCAATCATCTTCAGGTGAAGATTGTAATTGGAATTGTCGACTGCGCCGTAGTCCAGAACGTCTCCGTGTGGAACAAAGTTGAACGGGTAAACCTTCGGCATCTGCGAAAGGGAGATGGTGTAAGTGCGCGGTTGCAAGAATTCCTTCTGGTACTTGGGACCGAGCTTTTTCTTTTTATCCATGAACTGCTGGCTGTAAGAAGTCACCAGCAAATCGCTTGAACCGAGCCATTCTTCCATCAGATTGTTGTAAAAGTCGAGCCACTTTTGAACGCCTTCAAACTTGGAAAGCTTTAAGCCCTTCGACTGGTAAAGAAGCGTGTTGATAAAGGTCGTGACCGAGAAGCAGCTGCTCTTGACAACATCACTACCACGGCAAAATTCCGTACTGCCTTCTGCCAACTGGTTCATCATGTAGTTGCGAATGCCGCGCATATCCGAAGAGAACATCGGGCGCATCTGCACATTCTTACCGTTCGGAAGCTTGGGATAGCCTTCCTTCGTCAAGCCCTGCACAAAGGCGGAATGCGTTGCGAGATGGCTACCGTCCACATGCCAAGCCCAAAGCGTATCGCGCAAAGGCTTCAAGAAGTCGATCTTTTTCGTTTCGCTCTTGGACGCAAAACCGCCCATCACATGGTAATTCGTTTGAAGCTTGAAATCGCCGACGTAGCTTCCCGTTAAACGGACACTCACATCGGTTGCGGCACCGAGCATTCCCGTGAGGAAGCTCGTCGGGAAAAGGCTTTCACCGATCCTACTCAGCACCGGATTGTCCAAATCCAACTGCTGGAGCATCATGTTCGCCGCGTTCTTGCTTGCGCCTTCCTGGAAGAACTTTTTAAGATCCTTATCGACCTTGGCGTAAAGAAGAGTCTGATTTTTGTAATAGCTCTTCTTGGTTTTATTTTCCATGTTCTTCTGGTCTTGAACTTCCTTGATGAAGGAGGCGACCGCCGGATAAGACTTTTGAATCGTCTTGTAATCATCGGCGAGTTCCGAGCCAAAATGCGGCGTATTCACCGTCACCACGCGACGGATATGGTTCGCCGCATTCTTGTTGCCCGTCGGATAAAGCTTGGAATTGGCGCGAAGGCCGCGGAGCATTTCGCGAACGACAAGACCGCCCTGGCTGTGCGCGACGAGATCGATCTGATTCTTATCGCTCTTCCACCAGTTCTTTCCGTAATGCTTCACAAGAACGTCTTCGAGGTACTTGTACAAGGCAAAGGAAATCGACTTTTGACGTTGATTGTTCTTCCACTGCGGCAGAACCTGCACCAGATTGCCGTTCTTCTTTTCATAAGGAGCCGTGAAGAAGTACAAACCGTTCTTGTTGATACCCTTCGCGCTCACGTCCAGATTCTGATCGCGGGCGATGATATCCGGCAAGGATCCGTCATCGTAGCCAGAAACGTTTCCATTCAAATAATTCGCATCCTTCGGGTCCGATTTTCCAATCGGGCGAGCGCCAAAGGCGACGAACGATGAATTATGCCCAGGCACAAAAACGATCGGACGGGCGAGCTTTTTTGTACCGTTCTGCTTTTCGGGGAAAGCGACCTTTCGACCGTCCCAGAGCTTAAAGATTTCTTCCGTCGGAACACGGTTCAGATCGCGGCAAGCCTTTTTCGGCAAGAACTTGCCCGTCGTCGCATTGTATTCCGAAAGGGGAACATCGGTCCATTTGCTGCTCGACTTTCCCACCGTCGAAATTCCCCATTCAAAGTCTCCCTTATACGAAAGACCGTTTCCGCAGTTGACCTTATATTCCGCGGCGTAATGGCATTCGATGTAGGGCGAACCGTTGGGACGTGTTTTCTTGTAATCCTTGTTAAAGCTGTACTTCAAATGAGTCAGCTGAAAAGCGTTCTTGTTGAACTTTCCATTGGAGCCGATATCCGTACAATAGGTATTCGGCGAAAAGCTCGCTTTGGGATTCTGGATTTTACTGGTGGCGACAGGGCTTCCCGGATACGTCAAGGAATTTTTGATATTCCCTTCCGCAAAATAAAGCAAGGTGCTGTCTGTCTTCGCAACGCCAAACGCGACCGAAGACAATACGATCAAAGGCAAAGCTTTGTTCAAAAGCTTCATGGATTTCTCCTCAGAAAAATGTTTTTGAAAATCGGCAATGAGCCGTAAAAAATTGGGATGTAAAAAAGGACGCTCCCCTCAGAGAAATTGCCGCGTCCGAGCCAAACCGGTTTGAATTATAAAAGAGAAAACCGCACCCGTCAAGGATGCGGCATTCTCATTTTCAAAATGTTCATCGATTAATCATTTTGATCAGGCAGCGCCCATGGAAACGCCCGGGCCCGCAATCTGACTGTGTCCGCTGCCCGACGGAATAATTTCGATGTGATTCGAAACTTCTTCCTTCAAGCGTCCCACGTGAGAGATCACGCCGACCAGTTTATCGCTGCGCTCGCCGAGATTGCGAAGCACTTCGATTGCCTTTTGCAGCTTGCGTTCGTCCAAAGATCCAAAGCCTTCATCCAGGAAGAGTGTATCGATTCGAACGCGCTGGCTTGCAAGCGAAGAAAGTCCCAAGGCGAGCGAAAGGCTCACCAAGAACGTTTCACCGCCCGACAGGTTCGCCGATGGACGGGAAGTTCCGCATTCCGCGTCATACAGCGAAATGTTCAAGCCCGTTTCATCGGTTTCAATCTTGTAACGCGGATCCAAGCTGTGCAAATGTTTGTTCGCCGCCGAAATCAACTTGCGAAGAGTCAGCTGCTGTACATATTCCACGAACTTCTTACCGTCTGCGCTACCGATCAAGGAATTCAGCGTACTCCAAACGTGTACCTTCTGATCCTGCGCTTCCTTTTCGACGATCACCTTTTGGAAGGTTTTCTTCGCCACATCGTTTTCTGTGCAAAGGCGCGTTTTCTTGTTGAGCTCTTCGGAAAGGTCTGCAATTTCCTTTGCCAAGGTTTCAAGCTTGTACGCCACCGTCTGCAAAGTCTGATGTCCCGTATCCAAGGAGCGCAAATAGTTCAAGCGTTCTTCCGCCTGCTCTGACTTGCCACGGCTCAAAGCGAGATCTGCGGCGACCTTTTCGATCTTTTGCGTAATCTGCAAACGGAGCACTTCCGGGACCACCGCATTTTTTAGATCCTGTTCCGAGCCAAAGCTGTGTTCGCGGAGCTTTGCCTTGAGATCCGTATCCAAAGATTCCTTGTTGCGTTCGCATTCCGTAATGTGCAAGGAAATCGTTTCGAGTTGAGAACGGACCGAGGCGAGTATTTGCGTGCAACGTTCACGCTTTTCCGTAAGTTCCACGCGGAGCTTGGCAACGGCATCGATCTTTTCCTGGCATTCGCGGCGGTCTTCTGCCACATCGCGCGTCCCAAAAAGTTTATGGCGTTCCGTCGTGCGTTCTTGAGCTTCGGCCTTTTTCTTGTTCAGGTCATCTTCAAGAATGCGCAAGTCCGCCTGCACGGATTCCACGCTTTGTGCCAAGCCCTTTTCCTGGGCACCAAAAACGGCGAGCTGACTTTTGTAAGTTTCGATATTTTTGGTGCAGGTGCTCCACTGCGCAGCCCAAGTGCGAATTTTCGAAAGGACCCGCTGAGGCGCTTCCAGATCCGCTTCCGCAAAACCGAACGGGCGAAGCTTTTCCACGACCATCTGGAAAGATTCCAAAGAAGCCTTGTTTTTGTCCACGACTTCATCTTCGCATTTCTTGATGACGTCATCCGCGGCATGGAGCTTGTACTCCGCATCGCTAGCCGCATTCTTCGCCTTTTCGTAACGGGACTGCAAGCTGTTCAAACGTCCCGCCGTCGCCGACAGATCGCCCTTGGTAAATTCCGCCTTTTCATGTTCCGCATGATACGGGCTACCGCATACCGGGCAAATGTCCCCATCCGAAAGCGAAGCCTGCACAAACGACACGATCTTATTCATATCGTTCGAAAAACAGCGGTCGCGTTCTTCGCTCACGTTCTTCAAATTCAAAAGCTGGCCGCGCCAAAAATCTTCCGCTTCCTTGCGGCGGGTCTTGGCGATTGCCAAAGCGTCTTTCGCCTTGAGAACGGCATTTTTCGATTCAGCCAAATGATTCAAACGGTCCGAAATCACCGCCTGTTCGCTTTCAAGCATTTTGTGCGTCGGGTGCGCCTTTTCGTAGTTTTCATTTTCCGAAAGAGCCTTTTCGACTTCCGCACGGTCGTTATTCAGCTGAACGCCTGCCAGGCGAAATTCTTCGAGGCGCGCCTTTTTGCCGCGGATTTCCGCAACCTTTTCGTCGCAAATCTGCTGCAAGCGGATGATTTCCGAATCCAACTTCGAAACCTTTTCGCGAAGTTCGCCACGCACCTTGTCTTCGGCGCGCAAACGGTCTTCTTCACGGGACTTCGCTTCAAGTTCCGTCTGAACCTGGCGGCTGTTCAATTCGCATTCCGGAACCTTTTGCAACAAAGACTTTTTCTGCTCCGTCTTCGCCGCATAATCCTTGCGAATCATTTCGAGCTTTTCGAGTTCCGGAATCAAAAGCTGCGCTTCGTTTCCACGGGAAAGGCGCTTGCGATCCGGTTCCAGGTTGCGGTTTTCAAGCGTGAGCGCTTCCACGGCTTTACGCAGATCCTGGCATTCCTTTTCGGCGGCAACGACTTCGCCGAGAATGCGTTTGAACTCTTCGTTCTTTTTGAGTTCCGCTTCCTTCGAAGCCTTTGTCTTGTTCGAGCTTTCGATCCAAGCCTTCAAATCGCGTTCTTCATTTTCCGGGAGCAGTTGAATGCCGCTCAGCAGGCTTTGCAGTTCTTTCAAATGCGCATCTTCTGCCTTGTTGCGTTCATAGACCGCTTTCGAAATTTTGCGGTAGATTTCCTGTCCGGAAAGTTTTTCGAGAATCGCCGCCTTTTCTTCGCGCTTGCATTTGAGGAAGCTGTCAAAGCCTCCCTGCGGAAGCATCACGGCGCGCATGAACTGGTCAAAGTTCAGTCCGACGACTTCTTCGATTTTCTTCTGGGCTTCTGTCGATTTGGAATATTCATCCTTTGCGACAAAGGAGCCGTTTTCTTCAAAGAGAATCTTGCGGTCCACGCCTTGGATAGCGCCATCGGCGCGGTTACGGCTGCGGTGCACCTTCCAAACCGCCATGTAGCGGTTGCCGGCCGATTCAAAAATCACTTCCGAAAAGGATTCCCCGGTTCCCGTCGTCATCACAAGTTCCGGGCCTACCGAAACACCGCCACGCTTGTCCGAAACATTGTCCTGGCGCGGCGTTTTACCGTAGAGCGCAAGCGAAATCGCATCGAGCACCGAAGACTTTCCCGAACCCGTCGGACCGGAAATCGCAAAAAGATGGTTGCGGAGGAAAGCAGGATCGTCAAAACGGATATTCCATTCCCCAGCCAGGGAATTCACATTCTTAAAATGGAGTGCAATAATCTTCATTAGTCCACCTGACCTTCCTGAACAGCCTTCAAAATTTCCTGGAAAGCGAGTTCCACACGCGCCTTCAAATCCGGATTCTGGGAAAGTCCCAGTTCATCCTTTTCGTTTTCCATGCGACGGGTAAAAACTTCCGTCGGCGAAAATTCCGAAAGATCCTTTTCTTCTTCGATCGACGTCTTTGAATTGTCCACACGGGCCACATATTCCGCATGCACCAATTCCAAGCTCGTCCTTTCAAAATCGCCCGCGAGATTCTGACGGAGACTTCCCGCCGTTCCCGCGCCCGTAAATTGCACACGAACCCAGGCGCCCGGAGTTTCTTTATCCTGACGCAAAATCTTTTCCCGGATTTCCGAAAGATCCGCGCCCGAAATCGTCACGAGCTTTTTCGGAAGCGAAAGTCCCATCGGACGGATGACCGGCGACTTTCCTTCTTCCAAATCCACCAGGAGCACTTCACTCTGGGAACGGGCTTCGTCAAAGCCCATCGGCAGCGGAGATCCCGAATAGCGGATGCGATCTTCACCAGCCACCTTCTGCGAACGGTGAATGTGACCGAGGGCCACATAATCGAAGACCGGCGGGAAAATTTCCGAATTCACATTTTCCAGATTGCCAACGACCGTGTATTCCGTATCGTCCGCATTTTCGGAAGGGGCCGCTCCAGCGGCATAAAGGTGCGCCATCGCCACGATCGGCAAATTCTTCCCGAGCTTTTCACGCAGCGCAAGGGCAAGATCCTTCAGCTTTTCAAAATGAGCCTTGGTGCCCGCCTTCACGAACTGCTCATCGGTCTCGAACTTTTCACTGCCAAGGCTCGCCTGCAAAGCGGCATCGCGGAGGAAAGGCGCCGCACAAACGATCACCTGCGGAGCCTCTTCACTCGGCAGCGCAAAGACTTCATTTGCAAAATGCTGTTCCGCATCCGGCGTCGCCACGACCTTCACCTTCAAAAGTTCAAGCAGCTCACGGGACGCGTTGAGCGTCGCCGGCGAATCGTGATTGCCCGCGGTCACGACCACGTTCTTGCAGCACGTTCCGTTCAGGCTTGTCAAAAAGGAATAGTAAAGCTCCAAAGCCGCATTGCTCGGGGAACCTGTATCGAAGATATCCCCCGAAACGAGCAAAGCGTCCACTTCGTTCAAAACGATGATTTTCTTTAATTCTGCAAGAAAAGACCGGTATTCCTCGATTCGCGAATGATCGTGCAAGGAATTGCCCAAATGCCAGTCCGATGTATGTAAAATGCGGTATCCAGTATGACTCATAATGCAAATTTAGTTCGGTTTTTTTGTCAAAAATGACAAATTCCGAAAAAAGCGACTTTTGTCACACTTCTAAAATAAGAACGTTCTCAATTTTAAGCTTTTTATTTATATTAAGAACGTGGATAAATTGACTGACATCTTTCAATATACGCATTTCCGCAAATACCTGGCGGAATATCAAGGCGCAAGGGCTCTTGTAGAGCCTTCTTTTAGCCGTACCGAAATCTGCGCAAGGCTCGGACTTCCCAAAACCCGCAGCTACTTCGCCGATGTTCTCCGCGGCAAAAAGGTTTCCCCGCGCATGGTCCAAAAGTTCATCGAAGTTTTGGAACTCGACCGCAAGGAAGCGAAATACTTTGAATCCATGGTCAAGCTCGACCAGGCAAAATCGGACGCAGCCCGCAAGGATGCCATGGAAGATCTCCTAAAGATCAATCCGCATCCGCAGATGCTCTTAAATTCCGATGCGTATGAATATTACGCCAAATGGTATCACAGCGCCCTCTTCGCCATTTTGGACGTGATGGACGTTTCCGACGACCTTTCCCCGGTCGCCAAGCGTATATTCCCCAAAGTCACGATCGGCAAGCTAAACGAATCGGTCGCCCTGCTTTCTCGACTCGGCCTCATCCGTAAAAACGATGACGGTTTTTGGAAGCCCACCAAGGATTCCATTTCGAGCGGTCCGTACAACAACGACGAACTGATTCGCGAATACCAGCTCCAATGTTTTGAACTTTCGAAAGAAGCCTTGCTCACCCCGAGCAAGAATCCGCACGTGATGAACACCCTCGTCTTTAGCCTTTCGCAGAACGCTTACAAAAAGCTCGAAGCGGAACTCCAGGCGTTCAAGGCGAAGGCGCACCAGATTGTTGCCGAAGACCAGGAAAAAGCGGACGGCGTTTACCACATGAATATTCACCTGTTCTCGAATCTCGACGCGGAGGCCAAGCCATGACACTTTGGAAAAAATATTCCATGCTCGCTGGCGGAGCCTTGATCCTTGCAGCCTGTAGCAGCTCCGATCATGCCGGCGTGATCAGCACGACGGAATCCGGCAAAACGCTCGCCGGAACGGTTGTCACCAACTCCGGCGAAGGAGTCGCCCACACTTCCGTCTATGTTGTAGCGAACGATTACACCGCCCACAACGACAGCATCCTTTATTCCACGGTTTCCGATGAAAACGGCAACTATCAGATTTTGCTGAGCAATCTTGCCGACGGCGAATACACCGTTCTTTTTGAAAGCGCGGAATCGAACCTCGTTTCCAAGGAAGAGCTCGAAATTGAAAGCGACTCGAACGCCGTAGAAAACGACACGCTCACCTTGAACACGGAACTTTCGACCGCATCCGAAATCGCCGTGAACATTGACGTGTACAACATCTTGGCCGGCAACACGGTCTGCCTCAACGGAACGCTCAGCTGCACCGTCATCACCGACACGGACATTTCGAACGGCGTCGCCGTTTTGACAGCCATTCCGGAAGCCGACTACAACTACTTCACGGTTTACAGCTCGCAGATCTATTCCATTTACTACGTCAAAATGGAAATCGGCGAAGGCGATGCCTATACGATTTCTGGAGAAGCGACCCAGGCGCAGCTGACTATAAGCCGCACCCTCCCGGATTCGTTACAGTCTAAAATCCAGACGGATGTGGATTCTGTCATGTTCCCGATCCGTCTTCCGAACGCCATCAGGACCCCGCTTTTGATAGACGACAACGGCTTTGTGCTGCCCGCCGAAAAGGCTTACAGCACCGGAGACTCGACCCTTTACTGGTGCGTTCTCCCGATCGTCGATTTCAGCGCTTCGACAAGCCAAAAGCTGTACGTCTTTAACGCCAAAACGGAACCCGCCTATTCTTCCAAAGTGCGCTACAGCCAGCACTGGGATTCTTTAAGCGCCGAAGGAATTTGGGCAGGGGCCAAGGCTTATGCCGCAGGCGATAAACAGGACACGGTAAACGAGTTCCCTGTCATCGTAGACGGCAAGGTCGCTGTCTCGTTCTGGACCAAGATCGAAAAGGACGCCTTTAGCGAAGATTCGAGCATCGCCATTTTCACCGCAATGCAGGATTCCCTCGGCTTTGTCATTCGACAGAACGGTTCGAGCAAGAACCTGGGCGTGGAACTCTTTGTGGATTCGGATACTCTCGTCATTTCCGACACGACCGTTTACGGTTCGTCCAAGATCGCCGACGGCAACTGGCATCATTACGCCGTATCGCTCAACGGCGACCACATCACCATTTTGAAGGACGGCAAGGTCATTCGCAACACGGACTTCAAACTGGCCGGCGGCTTTGG
>JAILDK010000118.1 GCA_024689485.1 Fibrobacter sp.
TCGCCGCAGATAAAATCCACGGTTCCCTGGATTTCGCCGCCTTCCCAGTAGGTACGGCCCGTTTTGGTGTAATAAGTATCCTGACCGCTCAACAGGCGCACATTCTTGTAGATGAAGCGGTCTCCGCTGTTCTGCTGCAAAGCGACTTGGCGGGTGGCATTTGCAGTCGCAAAGGTGCTTTTATTTTGCAGGGTAATATCCTGCATGTACATGTCGTAATTCTTGGGGAAGTAAAGCGTTGCCGTAAGGCTAATGCCTTCGGTATCCGTTTTATTCGCAATGATCGTTTTTTCTTTGCTCTGACCGATGATCGAAAGATAAGAGGCGTTCACCGTCGTTTTACCGTGGGAGTCCGCGGTAAGCTTCGTCAAATCATATTCGCCATCCGGGACAAAAATGATGAAACGCTTGGAAGCGCTCGCCGAAGCGGCCGCCTTGGAGAACGCGGCCTTAAAATCGCCATCCACGCCGACGACAAAGTCGATTTTACGCTTGGAAACATTCGAAACACCTGCGACAGAAGAGCTGCTGCTCGCCGTACTGGAAGAACTTACCGCAGGCAGTTTTGCAATCGCAGAAAGGTAAGCGGATTCCACGTTCAAAAGGGCGCTGCCGTAGTCCCCTGCCCACTGGTAACCCGTGCGGCGTTCCGCGCTGATCTTGCTCAAGTCGGAAGTCTTGGTACTTGCGCCTTCGCGGTCGCAGAAGAAGTAATTGTCATTGTTGACTTCATAAAAACGGTACCACATCGAAGAACCATTGGAGGTCACGATTGCTCCCGCATTCTTGTCGAACTTTTTATTCGCGACTTTGGTACGCTTGTACCAGGCGATTGCACTCTTGACCGCATTCTGCACTTCGGGAGTCTGATTCGGCCAATTCATAAGGAACCAGACTACCCCCGCGGATTCATTTCCGGACTTGGATTCCAGTTCATAGGCACGGGCCGGACGCGGTGCGTAATTCGCCGTATCATGCTGCGCGCACCAGACCGTCAACGAGCCGTTATTCACAATTTGCGCTTTGAGCAAATAGTTCACCGCCTTGTCCAAGGCACTGCGCATCTTGTTACGAGTTGTATTGTCGATGATATCGCTGTCAAAAGGAGACGTGGAATTGGCGATATCCATCATCGTCACCATGGCGCGGATCATCGCATTATCGTTCAGCGTAATGTGGTCGCTGTAATTGCCGCGCTTCGGCCATACCTGCGGAAGGCCACCCGTAGAGCGTTGCATGGTCAAAAGGAAGTTGACCGCCTTGTTGAAACTGTTCTTGAAAGCGGACTTGTAAGTGGAATTCGTCGTCTCTTTGTAACGCGTGGCCAAAAGGCGCATTTCCTGAATGGTCGCGTCATTGTCGATCGTGGCAAGATCTCCCCCGCTTTTGCTGCGCCAGGAAGATTTTTCACCGCTCGAATACGGATTTTTGTACTTGTCCGCCATCGCCTTAAAGAAGCCGCCGTTGCTGATTTGCCAGGTGGTCATATTGTAGGCGTATTTGTCGATATCCATGCCGTTTGCGGCGGCTGTCAATTCTTTGTAGCTGCGGTAGCTATTGATTTTAGAAACCGCTGCAGAAGGCGGTACATAATCCGCTGCCATAGACACTTGAAGACAGCAAACCACGGCTAACGCCGCACATTTACCAAACCAACCCATATTCGACTCCTTTAAGAAGTTGAAACCAAAGTAACCCAGTTTAAATTTCTATTCAAACTGGGCTACTCGATCGTTTTTAGGGAACAATTTGTTGTCTTTAGACAACACCACCTTGAGGTGAGTTTATTTGAAATAAGTCCTCATTTTCGGCAAATTTCCGCGTTTTTCAACGATTCGTCCATTGACCGTGAACGATTTCGTCGAAGAACGTGGCTTGAAAGACTTTGCACGGCGAATTTGGCGAAGGGCAGTCGTCTCTTCGGACACGAGAGATTCGATTTCGCCCGAACGGATGAGCTCAATATCGTCCACAGCAATCCACTGGCTCGAAGATCCAGCAGTACTAAATCCGATAATGATTTTTCCATTTGTCACGGAAATATTTTCCACGGTCTTTTTGACCCAGTTGGAACCTGCGGAAACGATCGAAGCGTTCTGTTCAGTTCCGCCAAAATCCTTGGCAAACATCTTGGCCGCGCTTTGACCGCCGCTGCTCTGCACATAGGCGCTGAGCGTGTACTTGCCATTCGGAACGGTCAGAGTCTGCGAAAGCGTTTTCGAATCCGTCAGATAAACGCCCCAGCGACCGGTACGCTTCTTAGAAGTCGAATTGATGTTGTTCGCATCCGCTTTGTCGAGCTTCCAGCCCGTGAGAGTCGTCTGTCCCACGCGATCCGCTTCAAAAGTCGGATTCAAGCAGTAGTTGTTGTTTGCGCCGACGCTCCAAGTGCCTTCCTTGACGTTGATATTCCATTCGCTCAAAGAGTGGAATACAGGCTTTCCACTTTCAAAGGAAATCGGAAGCCACTGGTTAAAGCCGAGACCGTTTCCGGCAAAGTCGCTCCAACGGTCGCCCGCGTTGACGACAAAGGAGCCTTTCGTTCCGTTTACCATCACAAAGAAGCCCGTTTGCGTCACATGGCTAAAGTCATGTTGCGTCCCTTCCAAGACAAATTCTTCGCTATACGGTCCAAGAATATTCGTCGCCGACATGCAGTAGGTTTGGGAAGTATTCCAACCGTGCAAATCCGAAGAGCAGAAGTAGTAAACGCCATCGTGTTTGAACATCGCGTTTCCTTCGCGACCGCCGACACGGCTCTTGTGAATGTTCACCGTTTTCGATCCGTCGATTTCGAGGAAGTCCGATTCGCGGAGAGGAGCTACATAGAGATTGGTACGTCCCTTCACATTGGATGCGATTACATAAGCCTTTCCGTCATCATCCTGGAAAAGGGTCTGGTCACCGGTATTGTTGTTCACAAAGAAGGTCATTTCGCTCTCAAGCTGAATTCGGGCGAACTTGAACGGGCCGGTCGGAGAATCACTCGTCGCAAAATATTCGCCAAATTCCCAGCTCGGGCTCGAACCTTGCCCCGCAAGCACGTACTTCTTTGTCTTTGCATGGTAAACGACGCCGATTCTTCCAAACCAGCCGCCACCGATCTGATCGGGTTTCAAAACGAGTCCCTCGTACTTCCAATTCACCAAATCCTTGGAAGAATAACAGGTGACGCCTTCAAATCCGGTATCGCTGTTTTTACCCGTCGGATTTGCCGCATAAGTGACTGCTCCTTTGTACTTGACACCGTACCAGTAGAACGTTTCACCCACCTGCAAAACGCCACCGCCCTGCGAATAGATAAAGTTCCCATCGGTATCTTTCCAAAAACGATCGTTCACAATCATCTGTCCATTCGAAACCTCTGTCGGAGTCGTTTCTCCCGAATTATTTTCACCCGGAGTCGTTTCTCCCGGATTCACAGTCGGCGTCGTTTTCGTCGCATATTCGTATGCGCCGAGATCCGGAGCCTTGCCTTGATACGGTAACTTCACATTCACGCCGCGGTCGATCATTTGACTGTTCTTTGCGAGCTTCAAAAAGTCCACATCAGGAAGGCTGCCGTCTGCCTGACGTGGCCCCAAAGCACCTCCGAGAGGTCCGAGTTCCTGACCGGTGACAGTCATGCTCGGATCATCTACGCTCAAAAAATCCGATTCTTTCGGAGTGATGTTCAAATTCCAAGTGTTGTATTCGCCCGAAGCGTAATCACCGCCGATATAAGCCGTCTTATTCGGGAATGCGATGTTGTTTTTCATGACGTGAGCCTTGTCGCCTTTGAGGATCACGCCATCGGTGCGGTTATCGTTTGCGTCCCATGTACTTGCCCACATGTTGAATGCGGTGCCGTTCATGTATGCGGTATTGTTGTACCAATCGTTTCCTCCGCTGCTGTGATTGGCGTAAAAGCCTGAAGCCTTGTTTTTCCAAGCGACGCTGTTGCGGATCGTGTGGCGGACTCCCGTTTTACTGCTGCCCGCTTTAAAGCCGTTTCCGTTGCCATCTTTGGGTTTACCGGTTCCATAGTTACTGTAGCCGTGGCCCATCGCCCAAGAATTTTCGATGACAACCGGGAATTCCTGGCTGATAAAATCCCAGCCGTCATCGGAATTCCACCAAGCGCGACAGCCGATGAACTTGGTCGTATCACCACTCGTCTGGTAATGCACACCAAAACCGTCCGCATTCTGACCGTCCCCCTGACGCCCATTCGGATCGTAATTGTCATGGCTGTCGCAATTGAGGAATAAATGTCCACCAGCGCTGCCCGAACCTCTTTCGTTCACAAAGAAGCCCGAACCGCCGTTATGATGACTGTCGATCAATTCCAAAAAAATATGCTTACTGCGGGAAACGTAAACGCCCACATTGGATTCGCCCTTCATCGGAACATTCTTGACTTCAAAGCCCTTCAAATGCAGGTACTTTGCCTGAATCAAAAATCCCGATGTGTAGCGCACATTATTCGTTCCATTCGCAATCGGCATTTTGCTGAAATCGAAAACCGGTTTTTCACCGGGATAGGCGAGGTAATGAATTCGATTATTGTCGCTAGAACCGCTCTTTGTCAGATAGATTCCCGCAAACATGTTATCATTTTTCACAAAGGACGTATCCGTATGCATATAGGTTCCACCGCGAATCCAAACGGTATCGCCCGCATTCACCACGGCATTTGCCTTGTTGAGCGTCGCAAATGGACTGCTCTTGGAACCCGCATTGGAATCCTTCCCGGTCGGCGCCACGTAATACGTTGACGCAAACGCGCTAGAAGCCGCCAAGGCGACGCCCATCAGAAAAACATTCGAACGTTTCATACTTCGCCCCTTCTCCGTTACTTTGTATAAACTCGGATTTTCGAACTGTGATTTTTGCCCACCGTACGACCGTTCACGCTAAAGCTGCGAGAGTTCTTCTGCATGAACTGGCGAAGCAATCTCTTTTGAATGGCAAGCGTTTCCGAATGATCGCCCGATTCCGTTGAATCCTTCGGACTCACTTCTGGATCGATGATTTCTTCGACATTCTGAATTCTTGCAAATTCCACCTTATCGATATTCGGGCCACCCGTTTCCGTAAGAGAAGTGATCGTAATCGTATTCACGCCTGCCGGCATCTGCAACGACACTTCTTGAGTTTCCCAATTTTCCCAAGTGCCTGTGCTGCCAAAGTCCATGCTCGGAACCTGCACATTTCCATTGACCGCAATGCTAACCGGTCGATTTGCGTCCGAGCCGTTGGCAAAAGAAATTTTCATTTTCTGTTCACCGCTGTCCGGCAAGCACACGGAAAGCGTCAATGCAGAGCCAGCAACATTGTCCAAGTTCGCATAGCCTTTGCCAGAAAATCCTGTATGCTTATCTTCAAACGCCGTCTGATGGAAAATCGCATTCTCCACTTCATAGTTCAGGGAATCCGCGGAAACAAACTGGAAGGTTGCGCCCAGGTTCACTTCCTTCGCAACGCTCTTTACGGTATATTCCTTTTCGCTTCCGGTGTAATCTCCTGTCCAAGCGACAAATTCCCAACCGTCCAACGGATTCGCTGTAAACTTCACACTCGAACCTTCCGCCACTTCCGATCCCTGCACATCTTGCAAAATCGTACCGCCGAACGGAACCGAGGTTTTCACCGCATACTTCGTGACAGGCTTTCCCACCTGCACCCAATCCGGGAGCGTCGCATTGTACTTTTTAGCGATATCGCGGAGTTCCTTCAAGCGAGCGTTCGCCGTATACTTTTGACCGTCGCGATCGAACATCGGCTTTTTACTGTAGCGGGTCGGTTCCCAAACGAAGGTTCCCCAGCCGAGATCGCCGAAGTCATAGAACACCGAATTCACCAAAGCGGTACGTTCACCGGTATATTCGCAGCTGAGCACAGCCTTCTTGTTCTTCACGACCAGGCCGAACATATCGCGCCAATCCTGGCCGTTGTTCGTCGTACCGTAGGTAGAACCGCAAATGGCATCGTAGTCGATGTTCGCATGGATCTTCTGGTACCATTCCGCAAAGCCCTTTTCCGGACGCGGCTGACCGTGTTGCATCACAATTTTAATGCTCGGGTCGATTTCTCGGACTGCCTTCACACCGGAATTGATGATGTTCGCAAATTCCGCCGTCTTGCTCAACGAAACACCTGCCACACGAGCATTGATTTCGTTGCCGACCTGCACCATATCCGGACGCAGTCCTTCCTTCATCAACGCGTTCATCGTCGTCTTCACATGTTCATAAGCGAGCTTTCCCATTTCCGCATTGCTCTTGCCAGCCCAAGAAGCCGGCACATCCTGATGCCCGATCGAAGCCCAAGTATCGCTCATGTGAAAGTCCAGGAAAAAGCCCATATTATGAGCCTTGATTCGCTTGGCGAGCTTAATGGTATGTTCCAAGTCGCACCAGCACACGTTAGGATCGGCACCCGAATAAGCGTTTTTCGCATAACCGATGCAGGAATTCACAAAGGTACGCACGCGAATAAAGTTGATGCCGTTATTCTGCAGAATATCAAAGAGATCCTGCTGCTTACCGTCATCGTAGTACTTCGCCCCCAAGGATTCATCTTCCAAAACCCAAGAGACATCCACGCCCACAATATAAGGACGCGCCATCGCCGCTACAGCCACAGCTCCCAGAGCCAAAGCGGCTCTCTTGAAACTTTTTGCCAAACCGAACATCATCTTGACTCCTTTTTTGAATTTTAGTGTGTACTACAATATGTACTACATTCTTTACTACAATATACCTCTTTTTACTACAATGTGTACTACATTTTTATTTAAAATGAAAAATCCCCTTTTCAGGGGATTTTTCAGTTGTATGATGGAATTTTACCTGGTGCGGTGCAAAATGCGCATGCTCTTCGCCCCGGATTTGACGAGGTAAACGCCCGAGCGCAGCGTATGCATCCGGATTTCTCGACCAAAACCTCGCTGAAGGGCAACACCATTCACGTCGAATACCGCCCAACGCGTATTCTCCGAGAAGAACACTGTCTGCATCGCCGCGTCGTAACGCATCGACTGTTCTACAGCCACACGATTCTGCAGGCCTGTGGTTTCCGAAGAACTGGACAGAACTTCTGCACCCTGTTCCGAGCTAGACGATCCAACCTCCAAGTTTGCGACGCCTTCAGAAGAACTCGAAAGAACGTCGGAAGAGCTGGAAAGAGCCCTCGAAGAACTGGAAACTACAGCCGAAGAACTAGAAAAGACTGCGGCGCTCGACGAAGAAACGCGTTCCGGAGCCTGTGCCTTCTGCAGCTGAACCTTCTGGTTATCCGTTCCTGTACGCACCCAGGTGATCACAGGCATGCCCGGATCCGTGGAAACATTCAGAACGTCGCCGACGAAGTCGCTGTCGTAATCTCCATAAAGGTAATAGCCTTTTTTCACCGAAGCATTTTCGATGCGAATTTCACACGGCGATGCCGAAGTTTTGACCGTATCGAGAAGCGTTTTCGATGGGCAGTAGTAAAGGCCCGTGCCCACGTTCTGCACCGTATAATGGCGAGCGTTTTTACCGCTGCGTTCTACCGTCCAGAAGTGAGTCCGATCCTTTTCGTTAAAGGCGCGCTGCACCACGACACCGTTTTCGTCCACCAAAGACAGGTTGCTGTGCGAAACGGTCAGGCGGTAAGAACCATTTTCCACCAGGGCATTGTTCACCTTGTCTACGCCATTCTTTGTACGGACAATTTTCTGGATATTCGCATCCTTGTCATAGTACAGGTAGTCGATATTCACCGAACGACGGTAAGTCCAGCCACCCGGAGCCGTAGCGCCATGGTACATAAAATACCAGTGGCCGAGATACTTGAATACAGCCTGGTGGTTCGTTTCAGAGTTCTCCATTTTCTCATTCAACACACCTTTCTGCGTCCAAGGACCGTTAATGCTCTTAGCCATGGAATAATTGATGGTCGAAGGATATCCCGATGCATAAGTGAAGTAATAATTGCCACGATACTTGTGCATCCAAGGCGCTTCAAAGAAGTCCCTGATCTTGATGTCTTCAGGCTTTCCCGCAAGTTCGACCATGTTGCTTTTCAGCTTCACACGACGGCCTGCGCCCCACGAACCCCAATACATCCAAATATCGTTTCCGTCGTAAAAAATCGCCGGGTCGATATTCAAGGCGACATCATTCGGGGTGTCGTCCGTGATAAGCGCCTTACCGATCGCGTCCTTCCAAGGTCCAGACGGATGATCCGCCACGGCAACGCCAATGGCAAAGCCTTCGTCCCGAACAACGGTCGCATGGTGAACCGCCACGTACCAGTAGAACTTGCCGTTACGGTATTCGCAGTGTCCCGCAAAAGCGTTTCCGCTAGCCCACTTGAAGGTTCTCCACGAAAGGACTGCGCCGTAATCGTGATAATTTTCCATGTCATCGGTCACGAGCACGTGCCAATCGTTCATCAAGAACCATTTATTGTTATCCCCTTGCGGGCCCTGTTCGTCATGACCTGCAAAGATGAACAAACTGTCGTTGTGAACGAGCGCAGCCGCGTCTGCCGAATAAAATTTTGTCGTCAAGGGATTCGCCGCCATCGCGACAGCGGCAGTCCCCAAGACTACAGAGAGAGCGTGTTTTAAGTTTCCCATCACCAAACCCAAGGCATTAACGTTCTACAATCTTGAAAAGGTAGTTGCCCTTTGGAAGGCCCTGAATCTGGACTTCCGATTCCATACGGACCACCTTGCGCGTCATCAACTGCCCCATCGCATTCATCACGAACACGTGATAATTGCCCGGACGGTCAAAGCGCACCGCATAACCCGATTCGCTCTTCGAAATGGAATATCCGAGCGGAAGAGCCTGCAACTGTGCAATCGCCGTGCGTTCTTCCGAACTAGAGCTTTCTGCGATTTCCGCAGAGCTTGAACTCAAAGCGATTTCACTCGAACTCGAAACAGCTACGCTTGAACTCGAAACAGATTCGCTTGAACTCGAAACCTGGACAAGAGAAGCGTTCGTTACCGTGATCACGCCCGAAATCTGAGCGTTCACCGCGGCATCAAGAGTTTCGATCGTAAAGGTATATTCGCCAGCCGGAACCGTTTTTGCCACCGTACCTGCGAACGAAACCTTCTTCCCCGCTTCATCCACAGTTGCAATCAAACCAGTCGGAAGACCCGTCACCTTCACCTTCGTCGCACCGTCCCAGTTGTAGTAGAAGTCTACAATTGCAGAACCCGCTTCTACCGTCTGGCGGGAAGAGCCTGCACCGTGCTTCACAAAGGAAGCTTCCTTCGGAGTTCCATCGCCAAACATGATGTTCCCCACGAGAACTTCACCGCTCATACCGCTACCGGTGAGGTAGAAGTCCTTCACGCCCGAAAGCTTCGGAAGGTTCGAGCAAGTCACTTCCGTCCAGGAACCCGTTCCACAGCTAGACGGAACCGTGCACTTCGAAAGTTCTGTCCCCGAATTGGAACCGTTGCGGATACTGATGGTACCGCCTTTGCACTGCTGCAGCTGAATCTTCACGTTAGTACTCTTAATCGAGTCTGTAATCACGTTTTCGAAGATGGCATAGCCGCCGTTCTTGATAGCCAGCTGGTCCTTATTCGTGAGGCGCACCTTGATACCGTTATCAAATCCATTACCCGGAATCGTATCGCGGACGACGCGGAGGAAGTCGATACGGTCCAGTTCTGCAAAGTTCTGATCCGGTTCCACTTCGATGAAGTTACCGCCACGCTTGAGCTTTGCCGGAATCATGGCAACGGAATTCTGCGGGAACTTGCCCCAGTTTCCCGTTTTCGGGAGCTTTACCGTGCTGCTCTTGCCGTTCACCGTCACCTTATGGGTCGCATCGTTGTCACCGCCGTTCGCATAACGGTAGCGCATGATGTAATCACCCGCCTGCATAATGTTCATCGGCAAACGGATCTTGGAACCCTTCGTGTTGATATAGCCCACGTATTCGCCGTTGGAGGCATCGCTCGTATAGTTGAAGGTCAAATCGTCGTTTGAACCGCGGGTCATCATGCCGTGTTCCGCTTCCGCACTCAAATAGCGGCCGAGGAAGGGCTGACCCATTTCCGGCCAGTTGTCATCGGTAAAGACCAAATCACGGATGTGAATATGGTTGTACTTGTCGCCGGTGAGGTCGTAATAATGGTGCACAAAACGGATACGGTTCAAGTCCTTAAAGGCTTCGCCACCGCCCGGGCCCACATAACGGCTATAGCGCTGCATCAGAATGGTGCCACCGCCGTCATTGAGTTTTTTACCTCTGCGGTCCACATAGGTTCCGTTCACCTTGTCGGCGCGGCCCATGGCCGTCTTATAGGTGGTCTGTTCAATTTCGTTGCCCTGCTTGCAGCACACATCCCAAGCGGTAAAGAGGAAGTACTGTCCACCGTGCTCAATCAAGCTCGGGCCTTCGATACCCGTACCGCCACGGGTGGCGATCATGTAATTATTCTTGTCGTCAGATGCCTGCTTGCCGGTTTTGGGGTCGAGCTTAATCAAACGAATGCCGCCCGCATTCCAGGAACCGTAAGTCATCCAATACTCGCCCGTCGGCGTCACAACCACGTCGGCATCAATGGCGTTGTAATTGTTCTTGTTGGTAGTATGGGTGACTTCACCCTGGTCCTTCCATCCTTTGGCCGGATCCGAGAAATTCAGGTTTGAATTTGTCGTCACACCAATCGCGGACGTACGCTGCCCGAACACAGATCCGCAATAGAAAATGCCGTATTGGTTATTGAAATTAAAAAGGTCCGGGGCCCAGATACCATCCGTCTTTCCTCCGACTGCTTTTTTGAGCCATTCCGGGCTACCATTCGGAAAAATCTGACCTTTGTACGCCCACGACATCATATCCGTGGAAGTCCACATCATCAAATCGTTATTGGTCGACATGAGAATGTATCCATTCTCATCGCGGTACATCGTAGGGTCATGACCGCCCTGACGAACATCCTTGGCATACCAAGGCTGCGCCAAGGCAGCCTGACCTGCTAAAAGCAAAGCGATCGTTGCCGCAGGCACCACTCTACGGAAACTAGTTCCCATTCCACCACTCATCCTATCTCCTTTGTTACTATAAAGTGTACTATAAACTAGTTTAGAATATAAGTCATTTTACTATAACGGGTACTATAATATTTTCATACAAAAGAAATCCCCGACAACGCTGCCGGGGAAATTGCGGAATTTAAGCTAAAAACGCAGAATGCTATTTTGTTCCGACAACGCTTTTTTGCAAAGCGTAGAACAAACGCATCCAATTTTGGGACTGGGTCCCGTCAAAGAAGAAAAGTTCGTCGATTCCACCGCGGAGACCGCCGTATCCGACGCCCGGATTGTATGCCTTCGCAAATCCATCTCCCGAATCAAACTGCACAGCTCCAGTCAGCTTCCCGTCAAAGAAAGTCGTCACACTGTCGCCATGAATCTTAAACGAGAAGTTATGCCACGTCCCATCGAGAGCGCCATTCGCGCGACCGTACACAGAACCGTAAACGCCCGTATCCGTATCCAAGCGCAAATTCACCGCGCCCGAAGTACCGCGCTTTTGCAGAGTAAAGCCCACACTATCCTTTTTCGCAGAAACGATCTGAGCATATTCACCTACCTGCGAAGAATCAATATTGAACCAAATGGAAAGTCCCATGTAATAGCCATCTTCCGAGAACGGTTTGAATTCGTTGATATAAAGCCATTGGTCCGTCGAATCTGTCCAACGGGAATTTCCCAACAAGCTTTCCTTATCCTTAAACAGAGCCAAAGCCGAATCCGAAATTTCCGCATCCGTAAAGTGGTTCGAATAATTTCCGATCGTCAGGTTCAAATCATTCGATTCCACACAGTTTTCGAGGACGTCAAATTCCACATTGCCTTCTGCCGAGAACTGGACTTCAGGCGCCACGGCCCAGTACAAAATTTTATCCGCATAATATTCACTTTCTTCCGCATCGAGCGTAATCAAGTTCGCATTCGCATCAAAAAGGCAAGGATTCTTGAGCGCAGAAGAAAGCATCACAGGGAACGGCATCCCCGCAAACGATTCATCCACGTTCGCCAAATCTTCAAAACCTTCCGGCAAAGCAAGGCTCACCTGAGAGACTTCGCTTACGCCCGACCGAGAAAGCATCACCGGAGTTTCAGACAAAGTCCACAAGCCGTAAACACTAGTTCCGCCCCAAGAAATCGTTTCGTAGAAACCTTCCGGAACGCCTTCCACTTTCACAATTCCCGTCGAAATATCTTCGGCAGAAATCACATGTTCCACAAAGTAATTCGTTTGATAAAGCGTTTCGCCATCGAGCTTCATTTCCGGACGCATCATCAAAATTGTATCGCCTTCGGACACGTCAAAAGAATTCACTGCGAAATAGAACTGGGCATTCCCTTCATAGACAGGAATCATCTTTACAGCGACGGGCTTTGCACCATCCGAATCGATGTAGTAAGATTTTTCCTTTTCGATATAGAACGAAAGCGCGTACTTTTGAACCTTGCCATCTGTCGAAAGCACTAACAAGGAATCATAGTATCCGTAAGGAATCGCTCCCAAGAAAGCCATTCCGGAAGCCACTGCCGCCGAATCCATCACCAGATTCGTCCAATCCGTGTATTCAAAATGGGAAATTTCCAGGCCATCTTCATCCAAGCCCCAAATTTGCATGCCATAAAGTTTTAAGGTATCCCCCTTCTGAATCTTAAAATCCGAAAGCGAAAGGTAAACCCAATCCGACATCTCGGTCCAGCCCGTTTTTTCGCAGACATCCGTTTCCTGAACGCCGTCGGCATCAATCACGTAAACAGCACCTTCTTCCAAATCCAAAACCAGAGCGTACACGCGCACGTCACCATCCAACGCATAGACGGTCACGGAATCGTACTTTCCCACCGGAACGCTATCGAGCAAAAGCATTCCCGAAAGAACGGACAAGGAATCGACAACCTTGCGGTAATCGCATTCATACACGTAGACCGTATCGCCTACCGTATCCCGGGTCGAAAGCGCCAAACGCAGCGTATCCCCCGTCGAAAGATCCCATACTTCCGTCGAAACATACACGCGAGCGAGTCCCTTGTTGCCCGTATTCGTTTCAATCAAGATTCCAGCGGAATCGCCGGAAGACGAGCCACAGCCCACGAGGCCAAGACAGAAAGTCACCGC
>JAILDK010000123.1 GCA_024689485.1 Fibrobacter sp.
GCCCCATTCCGTACCGACGCGTTCCTGCGAAAGTTCCGTTCCGGTTTCATAATGGTAATGGCGATATTTACGGTCACGGGCAAATGTCGCCATCAGCATGCCGCCCCATTTTTCACCGAACTTTAACGAAAGCATCGGCACCAGGGAAATCGTCTTAAAGGTCGGATCGTAAGGCTTGTATTCATCGTTAAAATCCGATTCGTGCATAAATCCGCTAACGTTTGCGGCAAACATCGCCATCGGCACATACTTAAACGGCAGCATTTGCATCAGGGTTCCGCCTAAACGATAATGGTAACCGTTCACAAAGTTTCCGTTTCCCGCCTTCCAGACTTCGCCATCTTCCGCCCCCGTATAACCGGAATACATCAGGTCTGCCGACGGGCGCAAAATAAAGCGCGTCCAGGTGGATTTCGGAAGTACGAGCATCAACGGCAAAGACATCGCCGCGTGATATTTGACGCCATACGAGAATTCCGTCAAGAACATATCCTGCGAAAATTCCTGTTCTTCCGGATCGTAAACGCCCATGAAGGTGGCCCACGTTCCGTAGTTCACCGCAGACCCGACATTCCCTTCCACGCCGAGTTCCAGCAAATGCAAAAGCGAAATCGTCGCATCGGCGCGGAGCCCAAAGCCGAACAAAGTCAACCCGGCACCGGTAAGGCCTTTAACCGTAGCGAGCTTTCCTAAATCCTTTTCCACTTTTAGGTTGGAAGTCCACCCCATCGGGGATGCAAAGGCAAAAAAAGGCCAATTGTGCAGCGATTCCGAATTGCGAAGAGAACGGTGCGGCAAAATGACTCCGATAAACGCCAAGGAATGTTCCCATTTCACACGAAAAGAAGTGTCTGGAAGCGCTTCACCGCTTACCGATGAAGAATCTGCATTAGCCTGGGCAAAAGACACGCAAAGCGCACAAATTGCCAAAATTTTTACCAAACCGTTAATTCGCATAGTCCACACAGAAAAATAACCAAGATTGGTATAATTTAAAATTCTATAGGATCAAAAGCCACCACTTTTCGACGAATGGCAATATCCTAAAGATTTTCTAAATTATTTACCGATGGATGCCTCCCAAAAATTCGAACTCATGCTCCCCGTGGGCAACAAGGATATGTTTTACGCCGCCGTGGAAAACGGTGCGAATGCCGTCTATTTTGGCGTTCCGCACTGGAATGCCCGAGGCCGTTCCCTGGACTTTTCCTTTGAAGACGTTCGGGAGATGATCCGCTATGCAAGAATTCGCCATGTGCGCACTTTTCTCGCAATGAACATTCTTGTTTTTGAAGACGAAATCGATTCCCTGCCAGAATTCATTGAAGATATCGCGGCCCTGGAACCGGACGCGATGATTATTCAGGACGTGGGCCTGATGCGCCTTTTTAAGGCGGTCGCGCCGGGAGTCGAAATTCACGCTTCGACGCAGATGACGATCGCTTCGGCGGAAGGCGTTCAAATGGCGGAGCGTTTGGGCTGCACCCGAGCCGTTCTCGCCCGCGAGATGTCGCTTGAAGACATTCAGAACGTGGCGAACCGGACTCCGCTCGAGCTGGAAGTTTTTGTGCACGGAGCGCTTTGCGTTTCGTTCAGCGGACAGTGCCTCACCAGTGAAAATATCGGCGGGCGTTCTGCAAACCGCGGGCAGTGCGCCCAGAGTTGCCGCCTTCCGTACAAGATGTTCGTGGACGGCAAACCTTTTGACTTGCACGGCAAGCGTTACCTGTTTAGCCCGCGCGACCTTTCTGCGATTGACGATCTGGACAAGCTTCAAGAAATCGGCGTCAAGTCCTTTAAAATCGAAGGTCGCTTAAAAAGCCCGGAATATGTGGCGGCGACGACGATTGCTTTCCGTGAAAAGATCGACAAGGGTTCCGTGAGCGAAAAGAATCACGAGCCTTTGGAAGTGCTTTTTTCGAGAGGCTTGAATGCGGGCTGGCTCCGCGGCGTGAATCAGCAGACCCTCGTCAACGGTTCTTTTTCCAATCACCACGGCATGTACTTGGGAAAGGTCATCCGTGTGGACCGCAAGAGCGTCCTTGTGGAAGGGCGTCATCCTTTGGAAGCGGGCGACGGGATTCTTTTTGAAGATCCGGGCGAAGAAAATTCTGCCGGCAGCCGTCTTTTCAGTTACAAATTTAACGGCGACAAGACCCTTCTTGAATTCGGGAACATCTTTGATTTTCGCCGTGTGCATCCGGGCATGAGCGCCTTCCGCAACGATTCCCCGGCGATGGAAAAACGTTTGCACAAGACTTTTGCCGAACGCGAAAACGAGCTCAAGTTCCCCGTGAAAATGCGCCTGTTCGCAAACTTTGGCGAACCGCTTTCTTTGGAAATTCAAGACGCGGACGGTCACAAGGTCGTTGCCCGGTCCGAAAAGAACCTGGAACGCGCCAAGACACCGCGCGACAATTCGGAACGCATCCAAAAGGAACTTTCCGCTCTCACCGGTACCGCTTACTTTGCACGCGAAATGCGCCTCGACATTCCAAGCGATGCTTTTGTAATCGATAAGGAAGTGCGCAATCTGCGCAAGGCGGCCGTCGAAGCTCTTGACAACGCCCGTTTTGACAGCCACCCGTCCGAAGCCTCGGCAGAGCGTGGCAAGGCTCTGATTGCAAACGCCCGTTCCGCATACCAAGACAAAAATATCCAGGAAAGCGATACCGCAAAACCGGAACAGATTACGGTTCTCGTTCGCAGCCCGAAGCAGCTTGAAAAGCTCCAAGGTCTGGACATTGACCGTGTAATCCTAGACCTCGACTGGGGCGTCGATTACAAGAAGCCGATGGAACGCGTTCGCGAACTCGGATTTCAGGTGGGCGTTGCCACGATCCGCGTTTTAAAAGAGGGCGAGACCAAGAACTTGAAGAAGCTCGCCGATCTCAAGCCGGACTTTATTCTGGTGCGAAATCCAGGCGCCCTCGTTTACTTGCAAGATTCGGGAATTCCGCTCGAAGGCGATTACAGTCTGAACGTTTCGAACATTCTTTCTGCGGAATGGTTCCTTTCGCAGGGTCTGCGCTCCTTGCATCCGTCGCTGGACCTGAATGCGCTTGGCACGGAAAAGCTTCTCGAAAACTTTGGCGGTGCGCACTTTGAAGTCTCGGTCTTTGAACATTTGCCCGCCTTCTACATGGAGCATTGCCTGTACGCGGCCAACCTGACCGATGCCGAAAGGTTCCCCTACTGCAAACAGATCTGTTCCAAGCATCACATCGACATTCTCGATCACAAGGGAGCCTTGCATTCGCTCGTTCCCGATGCGGAATGCCGCAACACACTTTACTTGGAACGTCCGCAGTCCGCGCTGAACCTGGTTCCGACCTTCAAAAAGCTCGGCGTGCACAAGTTCCGTTTGGAAATGCTCGAAGAAAGCGCGGCCGAAGTCGCCGACAAGACGCGCCTTTACGCCCAAGCGATCCGCGGCAAGCTTTCGCTTGCGACTGCGGCAAAACTCATCGGTGCAGAAGAAAAATACGGAGTTTCCCAGGGTCAGCTTTTCCATACCGAAGTCTGGAAAGATCGCAAAAAAGCTTAGAAATTCGTTCAAAAACGCCAATTTTAAACTTTTTTAAGTTAATTTGTTGTTAAATGACGGATTTTTTGAATTTCTTTCTATATTTGGCTCCGAACTCAACAAGAGGTACTTTTAATGTCTACAGTTATCCGTCTCGCCCGTTTTGGCAAGCGTCACAACTCCGTCTATCGTGCAGTCGTCATCGACAACCGTAAGGCTCGTAACGATAGCTTCATCGAACAGGTCGGTTTCTACGATCCGAACCACAAGCAGCCGGTGATCACTTTCGATCAGGAAAAGGTTCTCAAGTGGCTCCAGACTGGTGCTCAGCCGTCTGACACCGTTGCCTCCCTCCTCAAGAAGGTCGGCATCATGGATCTCTTCCACGAACTCAAGGCTGGCCGTTCCATCGAAGGCAAGAACGCTGCTCCGCGTGCTGCTAAGGAAAAGAAGGCTAAGCTCGGTCCGAAGGCTAAGGCTCGTCTCGAAGCTGAAAAGGCTGCAAAGGAAGCTCCGGCTGCAGAAGAAGCTCCGGCCGCTGACGCTCAGGCTTAATCCAAAGTCTATGAATGCAGAACCCTGTGCCGCCTAAAATGCACGGGGTTTTCTTTTGAAACATGGAAAACGTTAACGCAAAAGATCTGGTCGTCGTCGGCCATTTGATGAGAACCCACGGATTCAAGGGCGAAATCAAGTGTGCACCCCAGACGCACGATCTGAACCGCTGTAAAAAATTTACGACGGTCTATGCGCTTTTAAACTCTTCGACTCTCGCTCTCGAAGTGGAAAGCGCCCGCGTTGCAAATGATATCTGGATTCTCAAGTTCAAGGGTTACGATTCTTCGGAAGCCGTGCAGAGCTTGGTGAATGCGGACATCAGCGTTCCCATGGAAGAACGGATTCCCGCACCCGAAGGCAAATATTACTTCTCGGACCTCGAAGGTTTCTCCGTTATCGGAGACTCCGGATCGGTTATCGGGAGCGTCCTTTCGGTGGAGCAGCTTCCCAGTGTAAACGCTTTCCGCTTTACATACAAAGGAAGCGAGATCCTCGCCCCGTGGATCAAGGAATGCGTCGGTGAAATCGACAGCGAAAAACGCACCGTGCAGATTTCGGAAGCGTTCCTCGCCAAGCTCTTCGACATGAGGGTTGGATGATGAAGATTGAATGCATCACCATCTTCCCCGAAATGTTCGCACCGCTTGAACATTCCATCATCGGCAGAGCCCAGAAGAACGAACTCTTTTCGTTCAACACCATCTACCTCCGCAACTTCGCTGTAAACGAATACGGTCAGGTAGACGATTCGCCCTACGGCGGCGAACCGGGTATGGTGCTCCGACCGGAACCCCTGGCTCGTGCAATCCAAAGCACGCACGTCAAGGAAGACGGAGGCAAGGTCATCTATCTCACGGCGGACGGCGTCCCTCTGACCCACAAGATCGTATCGGACCTTTCGAAAGAAAGCCACCTGGTACTCGTCTGCGGGCATTACAAGGGAATCGACGAACGCATCCGTGAGAATTACGTGGACATGGAAATTTCCATCGGCGACTTTGTCGTGAGCGGTGGCGAACTTCCTGCCATGCTTTTGACCGATGCAGTGGTCAGACTCCTCCCGGGAGCTCTCGGTCACAAGGAATCCGGAGATACAGACTCTTTTGCTCAGGGACCTCTCGGCTGGCCCGTCTATACCAGACCAGAGGTTTTTGAAGGAAAATCCGTCCCTGAGGTGCTCCTTTCGGGGCATCATAAGCGAATTTCCGAGTGGAGAACGGCAGAATCTTTAAAAAGAACTAAAGAAAGACGCCCGGACATCTACGAAAAATTGCAAATAGATACTAAATTTGGCACACAATAACAGAGGTCACAGAATATGTCCCTTAACATCGAAGCAATTCAGAACGAAAACAAGAAAACGGATATTCCGGCAATTCGCACCGGCGACACCATCACGGTTAACGTGAAGGTTCTCGAAGGCAGCAAGGAACGCATCCAGCCGTTCAAGGGTGTTGTCATTCAGATGAAGAAGAACACCGGCCTTGGCACAACCGTTACCGTTCGCAAGACGACCGACGGCGTTGCCATCGAACGTATCTTCCCGGTTCACAGCCCGCGTATCGCTTCTTTCGAAATCAACCGCGCAGGTAAGGTCCACCAGTCTCGCATCTACTACATGCGTAAGCTCCAGGGCAAGGCTGCTCGTATCGACAAGCGCGAAGACTAATTCGACCGGCGGTTCCCGTTGATTTCGGGCAATCCCGTTACAAGCGACCTGAATTTCCCGTTTGAGCGTTTTACCGTTCAAGCGGGTTCGCTTGTTTTTAAAAAAGGTCAAAAGACTTCCGAAATGCTCTATGTCGAAGAAGGCTTGCTCGAAGCCTTTGATGACAACCAAATTCTGAAGTCCATTCCGCAAGGATCTCTGATTGGCGTCACCTCCGTTATGGATGGGACGCCTTTCGCGTATCATATCCGCGCAGGCAAAGATTCGACTTTGGTGAAGATCGATCAGAAAGGCCTCGGAGCAGTCCTGAAAGCGGCACCTGCGTGGATGCTCGCCACCATCAACTCGATCGTCAAGGACACGCAGCAGTTAAAGCAGGCTGCGGCCCAGCCGAATTACAAAAGTTCCCTTGAAAGTTTTGCCAAATTCCTCGCCCTCCGCGCCGAAAACAAACCTTTGGATACGGCCCAGGTGATCAAGGAATACATGTGGCAATGCCGCGCAAGCAAAGACGAAACGGCAAAGTCTCTCAAGGAGCTGATCCGGCGCCAGTTTATAAAGCTCAAGCCGGGTGCAAACGGAAAGCCCAACGCACAGATGTTGCTGGTGAAGCCCAAGCTTTTCCACATTCTCGTCGATTATCTGCGGGCGGAACGCCACGGGGAAACCTATCCCCCATTCGGACTTTCGCCACGTGAACGCTCCTGCCTCGAATTTTTGGGTTTAGAAGATTCGCTCTTTACCCGTACCCGCGCAGACTGGCTCAAGTATTTGCAGCTCGCGACGCCCAAGGCAGATATCATCGTGATCATTCGCTTCGTGGAACTCGGCATCTTTAGCGAACTTCCCGAAGATCCCGGAAAGCTCTTCTTAGAAACGGAAATGCTCGACCGCTACCTGAGCGCACTCCACGCGGAACACAACATTCGGGGGCTCTCATGAAAAAGCTCCATTCCCGCGACATCCTGTTCAAGGAAGGCAGTGAAATCCAGAAGCTCTTTGTGGTCCACAAGGGCGAACTCTTGATTCAAAAGAAGGAAGGATCCAAGCTTCGCAACGAAGGCACGGTCGGTCCGCGTTCCGTCGTCGGCATCGAAGCTCTTTTTCACAAGGAACCTTACCCGTACACCCTCCGCGCCATGGAAAATGTGGACGTGGAAGAGGTTTCTAAAGAAGACCTGCAGGCGGCTACAGAAAAGCTTCCCGTTTGGTTTCCGCAGATTTTAAGCATTCTCGCCAAGCGCAAACAAATTTTGAAAGAAAACAAGGCTAGACTCGACAAGATTCACGCTCTGCCGACGCTCCTCTTCCTTTGTGCGCGTTACATTCGACACGTCAAAAAAGACACGTTCGATCTGGAGCCGATGATCGACGATTTGCGCGTGGTCAACGGTCTTGGCTACAACGAAACCTTTGAACTGCTCCGCGGTCTGTGCGGCCTTGGCGTTGCCGAGCTTCTCCCCGGCGAAAACACACAAATTCACTTCTACCGCAAGAACCTTCCGGCACTGCTTTACCGCACACTGTT
Organism: Fibrobacter sp.; assembly: GCA_024689485.1. GTDB lineage: Bacteria > Fibrobacterota > Fibrobacteria > Fibrobacterales > Fibrobacteraceae > Hallerella. Next base: position 7,282 of record JAILDK010000123.1, read on the forward strand.
CTTGCGGATGACGAACAAGAATCTTCCGCAGTCCCTGCTGTCGGCGACGGAGCAGACGATCTTGACCGCCTTTATTTCTGCGGCCAAGACGAAAGGCTTTGAGAAGCAGGGCAGTACCTTTGTGACGGCCAAGGATTTTGAAGCCGCTTACAAACGTCTTTTCCCGGCCTTGGGATTCAAGCGCCGCGTTTTTGAAAACCTGATCCACTGCGGATATCTGTACTCCTCGCCGAACTTTGCCACGATCGATTTTTCAAAGATCGAGTACTTTTATGGGGAACTCGAAGCGGTCAAGGATCTGGTGGAATTGAACCGGGTCTATCCGCTGCTCGACAAACGGCTTTTGGAAGCGATGAATCGCGCCTAATTCCGACCAACGCCCTACAGTTTTTTCTAAATTGGGAGCATTCCATTTTAATCAAAGGATTGTTATGAAATACTCCGCTCTCCTCGCCCTCGTTTTCGCCGCATCCGCCTTTGCACAGGAAGCTGGTGCAGAACAGCAACAGGGTTCCATGTTCATGGGCCTTCTCCCGTTCATCCTCATGTTCGTCGTGATGTACTTGTTCTTCATCATGCCAAAGCAGAAGGAAATGAAGAAGCTCGACGCCATGCGTAAGGCTTTGAAGAAGGGCGACCAGGTTTTGACCGCTGCTGGCATCATCGGCACGGTGACGAACGTGGAAGGTACCACGGTGACCGTGAAGACCGGCAACAACACCATTCTCGATTTCGAACAGGCAGCGATCGCTCGCGTTTTGAACGCCGAAGACAAGGCTGCAGACAAGAAGTAAACAATGGCCGTTTTAGACATCACGATTTACGGAAATCCCGTTTTGCGCACCAAGTGCAAACCGGTGGAAAAGGTGACGCCGGAGCTCGTTGCTCTCGCTCACGACATGCTTGACACCATGTACGACGCAGGTGGCGTCGGTCTCGCAGCCCCTCAGGTCGGCAAAGACATGCGTCTTGTCGTCATTGATCCGGCTCGCCCTGACGAAGACGAACAGCCTGCGCCGCGCATTATCTTTAACCCGGAATGGGGTCCGGAAACGGACTCGGAAGACGTCCCTTATGATGAAGGTTGCCTTTCCGTTCCAGACGTTTTCTGCAACGTTTACCGTCCGGGCAAGATCTGGATCAAGTACATGAACGAAAACGGCGAAACCGTCGAAGAACACAACGTCGAAGGCCTCCTTTGCCGTTGCTTCCAGCACGAAACAGACCACTTGGAAGGCAAGCTCTTCGTGGACGTGATTTCGACCGCGGATCGCGAACTCAACCGTTCGAAGCTCCGCGACATGGTCAAGAAAGAAAAGAAAAAGTCTGGAGCGAAAAAAAGATGAAGCGTTTTCCGCTGTTGTTCCTCGCAGCCGGTCTCGTCAGTTGCGCACCCCTGCCTCCTCTCGTGACCGATCCGCCTGAAGAAGTTCAGACAGCGGAATCCTCATCTAGTTCCCTCGCGGAAAGTTCTTCGAGCGTTACCGCCCAAGCGGATTCCGCTGTGCAAAAGCCTTTTGTGGCGATTGCGCCGGAAAGCGCCGAAGATTCCATTCCAGATTCTACAGCGACCGCCGCATTCGCGCCGATCGCTCCTGCCGCAGATACGACTGCCACCGTACAAGGGGCATCGTCTGCGAACCTTTTAAAAGATCTGCCCGTGATGCAGCTTCCGGAAGCTTTGATGCGCGATTTCCGCGTCGGCATTCTGGTGAGCGTTTCCAAGGCAGAAATTTCCGGCAACGATTACACCATTTCGACGACCGCCGATTCGACGCAGGGCCAAAAGAAGTCCGGTACGATGAAGGTTTCGCCTTCGAAGTCCGATTCGCTGTGGATTTTCCCGGGCGAAGGTTCGCGCCTTTCTGTGAACGGCAAGGAATACCGCGGCAAAATGCTCGTTGTGAAGAATGCGAAAAAGCTGAACGTGATCAACGTTCTCCCAGTCGAAGATTATTTGAAAGGCGTCGTTCCGCATGAAATTGGAAAGCTTGACGAATCGATGATCGAAGCGCTCAAGGTTCAGGCGGTGGCGGCCCGTACTTACGCTTACCACCATTACAATTCCCGCGCTTCTTTGGGATTTGACGTTTACGCAACCGTACAAGATCAGGTTTACAACGGCAGTGCTGGCGAAGCTCCACTTCCAAGCGCCGCTATCGATTCTACCGCTGGCGTCGTGCTGACTCATAACGGCAACTTTATCGAAGCCTATTACCACTCCACTTGTGGCGGCCACACTGAAGGCGTCGAAGTGTGGGGACTTGCTCCCGTTGCCTATCTGCAAAGCCAGAACGATATGAAGAACGCCGATTCCGCGTGGTGCGGGTCCAGTTCTTACAGCAACTGGAAAAAGGTCTACAGCGAAAAAGAATTGGTTTCGATGTTCAAAAAGAACTTTAAGGAAGCCCGCGCCGAAGGCAAGTCGAACTTCAGCGGAATCCAGCAGATCGAAATCAAGTCCACGTTCCCAGGCGGACGCGTGAACGAACTCGAAGTCTTGACGAACAAGGGCATCTTTACCGTGAAAGGCGACAGAACCCGCTGGCTCTTTAAGGAAGGTTCCAAGATTCTTCCGTCTGCCAAGTTCAAGATTGAAAAGAACGGCAAGGTCTGGGTGATTGATGGTTCGGGCTTTGGCCACGGCATCGGCATGTGCCAGATGGGCGCTCGCGCCCGTGCAAAGGCCGGTCAAAACTTCAAGGAAATTCTCGAAGCTTACTACCCCGGAGCCACGCTTCAATGCATCAGCGGAAAGTAGCCGTCTTAAGTGAGGGCTGCGCCGCAAACTTTGGAGACGGCGAAGAAATCGGAGAACGGTTTGCCCGCGAAGGCTTTTCCGTTCAATTCGAAATGCCTTCGGAAACTCCGGATGCGATTGTCTTAAACGCCTGTACCGTCAAAGGAATTACAAGCGCGACAAAGCTCGCCAAAAAGATCCGTTCCCATTTTGAAAAAGTGCCGGTCTGGGTCACGGGATGTGCAACAGACGATTTGAAGCGCGCCCTGATTCAGCTCTTTCCGGATTTTTGTTTTGGTCCGAAGGATGCGCATAAAAACGAAGCCGCTTTCCAAGAATTTGCAAACAAATTAAACCTTTCGGATTCCTCCGTTCAAGAAATTCCCGATTTGCAAAGTCACGCGGGAATCGGGCTTGTGAACATTGAAGAAGGCTGCCTTGACGCCTGTTCTTACTGTTCCACGCGGCTGGTAAAAGGGATTTTGAAAAGTGCCTCGCCCGATTCGATTGTACGCCGTGTGCAGCGCAAAGTCGATGCAGGGGCGAAAGAAATCTTTTTGACAGGCCAAGATACAAGCTGTTACGGGTTTGACCTGCAAACAAATCTCGCCGCGCTTTTGCAACAAATTATCGTTCACGTTCCAGGCGATTACAAAATCCGCTTGGGCATGGGAAATCCGCGGCACGTGCTGCGTTACCAAGAAGCGCTCCTGGAAACCTTTGAAGACGAACACCTGTACAAGTTCGTCCACATTCCTGTGCAAAGCGGCAGCGACCGCATACTCAAGGCGATGAACCGCCGTCACACGCACAAGGAATATTTGCAAATCGCCGAAGCCTTTAAAACGCGCTTCCCCGACATGACGCTCGGCACAGACATCATCGTCGCCTTCCCCGGAGAAACGCGCGAAGACTTTGAAGAAAGCGTTCGACTGGTGAAGGAAACGCGTCCGTCCATTTGTAACATCACACGGTTCGTTCCGCGCGAAGGCACACCTGCCTTCGCCTTGAAGAACGGAGTTCTGAAAGAGGAGCGCTATGCGCGCTCCGCGGAACTCTCCCAAGTTTTTCAGCAGATCGCTTTAGAGAACAACCGCTCGTTCATCGGAAAAGAAGAACGCGTGACAGTCGAAAAGGTCGGGATGCGGGCGGGGACGACCATCGCCCGAGACAACGCCTACAGACCCGTGGCGCTGCAAGGGAACTTCCCCATCGGGCAAACCTTAAGTGTGAAGATTCGGGATGCAGAAACGTTCGCCCTTCTCGCGGAGCCTCTTGTCTAAGTCTTTGAAAAACTCTTGTCTAAGGCTTTGAAAAAACTCTTGTCTAAGGCTTTGCGTTTAAAATGAAAAATCGCCGGCGGTTGCCGACGATTCTTTTTTGAAAACGAGTCAAAGATCAGGTCGTGTATTCGGCGTTGATCTTCACGTATTCGTAGCTCAAGTCGCAGGTGTATGCGGAAGCGCTAGCTTCGCCGATGTTCAACACGACGGTCACCGCGTATTCCTTTTGCTTCACGACTTCTTCAAGCTTCTTCTGATCGCAGGCAATCGGACGGCCCGCTTCGAGAACCTTCACGTCTCCGAAGTAGAGGTCCGTCTGTTCGGCGATCATGTTCACGCCGCTCGAACCTGCGCTCGAAAGGATACGGCCCCAGTTCGGGTCTTCGCCGAACATGGCGCACTTGGCCAGGTTACTCGTACCGATGAAGCGAGCCATCTTCAAAGCTTCTGCATGGCTTTCCGCCTTTTCGATGTGGATTTCGATGAACTTCGTAGCGCCTTCGCCGTCACGTGCGATGTCCTTTGCAAGTTCCTTCATCACCGTCATCAAGGCGGCGCGGAATTCGCTCTTTTCGCTAATGGAAAGGTCTTCGTACTTGATGCCCGAAACGCCGTTTGCGAGCAAGATGCAGGTATCGTTCGTGCTCGTGTCACCGTCGACGGTGATCGCGTTGAAAGAGTCGGAAATGTCTGCGCGGAATTCTGCGAAGAAGTCGAGCGGGAGTCCAAGGTCCGTGGTGATGAAGGCGAGCATCGTCGCCATGTTCGGATGGATCATGCCGCTGCCCTTGCAGCAACCGCCCACCGTGACCTTGCCCTTCGAAGTTTCGATTTCGACGGCGAGGGACTTCTTAACGCGGTCGGTCGTGAGAATGGCCGTTCCGAATTCATCGGAAGCGCCTTCGTGCAGACCCTTCACCAGGTGCGGGATCGCTGCTTCCACCTTGTCCATCGGCATCAGGTGACCGATGACGCCCGTGCTGCAAACGAGCACGCTGCGCGGTGCAAGGCCGAGCTGTTCTTCGACGAGAGTGGCGGTGCGTTCGCTATCGGCAAGACCCTGAGGGCCCGTGCAAGCGTTTGCGTTACCGCTATTGACGACGACTGCCGAAGCAAAGTGTGCGTGTTCGAGAACCGACTTGTCATAAAGGACCGGAGCGGCCTTCACCTTGTTCGTTGTGAAAACGGCAAAGCAGCGAGCAGCCTTTTCACTTTTGAGAAGAGCCATATCCGGCTTTCCGCTCGCCTTAATTCCTGCCGTGTAAGCAGAAGCGGTAAATCCTTTCGGAGAACAGACACCGCCATCTTTCAGCATCGTCAACATATATCTTACTTCCTTTGCCCGTTTGTCGCAGGCACTGAAAATTTATAACTTTCCGAGCATGGATAATATACCTGTTACTCAAGAAACTTACGACCAACTCAAACAAGAATTGGAAAATTTAAAAAAAGTAGAACGCCCAAAGATCATCGATGAGATCGCTGAGGCGCGTGCACAGGGCGATTTGAGCGAAAACTTCGCTTACCATGCGGCCAAAGACCGTCAGGGTGAAATCGAATCCCGCATCAACTACTTGGAAGACCGCGTCGCCCGCGCCGTGATCATCAAGTATGACGCAAGCCAGGGCGGCGAAATCAAGTTCGGTGCCACGGTCAAGCTTCACAACAAGAAGAACAACCGCGAAATCACCTACACGATCGTCTCTCCGGAAGGCGTGGACGCCATCAACGGCAAGATCAGCTTCACAAGCCCGATCGGCAAGGCTCTCCTTGGCAAAAAGAAGGGCGACACCGTTGAAGTCGTGACCCCGAAGGGCAAGAACGTCTTCGAAGTTCTGGACGTGCAGTAATCATGATCGTCGTCCTGATCGGTGACAGTGATTTTGAAAAGGAACGCCTGATCGGGCAGTTCCTCGAAAAGACATTGGGAGACCGCAAGGACGACCCTCTCGCCCGCAAGATTCTCTTTGCGAACGACACAAACCTGCCCTCCGTGGCAGACGCAGTCATTGAAGCCTGCGATTCCTGTTCCCTCTTTGCGAGCGAACAGACCGTTGTCGTCCGCAAAGCAGAAAGCTTAAAGGCAGACGATACCGCCGCCCTCGAGTCCTGGTTCAAGACAAAACCGGACGCGAACCTTCTGTTGGACTTTGAAAAACTTCTCAAGACGAGCAAGCTTTACAAATCGCTCGCCGACTTCGCAACCTTCAAGGAATGCAAGTCCCCGCGCGACTACGAAATGGCACAGTGGATTACGTCGCACTGTGAAATCGACCTGGGTCGCCGCATCGATGCGCTTGCCGCAGAATACGTTGCCGATGCATTAGGAACGGACCAGGCCCTGATCGATGCCGAACTCAAAAAAATTCTTCTCCTGGATCCGAATGGCCAAGTCATTTCGCTTGAACAAGCGAAGTTGATGATCGCGCCTCAGCGAGAAATCGCTGCTTTTGAAATTCGTGAGTCCTTCGGCAATCGAGACCCGATTGCCTACACGAAAAAACTCCGCGAACTTTTGGATGCAGGCGTGGACGGGATTCAAATCGTTTCCGCTTTGGAAGCGTATGCAGTGCGTTTGTTACACATCCGCACCATGCTCGGGCGCAAAATGGCAGCCAAGGATATCGCCACGAAACTCGGCGCAAACCCGTGGCTCTTTGAAAAGAAATTGAACGAACCGCGCAAAGCGTTGAACTGGTCTCCGCAGTTGCTTTGCCGCGTCATTAAACGCTTGGGCGAACTCGACAGCGATATCAAGAACGGTATCTGCGACAGTCGCATGGGACTTGAACTTTCCCTCGCCGCCCTCGTCGTTCGCTAATTTCAAAAAAACCTTTAAAATGAAAAAATCTCGCACGATTGTGCGAGATTGCTCCCTTCCTCTGTAACCCTAACAACTCTGTAATTTTAATATAACCTTTTTACATAAAAGCGTCAAAAAATCGCAAAACTTTTTAAATAAAAATTTTCATTTGCGTAAGAAATCTTTAATAAGAGTGTTTTAATAGGTTTTTAATCTCTATTTTGGGTTCCATTCTTTAAAAAAAATGCCCTTTTCCTATATTTATGCATATGAGCGAATGTTTGCATAAAGATAGTATCGGACCCGTTTCCTTCTACGACAAAAAGCTGACCTTGGGTAAGGACGGCTTTGTTTTGGAAAGCGGAAAATCCCTCCCTGAGGTCTCTGTCCGTTATGAAACTTACGGTACCCTCAACGAGGACAAGTCCAATGCGATTTGGGTCTGTTCCCCGCTGACGGCCGATGCGCACGTCGCAGGCTGGTACAAGCCCGATGACAAACACGTCGGCTGGTGGGATTCCCTGATCGGTAGCGGTAAGGCTGTCGATACGGATAAATATTTTGTCGTCTGCTCGAATGTTCTCGGCGGCTGCAAAGGCACGACTGGCCCCGCGAGCATCGATCCGCGCACCGGAACACCTTACGGCTCTACGTTCCCGACGATTACGATCGGCGACATGGTCCATGCGCAAAAGCAGCTCGCGGACGAACTCGGCATTCGTCACTTCTACTGCGTCATCGGTGGCTCCATGGGTGGCTTCCAGGCGATGAAATGGGCCATCTACTATCCGGAACTAATCGACCGCGTCATTTTGATTGCGACGTCTCCGGGATTTTCTGCCCAGGCTCTCGGTTTTGAAATCGTCGGCCGCGACGCGATTACGCAGGATCCGAATTACAACAACGGCGATTACTACGACAAGCAGATTCCTGCCGCAGGCCTCGCCAATGCGCGCAAGCTCGCCCACATCACGTACCTTTCTGCAAAGGGCATGGAAGCGCGCTTTACGCGTAACGACATTCGCATTGAGAATCCGGAAAAGTTCTATTCGGGTTCTTCGCTCGAAACCTATCTGGACCATCAGGGTACCAAGTTCGTGGAACGCTTTGATGCAAACAGCTATTTGCACATTGCCCATGCAACGGATACGTTTGACCTGGCGACGGAATACGGTTCGCTCGAAAAAGCCTTTAAGGATGTAAAGGCAACCTTCTTGAACGTGAACCTTTCGACCGACTGGCTGTTCCCTCCTGATCAGTCCCGTCAGATTACGGAAGCGCTTTTGAACGACGGCAAGGTCGTGACAAGCCTTGAACTCGATACAAAGTTCGGTCACGACGGATTCCTGATTGAATGCGGTGCGCTCGGCATGGCGGTTTCGCGATTCCTCGGCGGTCACCTGGGCGAAGTGAAGACGACCGGAACTCCGGCGTTCCACAGCCACAAGGACATTTCGATTATCGATTCGATGATCCCTGCAGGCGCCCGTATTTTGGACCTGGGTGCAGGCGACGGTCTTTTGATCGACACGCTCTGGAACAAGAAGAAGGTGACAGGCGTCGGCGTCGAAAAGAACTTTACGAACATTCTCGGTTGCATCGAACGCGATGTGCCTGTGATCGAAAAGAAGCTGAGCCTGAAGACGCTCGAATCCTTTGCGGACAACAGCTTTGACTACGCGGTGTTCAACCGTACCCTTCCGGAAGTGCGCAACCAGAGACTCATGCTCCGCGAAATCATGCGCATTGCGAAGCACGCGATCATCACCTTCCCGAACTTCGGTTCCTGGGAAATGCGTTGGGCGCTCTGCTATCACGGTCGCATGCCGAAATCTCCGGAATTCCCGTATGAATGGTACGAGACTCCGAACATCCACTGCTTCACCTACCGAGACTTTGTACGCCTCGCCGAAGCGGAACATTTGAAAATTGAAAAGATCGTTTCGCTGAACGAACACGGGCTGAGCAAAGTCCTGACAACGCTTGGACTCGTCAACTTGGGCACAGAACGCGTCGTGGCAATGGTCAAAAAGGCTTGATTAAGATATATTTGCCGCATGGCTATTATATCGATGACCGGATACGGTAAGGATGAATTCAAGCTGCGCGGAACGCAGTGCACTGTCGAAGTGCGTTCTGTGAACAACCGCTTCCTTGAAATTTCCTGCCATCTCCCCAAAACATTCTCTTACTTGGAATTCGCGCTAAAGGAAGAAGTCAAAAAATTCCTCGCCCGCGGTTCCGTCAATTTAACTGTAACCCTCGGCGACGGCGAAGAAGGCTCGATTCCGACGGGTTATTCGACCGAAGCTGTCGAAGCTTATCTGAAGATCGCGAAAGACATCAAGACAAAGTACGGCTTGAACGGCGAACCGACCTTGGAACAGGTTCTTTCCCTTCCGAACGTCCTCGTTTACGAAAGCGAAGAAGACCAGAAGGAAACGGAAGACGAAATCAAGGCTTCCCTCGACCGCGCCTTGAAGGCTCTCGTTCAGATGCGTGAAAAGGAAGGCTTGAACCTGAAAAAGGACCTCGAAGCCCGCGTTCAGGAAATGGACACGATCCTCGACGAAGTCAAGGTTCTCGATCCGCAGCGCATTGTGGAATGGAAGCAGAAGTTCGAAGAACGTTTGCAGAAGCTCGTCGGCGAAGCGGGTCTCGACCCGGTCCGTGTGACGCAGGAAGCAAGCGTCATCGCCGACCGCTTGGACATCAACGAAGAAATCACCCGCTTCAAGAGTCACAACAAGCTGTTCCTTTCGACGCTCGAACAAGGTGCAAATCAGGGTAAAAAGCTCACGTTCATTTTGCAAGAAATGGGCCGCGAAGCAAACACCCTCGCCACCAAATGTCAAAGCGCAAAGATCGCCGCTCTCGCTATCCGCTTAAAGGACAGCGTGGAAACGATCCGCGAACAGACGATGAACATCGAATAAATTTTCCTTGTTCGCCAAGTTTGCCCGTTCTCCCAGAACGGGCTTTTTTTGTGCAAAGAAAAGAGCATAAAAAAAAAGACTGACGCAGCAGGGATACCACGTCAGCCTTTGTTGTTGTGGAGACTTTTTTACGAATTAGAATTCATCTTCCGAGATGCTCGGCTTGAGGAATGCCGGCATGCCGTACGGATTTTCTTCTGCAGCAGCAATCGGTTCTTCCACCGGCTTTGCCACTGCCGGAGCAGCCATCGTGCGGAGCGGAGTTGCATTCACCTTCGGCATCACCATCGTCGGAACGTCTTCTTCGACGACCTGACGGCGGACGTTGAATTCCGGGTTGAGGAAGGAGTCTGCGAACATCGGAGCGGTCTGGCGCGGACGTTCTTCGGCGATCGGAGCTTCGACCGGGCGAATCACGCGGGTGCGCTGGGTCGGCGAAGCTTCGAACTGCATCGTCTGCTGGAGCGGTGCGCTTTCAACAGCCGGAGCGGCCGGAGCCTGTGCGATCGGAGCCTTTGCAACCGGAGCCTGTGCGACTGGCGCCGGAGCAGCCGGAGCTGCGACAGGTGCGGAGACCGGAGCCTGTGCGACCGGAGCGGATTCTTCCACCGGCATCTGAGCAGCCTTTGCCCAGTCGATGGTCGGACGTTCGATCGACTGTTCCACGTGCGGAACGCTTGCCTTCGGAGCGGCAGCCTTTGCGACCGGAGCTTCGAATGCGGCTTCTTCTTCGTTGTTCTTTTCAAAACCGGTGGCGATCACGGTGATGCTGACGCGGTCACCGAGTTCCGGAATCGTCACATCACCTGCGACGATGTTCGGAACGTTTTCTTCACCGATCTGTTCATAAAGGAATTCCAAGGCTTCGTTGTATTCGAACATGGAGAAGTTTTCACCATGAGCGACGTTGATAAGAGCACCCGATGCACCGCTGACCTTGACGTTGTCGAGGAGCGGGCAAGCGATGGCTTCCTGAGCAGCCTTCAAAGTACGGCCTTCGCCCGAAGCGGTACCCGTACCCATGAGAGCGGAACCGCCGTTCTGCATGATCGTGCGAGCATCGTTAAAGTCGACGTTGATCGTACCGTGGATAAACATGATATCGCAGATACTGCGGACAGCATTGCCGAGGACTTCGTCCACCTTGAGGAAAGCGTCCTTCATCGGAGTGTTCTTTTCGATCACTTCCATGATGCGCTGGTTGTTGATCACGATGATCGAATCCACAGCCTGACGCAGAGCGGCGAGACCCTTTTCCGCATTACGACGACGGATCGGGCCTTCCCACTTGAACGGCATCGTCACCACAGCGACGGTCAAAATGCCGAGCTTATGAGCGATTTCCGCAACAACCGGAGCAGCACCCGTACCGGTACCACCGCCCATACCTGCGGAGATAAACACCATGTCTGCGCCTTCGAGCTTGTGTTCCACCGTTTCCTTGTCTTCCATCAAAGCCTGACGGCCGACTTCCGGCTTTGCGCCAGCGCCGAGCGTCTTGGTCGTCTTCTGACCAATGGCGATCTTTTCATCGGCAAGGTTATTGTCAAGGGCAAGAGCATCCGTGTTGATGGCGATAAATTCGACATCCTTGATGTTCATGCTGACCATGCGGTTCACAGCGTTTCCGCCGGCTCCACCGACACCAACGATCTTAATCTTCGCCTTGTGATCTGCGTTGCTGGCGATGATATGTCTGGCTTCGTAATCAGCCATATTGTTGAGCTGTTCATTCATAGTGTTCTCCCTGGTTTATGTTTTAATTTTTTTCTTCCACAAGTTTTAAATCTTAGATGTAATTCTTCAGCGCACCCCAGATGCGGCTCAGTTTGCTGCTGACGGAGCCGACCACCTTGGTCGTTCTCGTTTCGCGGCGTTCCTTCGGCTGATCGTTCAGTGCGGCGTAGTACAAAAGTCCAACGCCCGTCGAATGCGTAGGCAAGCGGACCATGTCGCTGATGCCTGCGTCCGGTTTTTGCGGTGCGCCTAAGCGGACCGGTGTATTGGCAAAAACCTTTTCGGCGAGTTCCTGCGTGCCTTCGAGCTGCGAGGTGCCGCCCGTAATGACGACGCCCGCGCCGAGGTTGCCGTTGAAACCCTTCTGTTCCAGGTCGTCATGGACCTTCTTCAGAATTTCTTCCATGCGGCAGTAGATGATGTATGCCAAATGCTTTCTGTCGCAGTTCTTGCCCGGGCGTCCACCGATGCCCGGAACGAGAACGGTCATATCTTCCAAGAGGTTCGAACGACGGCAAGTGCCGTGTTCCTTCTTGATTTCTTCTGCGCGGTCAATCGGAGTGGTAAGACCGAATGCGATATCGCTGGTGATGGCATTGCCAGCGATGTCGAACGAAACGGTATAAGCCACTTTATCGTCCTTGAAGACAGCCACATCGGTAGAGGTCGCTCCGATGTCAATGATCGCTACTCCAAGTTCCTTTTCTTCATTTTCCAAAACGCAGCATGCGTCTGCAAGCGGTTCCAAGACCAAGCACTTAACCGAGAGGCCAGCGCCTTCGACAGCCTTCTGAATGTTGCGGACAATGCCCTTCTGAGCGAGCACCAGCTGAACTTCTACGCTCAAGCTGTTGCCTTCCATGCCCTGCGGATTCTTGATGCCTTCGCGTTCGTCGAGGGTATAATCGCCCGGCAAAACGTGAATAATGTCCATGTCTGCAGGTCTCTGAACGAGCTGGCTTGCCTGTTCCACGACGCGCTTCATCACGTCCTTCGTCACGACGCCACCGTATTCGCGGAGAGGGATCGTCGCCTGGCTTGCAACTGAACGGATATTGCTGCCAGCAATGCCAACGTAAACTTCCTTCACATCGACACCGCTCAACTTTTCTGCATCGTCCACGGCTTTCGACAAAGCGGTGATCGTCGCTTCGAGTTCATTCGCATCGCCTTTCTTCAGCTGATTGATACCCAAGCCGCGAATGCAGACCTTGTTGTTATCATCGAGCTGTCCAATAAAGACGCCGATTTTGGAACTACCGATATCGAGACCGACAATGATTCGGCTCGGATCGATGCCATCCATGTTTTGTTCTTCAGTTGCCATCATTTGACCTCTTGTACAGACGGATAAGCGTAAGCGAAACCTTCAAAACGCAAATCCAAAGACTTAACCAAACTCATTTCCTGCGAAAGTCCATCCACCAACAAACGGTAATGGGCAAAGGACTTTTCCGTCGCATTCTCCAGCGGGAACAGAACCTTAAAGCGCACGTTGCTGAAGAAGACTTCAATCGCGTGATCTTTTTCGTTCACCCGCACCTGCGAAACCGCAGAATACAAGGCTTCATCGGCAGCGCGCATCTTCTGAAGGAAGGCAGCGAGCTGCTTGATTTCGCGATTTCTTCCAATCGTCGCCACAGGAAGTTCAAGACCTGCGGACGCAGCAATCGGAAGCATCATTCCACGTTCCGAATAGGCTTTCCAAGCGCCCTTATCGAGCGTCGCCATAATCGGAGTGGTTTCCTTCACCTCAATCGTCACCTTCCAGAAAAGGCCCACGTCAATTGTCGCATCCTGCAAAAGCGGAAGCGAAAGCAAGCGGGCGCGAACGCTGTCTGCCTGGATCGAAGACATCGGCATTCCCGTTTCAAGACCTGCCGTCTGCAAGATTTCTTCCCAGGTGAGCATCCGGTTTCCGGTGATATCGATCGTTTTGAGCGTGCGAAGTTCTGCCGGATTAAACTTGCGAATCCAGAACCAGCCTTGCCACACGGCGACACCGAGCACAGCGATAACCAGAAAGATCTTCCAACCTTTCTTCGCAAGCCAATTTCCGATCTTCGCGAGATTCTGCTTGCGCTTCTCACGATGAGCGTTCATTCGCCTGATTTCGTTGTAACCGACTCGAGCCATCTTACTTCTTCAAAGCCTCCAAGAACGGACGTTCTGCCTTCCAAACGTCACCGGCGCCCATAAAGAGCACAAGGTCACCCGGCTTTACGTCTTTCTTCAACACTTCCAAAGCTTCTTCCTTTGTACCGACAAAGCGAGCATTCTGGTGACCGCGTGCGACGGCGGTATCCGAAATGAGCTTTCCCGAAATTCCCGGGATCGGCTGTTCGCGCGCCTTGTAAATTTCAAGGACCAAGAGTTCGTCGCAGTTGGCGAACACTTCGGCAAAGGCTTCGTACTGGTCACGGGTACGCGTGTACAGATGCGGTTGGAATACCACAATCACGCGCTTTTCCGGGAACGTATCGCGGGCACCCTGCAACGTGGCAGCGGTTTCCGTCGGATGGTGAGCGTAATCGTCATACACCATCACGCCGTTTTCTTCGCCGATCAATTCAAAGCGGCGCTTGACGCCTGTAAACTGGGCAAGAGCCTTGCGCACGACATCGAGCGGGATATGTTCTTCGTTCGAAAGGGCAATCGTCGAAGTTGCATTCAAAACGTTATGCTTGCCCGGAATGCGAAGCGAGAATTCACCCAACGATTCGTTGTTCTTAAAGACTTCAAAGTACGAGATTCCGTTTTCGGAACGCACATTGTCTGCGCGGTACATCGCCTGACGGCTAAAACCGTAAGTGACCACCGGCTTGGTGAAACGCGTGAGCACCGACTGGATATTCGGATTGTCGATGCAGACCACCACCTGACCGTAGAAAGGAACCTTGTTCGCAAAGGCGACGAAAGCATCCTTGATGGCATCGAGAGTGCCGTAGGTATCCAAGTGTTCACGGTCAATGTTCGTAATGATGGCAGAAGACGGCATCATCGAAAGGAAGCTGCGGTCAAATTCATCGCTTTCCGCGATCAGGTAACGGCCACGGCCCACCTTGGCACCGCTTCCCTTGCCCTTCACCACGCCGCCCACGATCACCGTCGGGTCTTCACCGGCGGCTTCCCAAATGGCGCCGAGCATCGAAGTCGTAGTCGTCTTTCCGTGAGTTCCGCTCACAGCAAGCGTGTACTTCAAACGCATGAGTTCGCCGAGCATTTCCGCACGACGGATCACCGGAATACGGCGAGCCTTCGCTTCCACGATTTCCGGATTGTCCATCTTCACAGCAGAAGAGTAAACGAGAAGGTCAGCGTTTTCCACGTTCTTCGCATCATGCGTCGGGAAAATTTCGAGACCGAGATCCTTCAAATACTGGATCGCCGGACCGTCACCGGTATCGCTACCCGTCACCACAAAACCGTTTTCATGGAGTACTTCGGCAATACCCGACATACCGGCGCCGCCGATGCCCACAAAATGCAGTCTTTTTACTCGATTGCTCGGAATCAAATTCATCTTAGCACTCCGCATCCAAAATGGTTTTTGCGATCTGGTCTGCAGCATCGGGCATACCGATGGACTTTGCGGCCTGAGCCATCTTGCTCAATTTTTCTTCGTTCGAAAGCAGGGTCTGGACCTTGTTCCAGAGGTCATTCGGATCGCTGTCGAGTTCCACGAGAGCGGCCCCAGCCTTTTCCACCACGCGAGCGTTGAATTCCTGATGGTTTGCGGTTGCAAACGGGAACGGGAAAAGGATCGAAGGCTTACCGAAAGCGAGGATTTCGGCCAAGGTCGAAGCGCCTGCACGGCTCACGATCAAATCGGCGTGGCCCATGTAAGCGTAAATGTTGTCGAGGAAGGCGGTCACCGTCACGTTTTCCGGAATGTGCGGAACGCGTTCCTGGATGCTGTCGACGTTCTTTGCGCCAGCCTGCCAAACCACAGAGATGTCCGTTCTGCCGGCGATCGCAGAGAGCGATTCTTCCATTTTCACGTTGATGCCGCGAGCGCCCTGAGAGCCTCCCACGATCAGGACGGACTTGGTGCCTTCGCGGAATTCTTTCGGGCGCGGAAGAGTTTCGATCTTCGGAAGTTCGCGGACCGGGTTACCAAAGACCTGAGTTTCGGTATTCGGGAAGAACTTTTGGGCTTCTGCCGAAGTCACAAAGATCTTTTTTGCATAACGGGAGCCGACCTTGTTCGCCACGCCCGCGACCGCATTCTGTTCCTGGATGTAAACCGGAATGCCCATACGGCCAGCCGCCATCACAACCGGAAGGGAAACGTAGCCACCCGTCGCCACAACGACATCCGGCTTGCGCTTTTTAATGACATCCTTCGCACTCTGCACAGCCTTAAAAAGCTTGTACGGCAGCGAAAGGTTCTGCATAAAGGATCCACGGTGCAGCGGAACCGCCGTGATTTCGTCGAAATCAAAGCGCGGCTTCACCAGGCGAGATTCCATCGAATCCTTACGACCTGCAAACGAGATCTGTTCGATGCCAAACTTCTTCAAACTTTCAGCAATCGCAACCGCCGGGAAAACATGTCCACCCGTACCGCCGCATGCAAACAAAAACTTCTTCTGTTTCATCATAACCTCATCCCTGTTCGTGGAGCACAGGTTCTACAATATTCGTCCCTGTACCTGGTCGAGAAATGTTCAACAAAATTCCAATAGACGCCATCGAAACGATCAAGTTCGTACCGCCATAACTGATAAACGGCATCGGCTGACCTGTCGTCGGCATGAGTCCCGTGCAAACAAACACGTGGAAAATCACGTTAAATGCAAGCGCAGACGTCAAGCAAACCGCAAAGTATTTGGCAAAGCGCGAATTCGCATTCCGGGCAATCATAAAACCGCGATAGACAATAAAGCCAAACAACGCAAGCACGATCATCGTTCCCATAAATCCGAGTTCTTCACCCATCAAGCTGTACGCCACATCCTTATAGGATTCCGGCAAAAAGCCCAACTTCTGCGTTCCCTTGCCGATTCCTGTTCCAAGCCATCCGCCATGACCGAGACTGATGAGCGCATTGTACAGCTGATAGCCACCATCCTTGATATGTTCTTCCGGATGCAGCCATGCCTGGAGACGCTTAAAACGATACGGAGCCGCAAGACCGACCGACAAGCCGATCAAAGCCACCGGCACAAACGAGAGCAGCAAATAACGCACCTTGACTCCCGCCGTAAAGAAGAGCACATACGTCGTTGCGCCGACAAGCAAAGCCATCGAGAAGTTCGGCTGCAAAAGAATCAGTCCGCATACAATGCAAAGGGTCACCATCGGCTGAATGTAACCGCGTTTGAAATCCTTGATCTCATCGCCCAATTCCGAAAGACGACGGGACATGTAGGCAAACATCGCGATTTTCATCAGTTCCGAAGGCTGAAGCGACATGCCGCCAATCGAAAGCCAGCGCGCTGCACCCTTCGTGACCGCACCCGTCACCACCACAGCGACAAGCGCCACCAAGCAAGCCAAAAACATCGGATGGCTAAACTTGTGGAAAATCTTATGATCCAGCACGGTCAAAAACGCGAGGACCACAAAACCGATGACAATCACACGCAAATGCTTCAAGACATAGAAATAAGACGGACGACCCAATTCCATCGCATGGAAATTACTTCCCGTGTAAATGACAAGCAGACCCATCGCAAGCAGCACAACAACTGCAAGCAACAGAAGCTTGTCAAATGCCAAAATGGAATTCAAACGGTTATTCATCTCAATCCAAACCCTTACTTGCTAGCGACAGCCGGTTCCAAGCGAAGAAGCTTATCCACGACCTGTTCCAACTTCATTCCACGGGAAGCCTTCACAAGCAGAACGTCTCCAAAGCGAACATTTTCCGAAAGAAATTCCATCGCTTCTTCCACCGTATCAAAGTGCACCGCATTCTTCTTATCCATGCCTGCGGCAATAGCACCCTTCTGCGTGTTCTTGCTCAACTTACCAACGGCTACGAGCATATCGAACTTCATCTGCGGAACGAGTTCGCCGATTTCACGGTGCAACTCTTCTGCCTTCGAACCGAGTTCAAGCATATCGCCGAGAATGGCCACCTTACGGGTCACATTTTCGATTGCGCCGATCGTCTGCAAAGCCATACGCGTCGAAGACGGATTTGCGTTGTAGCAATCCGAAACGACCTTGATACCGACACCATTGCGGATTTCCATGCGCATATTGGCGGCGTGGAACTTTTCCAAGGCACTTGCAATCGCCGTTTTCGACATACGCAAAGACGTAGCGACAGCGATCGTTGCCAAGGCGTTATAAACATTGTGAATGCCCGGGACGCTCAAATGGAATTCCGTGCGGCCAATCTTAAAGGTTGCGCAAGCGTTGGAATCCCACTTCAGGTTTTCCGGCTTGATCACGCCGCGCTTGATGCCGAACGTCACCACGCGATATCTGGTATTTGTGCGGAGCTTCGCAAGACGCGGATCGTCTGCGTTCACCACGAGCAGGCCACCCTTGCGAAGGCCATCGGTAATCGTCACCTTTTCTTCAAAGACGTGATCGAGATCCTTGAGGCGTTCCAAATGGCTTGCGCCGATGTTCGTAATCACGGCGACATCCGGTTCCACGGTCATCGACAGCGGATGAATTTCACCCGGAGCGTTCGTGCCCATTTCCACCACGGCAACTTCATCGGTATGCTTCAAGCGGAAAAGCGTTTTCGGCACACCGATCTGATTGTTCAGATTGCCTTCGGTCGCCATCGTCTTGAACTGAGACGAAAGCACAGCCTTGAGCATTTCCTTTGTAGTCGTCTTGCCGTTCGAACCGGTCACGGCGATTTTCTTCACCTTGAAACGACGCTGATAGCCCTTGGCGAGCTTCAACAAAGCTTGATTGGAATCATCCACCGGGACGTAAACATCTGCCAAAGATTCTTCTGCGCGACCCGCATCCATCACACTCATCAAAGCTCCTTTCTTCATCACTTCAGGAATAAAATTATGCGCATCAAAGCGAGCGCCTTTCAACGGCCAAAACACCACACCCGGACCCGCTTCACGGCTGTCCAAGCAAAGTTTCACCTTGCGTTTTGCAGCCCGGGCAGAAAGTCCAACCGGATTGCTTTCCAAGATGTCGCAAAATTCTGCGACTGTTAAATCCAACTTCTGCATTACTTCATCTCCCGAAGGATGACTTCATGATCGTCGAAATGATGCTTGGTCTTTCCGATGATCTGGTAATTTTCATGACCCTTACCGGCAACAACGAGGAAGTCCCCCGCCTGCATTGCCTGGCAAGCTTCACGGATCGCTTCTTCGCGCGAAACGATTACCTTGAAATGGTCGGAATGCATTCCGCTTACGATGTCCGCGATGATGTCTTCTGGCTTTTCCGTACGCGGATTATCCGAAGTGACCCAGGCAAAGTCTGCGCCCTGTTCGGCAATCGCACCCATAATGTGACGCTTGTTGCGATCGCGATCGCCACCGCAACCAAATACCACGGAAAGCTTTCCCTTGCAAAGAGAACGTGCCACGCGCAACACGCGTTCCAAAGCGTCCGGCGTATGCGCGTAATCCACGATCACACGGCGAGCGCCATCGTTAAAAGTCATTTCAAAACGGCCCGGCACCTTGACCGTAGCCAAAGCCTTGCGAATGGACTTTTCCGAAATTCCAATGGACTTAGCCCAGCTCATCACGAGCAGCACATTGTCCGCATTGAATTCGCCCACGAGACGCGTTTCAATCGGCGTCTTCGAAATCGCCGGCACATCCAGCACAAGGCCATCTTCCGAACTCTGAATGGAATTCGGCACGACATTTGCGCCAGACAAGCCCAAACGCGAAACGGAAACCTTATTCGCCACGGCGATTTCATCCAAAAGACGTTTGCCGTAAGCGTCATCCACATTGATCACCGCAACGCCGTCCGCAGCAAGATACTGCGTAAACAAAAGCTTCTTTGCCTGGAAATAATTTTCCATCGTCTTGTGATAATCCAAGTGGTCTTCCGTCAAATTCGAGAAGAGAGCGCTCTTGTAAGAGATGCCCTGTACACGGCCCTGATAAAGGGAATGCGAAGAAGCTTCCATCACAAAGTCCGTGCAGCCTGCATCCACCGCTTCTGCGGCAAAAGCGTAAAGTTCCAAAATACCCGGCGTCGTCAAATTCGAAGCAATCACCTTGTCGCCGATCTTTTTGCAGATCGTGCCGAC
Organism: Fibrobacter sp.; assembly: GCA_024689485.1. Lineage (GTDB taxonomy): Bacteria > Fibrobacterota > Fibrobacteria > Fibrobacterales > Fibrobacteraceae > Hallerella. Next base: position 26,987 of record JAILDK010000123.1, read on the forward strand.
GAGAGCCGTTTTACGGCCATCGCTTGTGAGCATCGATTCCATGAGGAAGGCGCTGGTCGTTTTACCGTTCGTTCCGGTAATCGCATGAACGCGCATCTTCGAGAACGGATCGCGGTAAAAGATCTTGGCAACCGAAGCGCGTTCTTCTTTGACGCTCGGCACAAGAATCCACTTGCTTGCGAGATCCTTCGGAGCTTCCGTTTCGCCGACGACAGCGACTGCGCCCTTCGAAAGAGCGGTACGGGCAAATTCTTCTGCCTGTTCACCAGGCATTGCAAAGAACAAATCGCCCGGAGCTACCTTACGAGAATCATCGCAAAGTCCTTGAATGCCCAAATTCTTCAAAACGGTTTCAGACAACATAACGCTTAACCTTTCTCGGAAAGAACGAGTTTGAACTTTTCGCCACGCTTGAGCGTTGCGTTCGGAGCCGGGAACTGCTTCTTGACACGGCCCACACCTTCATATTCCACAGTGCCGGGCAATTCACCGATCTGATCCAGCGCATCGCGCAAGGTCAAACCTTTCAAATCCGGCATCTTCTGAGCGCTCGGAGTTCCCATACGGAGCTTACGACCGTTCGTTTCAAAATCATATTCCGTTGCCACGACCGTCGAGCCTTCACCTTCGAACGCAACTTCGCAGTGGCGTTCATCGGCAAGAATCTTTGCATCGGCGCGGGAAAGGCCCACAAATTCCACGTCGCACTTTTTCGAAGCCGAAGTATGGGCCAAATTATACGGCACCGGAGACGTCGACGGCAAGTAGTAAATGCCTTCCATGATCTTGCGGAAGATCGGGCCTGCGGTCAAACCGCCCACCGTACGCGTTTTCGGATCGTCCACAAGGACCATACAAACGTAACGCGGATTGTCTGCCGGAGCGAGGCCGATGAAAGATGCCACCTGTTTCGTGTGATCGTAACGGTGCAATTCCTGATTGTACTTTTCTGCCGTACCCGTCTTACCGCCAAAGACAATGCCCGGGAGCTTTTTCGAATTCACCTGTTTTGCCGTACCGGCTTCCACTACTTCGCGGAGCATGGAACGGACACGGGCAGCCGTCTTTTCCGAAACGACACGGCGCACTTCTTCCGGTTCCTTCTTTTCCAGAACTTCCCCATCCGCCGAACGCCATTCGCGAACGATCGTCGGCTGCATCAGCTTGCCACCATTTGCAATCGCGCAGAAAGCCATCACCATCTGCAGCGGAGTCACCAAAATTTCATGTCCAAAGCCCATCGTCTTCAACGTACGACCGCTCCATTCATGCGTCGGTTTTAAACGTCCGCTTTCTTCGCCCGGGAGCTCCACCGAAGTCTTCGAGCCAAATCCAAAAGAACGCACATAGCGGTAAAAACGCTTTTCTCCGACGAGATCCGCAATCTTTGCAAACACAATGTTGGAAGACATCGCCATGGCTGCCGTCATGTCCATGTCCCCGTGATCATGCGTATCGCGAATAACGTCTTTGTTATCCAAAACCCAGCGACCCTTTTCACCGCTGAACACGGTCTTCGGATCCACAGCCTTCGTTTCAATCGCCGTCGCCGCCGTCACAAGCTTAAAAGTCGAGCCCGGTTCATAAGCCAAAGAAACAATATCATTGCGCTTTGCACGCGTTGCCGCGCTCACCGGAGCGTTCGGGTCAAAAGTCGGGTAGCTCGCCATCGCAAGGATTTCGCCCGTGTGCGGATCCATCACCACGGCACTTCCGCTTTCGGCGAGGTAGGTTTCCACGCCATCCTTCAAAGCCTTTTCCACCACTTCCTGCATGTTGCGGTCGATCGTCAAAACCAGATCGTCACCCGGAATCGGTTCACGGCCTTCCATTTTACGGCCCGCCTGAATCTGACGCGCCACATTCAGAACGCGAGTCTGCCAGCCGTCCGTTCCGCGGAAGCGTTCGTCGAACTGCACTTCCAAACCGTAAATGCCCTGGCCATCCTTACCGACCTGGCCCACGAGCTGAGAAGCCAAAACGCCCTGCGGATAAATGCGCTTCGTTTCGAGCTTACCGTCTTTATCCTTTTCCTGAATGCTCTGAGCGAGCACCTGACCGTTGCGGTCCAGAATACGTCCACGCGGAGCCTTGCGAATCACGCGGTCACGCGCCTTCAAGTTCGCAATTTCGCTGTACTTTTCGCCTTCCACGATCTGAATCTGGAACGTGCGGGCGCAAAGCACCACCCACAGAGCGCCAAACACCACAAAGAGCCAAGAAATACGATCCAAATGCATTTCTACTTACTCCCCGTCTGTTTGACTTTCTGCGGCACCTGAGCATAATCCATGCCCAAAAGTTCCGCGATATGCGTGATCCGATCGAGAGAAGAAAGCTCTCTATTTTCCAATTCGCGCTGCACGACTTCACCACGGAGCGCCGAAACTTCGCGAACCAGCCCCGCCTTCTTCACCGCAAGACCATCAAAGCGGTACTGCAAAGCGAGATAGCAGCAAAGCAACGTCGCAATGACAATCACCGTCAAGAAGCTCCACAAAACCTTATGTGCCGACAAAACCTGAATCATACTCTTTCGTAAACCCTCAGTTTTGCAGAACGTGCACGCGGATTGCGAGCGATTTCTTCCGCAGTCGGAAGACCCGGCTTGCGAAGGACCTTTTTCAACTTCTGATGATTGCCGCCACATGTGCAGACCGGGGACTGCGGCGGGCAAAGGCAAGCTCTTTCAAATTCAGCACAGACAAGCTTCACCGTGCGATCTTCCACCGAGTGATAAGAAATCACCACCAGGCGACCGCCCTTCTTCAAAGCTTCCACGGCAGAGCGCATGCTCACACGGATCTGTTCCATTTCACCGTTCACTTCCATGCGAATCGCCTG
>JAILDK010000032.1 GCA_024689485.1 Fibrobacter sp.
ATTTGCCCCTTGTGCGCTGACGACTAAAAAATGCTTTACCTTTTGAGCCTTGGAAATGGCTGCCGCAGCAAGCGGGATCTGCAAATCCACATGCTCGCGGGCCTTTTTCGATCCCGCCTTTTTCAAGGTTGTTCCAAGACAGCAGATGACCGCGTCCGAAAGAAAACAGTTCTTGTGGAGCTTTAAGTTTTCGAAGTCAATTTCGACGGGGTAGCTTTTGGCGCCGACAGGACCATCTGCGATTTTACGGACGGGGAGAATGATTTTTTCGACAAAGGGAGCGGCTTCCAAAAACTGGAGAACTTCCTTGCCGACGAGACCTGTGGATCCGAGTAAGGTGACAATCATCTTAGACTTTTATCTTAGGCTTTTTGAACGATCTGATTTCTGCCGCGGGTCTTTGCCAAGTAAAGCAGGGCGTCGACGGAACTCAGAATTTTATCGTGGGTTTCGAACTGGGGATCGGCGCAGTTAACAAGTCCGCCGCTGATGTGAACCTCTGCATGGGGATTTTCGTCTAACGAAATCGATGCGATGGAATTGCGGAAGGCTTCTGCTTTGGCAAAGGCTTTTTCGTCGTTTTCGGCAACGATCACCTGAATGAATTCTTCGCCACCGTAGCGGACGGCGATTTCTTCGGGAAGCAGACAAAAACTGCGGGCGATTGCACCGATTTTGGCGAGAACCTTGTCGCCAAAGAGATGCCCGTAGCTGTCGTTCAGTTTTTTGAAATAGTCCACGTCGTACATCAGTACGTAAAAATGCTTGCGCTTTTTGAGAATGGTGCCTTTCAAATATTCGATGAAGTAGCGGCGGTTAAAAAGTCCGGTCAGCGGATCGTGCGTGGAAAAGAAGTTCAGCTTTTGAATGAGTTCGTCTTTTTTGGCTCGCTCGCGGTGATAAGCGTTTAACAGATACGAGACGATGACAAAGATGAGCCCGCTCAAGATGGCAAAAGACATCATGATGTCGCGAATCGTGTAGTCGGGAGAAACCGGTGTGCTGAGCTCCGGATGTTCCCAGGCGTATTCGAACAAAAATTCAAACAGGGCGACCGCGTAGGTAACAATAATCAGACGTCCGCGGAAATGGCTGTACAAGGCGCAAATGAAAATGCTCGCCATGCAGTAAAGAAGCATGCCGCAGTGAAAACCGCCGAAATAAAAGAAGAGAGGACAAATGATAAAGGTGCAAAGCCCCAAACACATGACAAAATAGCAGGTTCGGTATTTTTGCGTAAAATAGGCGATTGTACCTAGGATCGTAAAGAAAATACAGGTGACAAAACAGCCAAAAACGGCGATCCGGGAAATGTTTTCCGTAGCCGAATAAATGCCGGAAACGAGAGTCGCGAGCCACGAACTTCCCAAAATTCCCCAAAACATGACTGTTTCAAACGAAAGCTTGTTTGAAACGAGTTTTTGCATCCACTCTTTCACCATCGCGTCAAATATAGAGTTTTCAAATGGCACTCGTACAGGTGATACGGAACGATTTTACCTAAAAAGATGTGAGATTTCGCAAAATAATTCAGAATCCGCGGATTTTGAAATCCGATTTTACGGTTTAAAAATTACTTTACAAAGGAATCTTAATCTTAAAAGAGGCTTTATGAAATTTTCCCATTTTGCAGCAGCCGGACTTGTCGCCTTTGGACTTTCCCAGGCGACGGTGAATTTCCCGTTTCCGCAGAACTCGGATTACGGCAACGCAAACGCGGCGACTTTGACGGATAAGGCGACGGCGGCAACCCAGTTGCAGACCGCCTTTAATTATTACTACACGACTCTTTACCGTGAAAACGGAAACTACGCCTGTATCCGTGCCGATCCGGGCGATAACCAGTGCTTCTCGGAAGGCATTGGCTACGGCATGCTGATGATGGTTTACTTCAGCAACAATGAAAAGGATTACCAGGCAGAATTTGACAAGCTTTGGGCGCTTTACAAGGCGGCAGAAGACAAGTACGGTTTGATGAACTGGAAAATCGGCAATGCGGACCCGACTCAGGTTTGGGGCGAATACGCGGCGACCGATGCGGAAGTCGACGTGGCGGCGGCCCTGATTATGGCTTCTTACCAGTTTGGTGATGCGACGTACTTGGCGGAAGCGAAGACGCTTTTGCAGAATGTGCGTACCTATGAATTCGAATCGAACGGTTTGCACAAACCGGGCGACAACTGGAACGATAAAAAGAACCCGAGTTACATTTCTCCGGCGTATTATTACCTGTTCGCGGCGGTCGATACGGACGGTGCGGACTTTTGGAATACGACCGCGATGAATGCGAACTATGCGCTTCTCGAAGCGAATTCCGCCTCGCATTCGACAGGCCTTTTTGACAACTGGACGAGTGCAAGTGGTACCGATTTGGAAGGCATGTACGGTTACGATGCTTCCCGTACCCCGTGGCGCTTGGGACAGGCTTGGTACTGGTTCAGCGATGCACGGGCGCAGGCCTTGCTCGAAAAGATGGGAACTTGGGCAAGTGCGCAGTCCGCTTCGAACGTGGCGGGCTCGATTTCGGTGAGCGGTACGATGGGTGCAGATCACAACAACACCTTTGTGGCGACGGTGATGACATCCCTTTCTGCAAAAACGGATTTCCAGTCAAAGCTCGATGAATATTGGAATGAAGCTGTATCGACGACGAACAGCGAAGCCAATTTGAAGTACTTCCAAAAGTCGATGGAAATCTTGAACGGACTTCTCGTTTCTGGAAACATGCCGAACTTTGCTTCGGGCGATTTGCCCACTTCGATTTCCAAGACGCCGAAGGCATTCTCTTCGACGGTCACCATGCAAGGCAAGCAGTTGAACCTGAAGCTTTCGGGCGCAGCAAAAGTCAAACTGTTTGATTTGACGGGACATGAAATTTGGAATGCGAATGTGGCGGCGGGAACTTCGGCGGTTTCGCTTGCGAAGGTGCCGAGCGGCGTTTATATGGTGCAGATTCGTTCCGGTGAAAAGTCGGAAATGCACAAAATCCGCATTCAGTAAAATTTCTATTTGAAAAAAGCCTTTTACGGACCGATCTTCTTCGGTCCGTTTTCTTTTTTTGTTAGCTTTAGAATTGTGAATTATCAGAATCCGATTATCGCATTTTGCCACAACCATTTGCCGAAGCGCGAAGCGCTCTTGGGGCAGTTGTGGCGTTATTGCATTACGGGCGGTATCGCCTTTGTGGTGGACTTTGGCCTGTTTGCCCTTTTTCTTTACGGCCTGAATTTTCATTATCTGATCGCGAACCTTTTTGGGCTTGTCGGCGGTATGGTGGTGAACTACCTGATTAGCGTCGGCTGGGTGTTTACCGCTTGCGAACGGAATTTTGAAAAGAAGAAAGGTTTTGAATTCTTTTTGTTTGCACTCATCGGAGTGATGGGCGTGGGACTGAATCAGCTGTTGATGTGGCTGATGGTCGGGCTGCTCGAATGGCAGCCGATGCTTTCGAAAATGATTGCCGCGGTTCTCGTTTTGATGTGGAATTTTGGCGGTCGCAAAGTGTTGCTTTTTAGGGTAAAGAAGGAGAGCTTATGAAAACGGCTGTGATTATTGGTGCAGGTCCTTCCGGATTGACGGCTGCGCTTGAGCTTTTGCGCACGACGGATGTGAAGCCGATCATTTTGGAAGAAAATGATTTTGTCGGCGGCATTTCGCGCACGGCGGTTTATAAGGGCAACCGCATGGACATCGGCGGTCACCGCTTTTTTAGCAAGAGCGATACGGTGATGGACTGGTGGACGAACATCCTGCGCTTGCAGGGCTCTCCGAGCCGTGACGATTTGGAAATCGGCAGAAAGGTGAACCTGACTGCTGGCGGTCCGGACCCGGAAAAGGAAGACCGTGTGATGCTCGTGCGTTCGCGCCTTTCCCGTATTCTTTACACGCGTAAGCTCTTCGATTATCCGGTGAGCCTGAACGCTTCGACGATCAAGAACCTGGGCCTTTGGCGCATGTTCAAGATCGGGATGAGCTATCTCAAGGTCTGCGTCCTTCCGAAGCGCAAGGAAGTCTCGCTAGAAGACTTTATGATCAACCGTTTCGGTGTGGAACTGTACAAGACTTTCTTCCGCGATTACACGGAAAAGGTTTGGGGCATTCCTTGCGATAAGATCAGCGCCGACTGGGGCGCTCAGCGCATCAAGGGCCTTTCCATTAGCAAGACGCTTTTGCACGCCTTCAAGGCTTTGCTCCCGAAGAAAAAAGAAAGCATCCGTCAGAAGGATACAGAAACGAGCCTCATCGGGGAATTCCTGTACCCGAAACTCGGACCGGGTGAACTCTGGGAAACCGTCGCCGATGAAATTCAAAAGCTCGGCGGGGAACTGCACCTGAATGCGAAGGTGACCGCTTTTGAAACGGCGGACAAGAACGTGACCGCAGTCCGTTACACGGAAAACGGCGAAGAAAAGACGCTTGCCGCGGACTACTTCATGAGCACGATGCCGGTGAAGGATCTGGTGAACGACCTGCCAAATGTGCCGGAAGACATTCGACGTGTGGCAAACGGTCTTGTGTACCGCGACTTTATGACGGTCGGCCTTTTGCTCGACTCGATCGACATCGCGAACCCGGCAAAACCGGGAACGCCGGAAAGCAAGCTCAAGTTCGTTGCAGACAACTGGATTTACGTGCAGGAATCCGACGTGAAACTCGGCCGTATTCAGGTCTTCAACAACTGGAGCCCGTACCTCGTTTCGGATCCGTCGAAGGTTTGGATCGGTCTGGAATACTTTGTGAACGAAGGCGATTCCATGTGGAATATGGCAGACAAGGACTTTATCGATTTCGCTGTGGCGGAACTCGAAAAGATTCATGTCGCAAAGAAGTCTGCCGTGAAGGACGCGGTGCTCTTCCGCGTTCCGAAAACTTATCCGGCTTACTTTGGAACTTACAAGGAATTCGACAAGGTTCAGAATTACGTGAACGGGATCGACAACCTGTTCCTGATGGGCCGCAACGGCATGCATAAGTACAACAACATGGACCACAGCATGCTCACCGCAATGGAAGCGGTTAAATGCATTCGTGAAAATTCCACGGACAAGTCCGCTATTTGGAATGTGAACGCCGAAAAGGAATATCACGAAGGCAAAAAATGAAAAAATTCTTGAAACTCCCTGAACTGTACATGGCATTGGTCCTTGTACTCTGTGCCATCTTTACCGTTTGGAGCGAACCGAGCATTTCAAATGTGCACCTGATCGTGGACGGCGTGGATGAAGAAGTTTCCCTGCCGATTTCTGCGGAGGTTCCGGATCATCGAACCTTCTATGCGAAGATGGATGTTTCGAATTTGCATTTTCCGTCTTACACGTATCACATTATTCCGGACGATTGTTTGGAACGTTTGATGGTGAACGGCGAACGCGTTTCGTTGGATTCGGTGCAGGACCGTTGCGACTATCGAAATGGAATGCTTTTAAGCTCGAAACTTTTCCCGGCGGCAGGCGAGGACGGTGTGCTGCACATGGACTTTGCGCTAAAAGACAAAGGCGGTCCGGGCGGCGTTTCGGTGGAAATCTACCAGAGCGGTTTTTTGTGGCGATTGTTCCAGGTCTTCTTCGCTTTGGACTTCTTTGTCCTTGCGTTCTTTTTACTGCGACGTTACCGCGTTCCGGTGCCGTTTGCTTTGTTGATTTTAGTGGCAACGCTTTGCCATGTCATTTATACGGAAGCGACTCCGTACACGGCGAGAACGCATGATGTCGATGGCCATGTGGATTACATTGAATACATTGTGGATCATCATCGGATTCCGGCGAATGATGTTTGCTGGAGCTGCTACCATCCGCCTGTTTATTATACGATGATGGCACCTGCTTGGGCGGTGGCAAAGTCGGTTGGATTCCCGCCGGCGCGTGCGGTGCAGTGGGCGACATTCCTGTTGTCGTTTATTTTGGTGGCGACAGGTGTCGGCGTTTTAAGGCTTGTGATGCAGGGCCCTGCGCTCGGAGTTGCTGCGGTGCTTTGGGCGTTTTTCCCTTCGCTCTTTTTGGTGGCGCCCCGTATCGGTAACGACCAGCTGTTCTTTTTGGCGCATGTGATTTGCCTTTGCGCAGCGCTCTCGTACATTGTGAAGCAGAAAGCGGTTTCACTGGTGATTGGAGCGATTGCGTGCTGGGCTGCTTTCTGGACAAAGTCGACGGGATCGGTGACAATCTGCATTTGGCTTGCGGGTTTTGTTCTCGGCTATTTTCCGCGAGCAAAGCTTTTGCCGAAGGCGGGCGAATGGGCTGGTCTCGGTGTGATGTTTGCCTTGGCACTTTCGATTGGGGCAAAACTCTTTTTGGGTGACGACCTTGTGGGAAATGCGAGCGGTTTGAACGGTCGCTTGCGCGTGATGACGGAGCCGGTGAATTTTCTGTATTTTGATATTCCGGGATTCCTTTCGACGGTCTATACGGACGCTTGGCATGATGAAGGCGGTCGCCAGTATTTTTGGAATTACCTTTTGAAGTCGGCGCTGTTTGGAGAATTCAAAATTCGAACGGATACGTTTGGAATTTGGGTGGCGACGATTTTGAACTATTCCTTCTTCGGCCTTTTGGTTTTTGCGGCGGTCGGGTTCTGGAAAAAGAAGATCGATAAGCGGGCTTTGCTGCTCTTGGTGAATGCTCTAGCCTTTGTGGGAGCGGTAGCGGTGCTGCGTTTGAAAGTCCCTTATTCTTGCAGTAACGATTTCCGTTATGTGCTGCCGCTTGCACTTTCCTTTGTGCCGTTCGTCGGTTGGGGAATTTTCAAGGAAAATGCGTCGCTCAAGTGGGAAGTGGCGGGGGTTGCCTGCTCGGCGGTTTTTGTGATTTCAAGCTGCCTCCTGTATCTTTTGCTGTAACCTTTTCTACATTTGGCGCATGCTTCGTCAAAAGATTTTGAGAACGGAACTCGATAACGGGATTACCGTTCTCACGGATTATATGCCCGGCGCCTATTCGGCGAATGTGGGCGCTTGGATTCCCCGCGGCTCTCGCCACGAGACGGCGGAAATAAACGGGCTTGCGCATTTTTACGAACATCTTGTTTTTAAGGGAACGGAAAAACGTTCCGCTTTTGAAATTGCGCACACGATCGAAGACCGCGGCGGAAATCTCGAAGCCTATACGACGCGACAGGAAACGGGCTTTTATGCCCAGGTCGTCCGCGAAGATGTGCCGCTCGCTTTGGACGTCATCTCGGACATGTTGATGCACCCGCGTTTCGATCCGAAGGAAATCGAAAAGGAACGCAAAGTCATCATCGAAGAAGTCCACAGCTACGACGACATCGCCGAGGAATGCGTAGGCGATCTCTTCAACGCGATCCATTACAAGGGCTGCGGCCTGGAATTCCCGATTGCGGGAACGGTCAAAAGCGTAAAAGGCTTAACGCGGACTGGTCTCCTCGAATACGAACGACAGGTTCTGGAAGATTTGCCGCTCACGGTGTGCGCGGTCGGTAAAGTGGATCACGAAAAGTTCGTCGACCTGGTACAGCAATATTTTGAAGCGAAGAAATCCGCCAAAAAGCCTTTTGCCAATCCGTACAAGGCAAACGCTGTTCAAAAGACAAAAACCAAAAAGGAACTGAGCCAGTCGAATCTTTTTTGGGGAACGAGCTTTGACTTTGCAAACGGCGACATGGACTTTTTAAGGGCGCTCGGCCTTTTCAATGTCGCCTTTGGCGCCGACATGGGCTCGCGCCTTTTTCAAAAGGTGCGTGAAGAACGCGGTCTCGCTTATTCCGTGTATTCGATGACGGATGTTTACAAGGATACGCTCGGCTGGGGAGTTTCCCTTGCGACCGCTCCGCATAAAATGGACGTCGCCCTTTCCATTGCGCAAAAAGAATTCCAAAACTTTTTGCAGAATGGATTTGAAAAGGGTGAACTCGAACGCACCAAGATGAATGTGATCGGCGGTCTTCGCATTGGTGCGGACAGTTGTGAAAAACGTTTAATGCGCCTCGCTGATCAGAGCCTGCACTTGGGGGCGGTCTTTTCGATGGCAGAAACCGAGGCGCAGGTTAAAGCGTTTTCGGAAGAACGCGTGGTAGAACTTTTGCGCGAAGCGTTCAAAGACGCTCCGTTTGCAACGGCGATTGTGAAGCCGGCTAAAAATTAAAGAGGAACGTATGAAACAGAATTTGGCAAGCCCGGTGGGCATCCTCGGATTTGGTGTCGAAGGCAAGAGCACTTTGAATTACTTGGTGCGAAACGGCATCAAGGACATCGTGGTGATGGACAAGAATCCGGTGGAACTTCCTGAACTTCCGGCCGATGTAAAGGTGAAAACCTTTAACGGGGAAAAGTACATGGAAGGTCTCAAGGACTGCGTCACGGTCGTGCGTTCTGCAGGCGTTTACCCGATGCAGCAGGAACTTTTCCATTTCCAGATGAACGGTGGCGTCGTCACGAGCCAAATCGAAATCTTCCTTGCGGAAACGAATTCGAAGTCGGTCGTCGGTGTGACGGGAACGCTCGGCAAAGGCAGCACGGTCAGCATGATCCGTCACGCGTTGAACGCTTGCAAAATTCCTTGCGTCATCGGTGGAAACTTTGGCGTTCCCGCTCTCGATCTTTTGCAGGATGATTCCGCAGACCGCGTTTCGATTCTGGAACTTTCGTCGTTCCAGCTGATGACGCTTCCGACGTCGCCGCATGTGGGCGTTGTGCTGCGCGTTTCGACGGAACATTTGGACTGGCACAAGTCTGTGGAAGAATACCGCGATGCAAAGGCGAATCTTGTGCGCTGGCAAAAGCGTAACGATTACTGCGTGTACATTCAGGATGCGGCTCCTTCGGCGGCGATTGCCCGTGAAAGCGGCGCTCAGAAGCTTTCGTATGGCTCGAAGGATGCGGATGCGGTCTTTACCCCGGATTCTCTTTCGATTGACGGTTATACGCTTAAACTTTCCGACTGTAAAATCCGCGGGGCGTACCAGCTTGAAAACATGGCTGCGGCCCTCCTTGCGGTCAAGGCTCTCGGTGCCGATGTCGCCACCGCTTTGCAGTCGCTCAAGTCTTATGAAGCTTTGCAGTTCCGCATGGAATTCAAAGGCGAAAAGCGCGGCATTGAATTTTACAACGACTCTTACGCGACCCGCCCGGATGCGACGATGGCTGCGGTCAAGAGCATGAAGCGCCCGTTCTCGCTGATCCTGGGCGGTTCGGAAAAGAATGCAGATTTTACGGAACTTTCAAAGCTTTTGACGACGCTCCCGAATTTGAAGAAGATTTCTTTGATCGGTGCGACGGCGGAACGCATGCTCGATTCGTTAAAGCTCGCCGGCGTTTCGGTGCCAAAGCAGATTTTCCCGGGCCTCGATGAAGCATTTGCAGACGCTTGCTCTCTTGGAGAAGGTTCTGCAGTGCTCCTTTCCCCGGCTTGCGCAAGCTTTGGACTGTTCAAGAATTACAAGGTACGCGGCCAGTGCTTTGACGCCCTGGTCGAAAAATTCTAAAGCGCTAGTGCTCCATCAGCATGAGGTTCTTTTGAATGAGCTCAAGCTGATTCGGCGTGTAAGAATCTTCCGCATACCCGTCTGTGGAATAGGGGAAGATCAAATTGTAGCGGTCTCCGCAGTTGCCGTAATCGGTGCTGGTGTTGACCGCGGCGCAGTAAGGTGTGTCGCCTAAACCGTCTTCCACGTTGGATTTGTCGATGGTGTTCGCCATATCGTTCATTGAAGACGAAGTGTGACGGAGTCCCAGATAATGCCCGGATTCGTGCACGATGGTTTCGACGATCGCATCGGAAGACTGATTGTAGGTTTTTGAACTGCTCAGGTCGCTCTTGTAATGCGTTCCGATGATGACGTAAGAATATCCGCCCGTACTTCCGTTGAGCGAAGCGCCAAAGCGCGGAGCGAAGCCTAGAACATTTTCCTTGTTGATGTAATAGCCGAGAATAATGTCGAGAGAATTTTCGTAACCGCTCCAGTTGCTCACCTGTTCGTAGTCGGTCTGGTAAAGGCTCGCGGCGAGAACATAAGGTTCGTCTTCGCTGAACGAAGATCCATATGTCGGATGGTCCGTGGAATAGAGCAGGTTCACCTTGTCCACGGTGACATCGCTTCCGGCGAAGGCAAGGTTAAAACGACTTTCCAACGCTTCCGCCAAGGCTTCGGCGCTTAAACCGTCCGACGTTCCCATGTACTTTCCCATAATAATCAGATTGACTTCAAAATGCGAAGAATAACTTCCAAAGCCCGACAGGTGAACTTGGGGAGTTTCTTCCGCGAACAAAGAACAGTCGCTTTCGTTGTAGAGAGCGGTGAGGTAAGACGCAAGCGCGTTCGTTCTGGATTCCGGAAGGGTAAAGCTGTAGAACCAGCGACCGAGAGTATCGACCGCGGGAACATAATAGGTTTTGCGATTGCTCCGTGTGGTAATCTGCTGTAAGTACAAAACAGGAGCCTGGTGACCGGAAGTCTTGTTAAAGCTCAGCGTGTAAGATCCACCGGGGATCACGCGCAGGTAAGCACCTCCATTTGCCAAACGATGCCCTGCGGAATCTTGAGCCGCCCAGTCGTTCGGAGTGATGTCCAACATGGAGCTGGAGGCGGATATGCTCACGGGGCATTTTTGAACGCTCGCGGTCGAAGTAAAAAACAGCTCGGGGATCGTTGAACTGGAATATGCGACGCTTGCCGTGGAGCTGCTGGAAATTTCCACCGCAGAACTTGAAGAAGAAAGAATCGTTCCTTCTGACGACGAAGATGCTTCCACATCCGAATGGCCACTGTTAGATGAATCTCCGCTAGATTCACTGCTGGAATCGATGCTAGGTCCGCTGCTGGAAGATTCTTCCGTCGGAATTTCTTCCGAGGAGCTGGAAGATAGCGTTACGGCAGAAACTTCGCTTGAAGAGGACTCGGCGTCGCTTGCGAGGTAATCTCGGACGGAAATATGCGTCCAGGCTCCGCTTTGGGTACAGATGTAGTAAGCCATTTCTTCGTAAACAAGCACTTCTGTTCCGACCTTGTCTGCGGTACAAGCACCGAGGTCGTAACCGCTTTCGGTCGTTTGGCTTGCGATAATCGCTGCTTCTTGTGGGTTAATGCTTGAGGTATTATCGGAACAGCCGGCAAGGAAACTTGCCAGAATCGTCATTCCGAATAGTTTTTTTTTGCATTTTCCCATAATCTTAAATTACTCTGAAAATGAAAAAACGGAGCTTGGGAAGGCTTAAAAAAACGGTGGATATTTTTGTAAACGGGGAAGTGCGAATAACATTTGCACTTTTTCGTTCCAAAATTTATTTATAGAGTAAAATCTCGAGAATATAGAGGAGTTTTTATGTTGAATGTTCAGAATCGTTGGTGCTTGATCACGGGTGCTTCTCGCGGTGTGGGCCGTGAAATTGCAAAGAAAATGGCTTCGCTCGGTGCAAATCTGATTTTGCAGAGCCGTTCCCGCAAGCATTCTGAAGAAACCGCGAAAATTGTTCGCGAAATGGGGGTGCAAGCCCTTCCGGTGGAATGCAATTTGGAAGATGCCAAGTCTGTGGCGGCTATGCTCACGGAAATCGATTCGACAAGCTTGAACGTGGAACTGGTTTTTAACAATGCCGGTTTGATGAGCAAATATTTTGTCGATTACACATCGAATACGCTGGAAGATTTTCACCAGGCGATGGCGGTGAATTTTTACGCTCCGATCCAGATCGCTTATCACTTTTTGCCGAAGATGATTCAGAATGGTTTTGGCCGTATGCAGCTCACGACAAGCGGTATTGCAAATGAACCGGAACTTGCCGCGTATGCTTGCGCCAAGGCCGCCTTGACCAAGTTTGTGAAGGACTTCGCCTGCAAATTGAACGGAACCGATGTGATGATGAACGTGATGGATCCGGGTTGGCTCCGCACGGATCTCGGCGGCCCGAAGGCTCCGAATGCCGTGGAATCGGTAATCCCGGGCGCACTCGTCGGCGTACTGCTGGAAGACAAGAAGAGCGGTCGCTGGTTCAGCGCACAGGATTACGTCGATATGGACGTCGAAGCTGCGGTGAAAAAAGCGGAATCCGTCGCATAAATTTTTTCAGGAAAAAGAAAAGTCCGGCTCAAACGAGTCGGACTTTTTTTGTTGCATTTTCCAATTATTTCTTAAGACGAGCGAATTCTTCCCGGGCTTTTTTCAGATCTGCCTGGAATTCCTTGTTGCCCTGAATGCGGGCGAAGGCGGCTGGGACGAGCATCTTGGACGCGTCCACGTCGCTTTGCCAGTGGAAACCTGCAATGACGCGGCTCTGACCCCATTCGTAGGCGAACTTCATCAGAGCGTCTTGGGCGGCCGGGTTCACTTCGATCAGCAACAGGGCGAAGGAATAGGCTTCGATGGTGTGTCCAGACGGATACGATCCGTTGCCTCGTAACTCTTCTTCTGCAGAAGGAACGAGGGTCGGTTCTTTGAAGCGGTCAAAGGGTCTCTTGCGCTGGTAATGTCTTTTAACGACGGAACCGATCTGTTTGATGGTCTTGTGTCCGCGTTCAACGAAGTTGTAAATGGCTGGGGTTTTCTTCTTCGAAAGCTTCATGCCGAAGGGCTCGCTAAAGAGTTTGAGAACGTCATCGGTCTTGTAGGCGGCCTGGGCGATTGCCTGGGCTGCACGTGCGGAATCCTTGCGCATTTCCTTTCCCCACATGTACTGGGAAATGTCGGCGACGAACTGCGTGGAGTTTGTGTCGGGGGGCGGCGGTAAAAAGGCGAGGGCGTTCGGGAGACTGTCTACAGGAAGGTAGGGAACGACGTCTTTGGCAAAGCCGAATGTAGCGAAAATGGCAAATGCAGTGACAAATATTAAATGGGATACTTTTTTCATAGTGCTCTCCTTTTGACTCGTTCAATTTACATTAGTTTTAAGGATTTGACTATCTCCTCCAAAAACGAGAAATTTTTGCTCGCAGAGGGAATTTTTTCTTACACGCAAAATGATTTTTTAAAAATTTAGAAGAAAAATTGTTGTTCAATTCTAATTTCAAATGCATAGATTAAGAATATGGATATGGATATACTTGAAGCGATTTCTTTGCGGCATACCGTCCGCAAATTCATGAAAAAGCCTCTCTCCGCCGACGTGGTTGAAAAACTGAACGCACGTATTGCCGAGAATAATCAAAAATATGGCTTGAATCTGAAATTGGTTACGAACGATAATCAGGGTGTGTGGGGAATTCTTCGACTGCTGTTTGCGAAGAATGCGAATAATTACTTAGTCCTTTCGGGCCCCGATGAACCGGGAATCGGCGAACTTTTTGGCTACTGCGGAATCGACGTTGCGCTGTATGCCCAAACGCTCGGTTTGAATTCTTGGTGGATCGGTGGAACGTATAGCCGTAAAGCGGTGGAACGCCTGGCAGATGGCTCCGCGACAGCGGGAATCATCGTTCTCGGCTATGGTGAAAAACCGGGTAAATTTCACAAGTCTAAAAAGGCTTTGGATGTGAGCGTCTATGAAGGCGGAACGCCGGAATGGTTTGTCCGCGGCGTCGAAGCGGCTCTGCTTGCGCCGACGGCGATGAACAAACAGGAATTTTTCATCACAGGTCGAGACAAGGAAGTGGCGATTCACTGTGAAGGCTCCTTTGCAGAAATTGACCGCGGCATTTTAAAGTACCACTTTGAAGTGGCCGCGGGCAGGGAAAACTTTTACTGGGTGGAGTAGGTTCTGTGCGTCGCGTACTGGGTTTGGGTCTGTGCATCGCTTGGGGCGCGCTTCTCTTGGGCTGCGGGGAAAGTTCTTCGTCTGCCGAAGGGGAAGCTTTGTCCTCGTCGAGCATCAGCAACGCGGATTCTCTTGGCGTCTGCACGAGCTGTGACAGCTACACGGCCGCGCCGCCTGTTCTCACGGAAAACGGCGGTAAAGGTTCCGTCACCACGTACGGCTCCGTGACCGCCAAAGAAACCAGCCAAGGCGGCGCTTGCAACTACGGCGAAACGAACATCCAGTACTACGCAGCGATCCATGTGAACGTTGAAAGCGGAGACGGCAAAGGCCCGTGGCAAAACGGTCTTGCCTGCGGAAGTTGCGTCCGTGTCAAAGCTTCCACTCCCGAAGGTTATAAAACGGTCACCGTCCGCATCACGGATAAATGCCCCGATGAAAATTGCGGAATCGACCTCGGGGGCGCTCCTGCCTACGATATCATGGGAATGCAGGTCGGACGCTATTACGGCGAATGGGAATTCGTCAGCTGTGAAGGCGTAGACGGTGTCTTTGGCGATACGACCGCCATATTCGTCAAGGAAGGTGCGAGCGCTTACTGGAGCATTATCCAGGTTCGCAATCCCAAAGATGCGGTCGAAAGTATTTCGGTCAAGCTCAGTTCCGAAAATTCGGAACAAAAACTCTCGTACGCAACGGAGGCGGAAAACTTCTGGACTGTTCCGCAGAGTGTTTTACAGTCAAACGATTCCGTGCAAATTACGGTGAATTATCGCACAGGAACGCCGGATTCTTGGAATTTAGCGGCTTCGGACCTGACTTTAGGGGAATCGTTGTTCTTTTTTACAACAAAAACTCGTTAATATCTCTAGTAAAATCGGCTTTTTCAAAATAATTTTATCATTACCTTCAAAGACAAAAAACTGGAAAAGGATTAGGTGATGAGAAAAATGAATTTTTGGAAAGCAGCCGTCTTGGGATCGGCTCTTCTTTGTGGAACGGAAGCTTTTGCGGCAGACAGTACGCTGAGCGAACTTGCCGCTGCCCGTGGACGCTTTGTCGGCTCCATTTTGAACTCGGAATGGTTCAATAACAGCCTTGGCAGTGACGCCACGATTTATGAAGAAACTCACAAGGCGAATTTCAATATTGTCGTTGCAGAAAACGAAATGAAGTTCGACGCAACGGAACCGAGCCGTGGTAGCTTTAGCTTTACCAAGGGCGACAAGCTCATGGCTTATGCGGCTGCAAACGGCATGCAGGTTCGCGGTCACGCTCTCGCTTGGCACAGCCAGGTTCCGAGCTGGGTCAGCTCTTTGGCACAGCAGGTGCAGAGTGCGGGCGGCAGCGCACGCGATACGCTTTTGAGCGTTTTGAAGACCCACATCGACAGCGTCGTTGGCCATTACAAGGGCAAGATCCGCGAATGGGACGTGGTGAACGAAGCGATCAACGACAATGGCACGCACGGTTGGCGTTCGGAAAATTCCGTTTGGTATCAGTACATCGGTCGTGACTTTATCGACTCCGCATTCGTCTGGGCTCACCAGGCAGATCCGGATGCAAAGCTTTATTACAACGATTACGCCCTCGAATGGGGCATGGGCTCGGGCACCAAGGCGCAGTTCGCCTATGACTCGATCGCGGTCCGTTTGAAGAACGCGGGCATTTACATCACGGGTATCGGCACGCAGACCCATATCCAGAATACCCATACTTCGACGCCGTCGAACCTTCGCACGTTTGCTTCCAAGCTGAAGAGCATTGGCATGACCATGCAGATTACGGAACTCGATATCGGCTTTGCACTGGGCACGGCGATTTCCGATGCGGACTATGAGGCTCAGGGCCATCTGTACCGCCAGTTCATGGACCTCTTCCTCGAAGCGGAAAACATGGAAGCCTTTGTGATTTGGGGCTTCAGCGACAAGTACAGCTGGCTTAAGGATCAGAGCAAGTACAACGGTTTGATCTTTGATTCGAGCTTTGCGAAGAAGCCGGCTTACGATAGCCTCGTCGCTTCCTTGAAGGCGCACGACGCTTCGACGGTGACCGCTGCCGGCAGCGTGGATCCGGTTGAATGGGAAGGCGGCAGCACCTTTGGCAATGCGACCTATGTGATCGTGGATTATACGACGGCTGGCGCTGAATCGGTGGGCAGCTGGAGCGGCGATGTGACCGCGGGCTTGCCGAGCTTTGTTTCGACCGCTCTCGATGGCGTGACGGGCTATATGGATGTTCCGCTTGCGGGCTGCGATCAGAGCGAAGAATCCTGCGGTTACCAGCATGCGATTTACACGCTTCCGGATGACGCCGTGTCGAAGAATGTGCTTGCCAAGTGCGAAAACCTGCTCATTACGATGCGCGGCAAGACCGAAACGAACTATGTGAATGTGGGCGTGAACTCTCCGTGGTTCAGCTTGCAGTACGGTCGTGCGGCAGAAGTCGGCACTTGGAGCGAAGCGACGGTGGACTTGCAGGCGGTGCGTGACTCCGCAGCCGCTCCGACGCAGCTCACCTTTAACAGCAACGGAAGTGGCGTCTATATTACGAAGATTGCCGCTGTCGGCTGCCCGGACGACCTTTCTCCGATCCAGAAGGTTTCCAAGCGTTCGAACCTCGGCATGAGCTTTGAAAATAAGAATCTTTATGTGAGCGGCGCAGACCGTGCGAAGGTGGAACTTTTCGATATGCAGGGCCGTCCGGTGTTGAAGGCTTTGAATGTGAACGGCTCCGTTTCGCTGCAGGGCGTCGCTAACGGTCTCTACGTGGTCCGCGTTTCGACCGGTTCGGTCTCCTTGATGAAGCGAATTGTGATTCAGTAACCTGATATCCCAATTTTCCTCCAGGGCTTTTCGGTTTTACCGCCGAAAAGCCTTTTTTGTTTATAAAAAACGCATTTCTGTAAAGTTTGGAATTTTACCATTTAAAATCCCCACATTTTTGTCTATATTGTGCCAAGTTTAAGCTTTTGCGAGATTGAGAAGTAGATGAACGCTATGACGACGACCATGCACAAGTGCACCGGTGGCAAACATTCCACCGCGGTCGTTTCTATTTCTTCCATTTGCAAAACCATTGATTGTTGTTTTTTGAATGTCGGGCCTTTTGGTTCGACATTTTTTTTACCCAGTATTAGAGAAAGATTTAATTAAGCAATAACGGAGACAAGAAATATGAAGATTGAAGGTATCGATAAGGTTCTTATCATTGGTTCTGGCCCGATTGTGATTGGCCAGGCTTGCGAATTTGACTATTCCGGCACCCAGGCTTGCAAGGCCTTGCGTGAACAGGGTTACAAGGTCGTGCTCGTGAACTCGAACCCGGCGACGATCATGACGGACCCGGTGATGGCAGATGCCACCTATATCGAACCGCTGAATCTTCAGCGCTTGGAACAGATCATTGCGAAGGAACGCCCGCAGGCCCTCCTTCCGAACCTCGGCGGTCAGACCGGTTTGAACCTCGCCTCTGCTCTGAGCAAGGCCGGCGTGCTTGACAAGTACGGCGTGAAGGTCATCGGCGTGAACCTGGACGCTATCGAACGCGGCGAAGACCGTGAAATCTTCAAGGAAACGATGCAGAAGCTCGGCATCGACACTCCGCGTTCCGGCATTTGCCACTCCGTGGAAGAAGCCGAAAAGATCGTGTCCGAAATCGGCTACCCGGTTGTGGTTCGCCCGGCTTACACCATGGGCGGTGCCGGCGGCGGCTTCTGCTACAACGTGGAAGAACTCCGCAACATCTGCGGCAACGGTCTTGAACTTTCCATGACGCACCAGTGCTTGATCGAAGAATCGATCCTTGGCTGGGAAGAACTCGAAGTCGAAGTGGTGCGTGACTCGAAGAACCAGATGATTACCGTCTGCTTCATCGAAAACATTGACCCGGTCGGCGTCCATACGGGTGACTCCTTCTGCGCCGCTCCGTTCCTCACGATCGACAAGAAGCTCGAAGAAGAATTGAAGGAAAAGGCTTTCAAGATCGTCGAATCCATCGGCGTGATCGGCGGTACGAACGTCCAGTTCGCCCATGACCCGAAGACCGGCCGCGTGGTGATCATCGAAATCAACCCGCGTACTTCCCGTTCTTCCGCTCTCGCTTCCAAGGCTACGGGCTTCCCGATTGCTCTTGTCTCTGCAAAGCTCGCTGCAGGCCTTACCCTCGACCAGATTCCGTACTGGCGTGATGGCAGCCTCGAAAAGTACACCCCGAGCGGTGACTACGTGGTTCTCAAGTTCGCACGCTGGGCTTTCGAAAAGTTCCGCGGCGTTGAAGATGCTCTCGGCACCCAGATGAAGGCTGTGGGCGAAGTCATGGCTATCGGCAAGACTTACAAGGAAACCCTCCAGAAGGCTATCCGTGGTCTCGAAAACGGTCGTGCAGGTCTCGGCTTTGCCAAGGATTTCAACAAGAAGTCCAAGGAAGAACTTTTGAACATGATGCGCACTGCAAGCTCCGAACGTCACTTCCAGATGTACGAAGCTCTCCGCAAGGGCGCTACCGACGAAGAAATCTTCGCCGCCACCTACGAAAAGGCTTATTTCGTGCAGCAGATGCGCGAACTTGTTCAGCTCGAAGAAGAAATGCTCAAGACCCCGGGCATGATGCCGAAGGATGAACTCCTCATCCAGGCGAAGAAGGACGGCTTCAGCGATAAGTATCTCGCAAAGATTCTCGGCCTCCGCGAAAAGGATGTGCGCAAGAAGCGTATCGAGCTCGGCATGGTCGAAGGCTGGTGCGCGGTTCCGGTCAGCGGCAAGGAAGATACCTACTACTATTACAGCACCTACAACGCGAAGGACGAATCTACCGCTTCTTCGAACGCGAAGAAGATCATGATCCTTGGCGGTGGCCCGAACAGAATCGGTCAGGGTATCGAATTCGACTATTGCTGCTGCCACGCTGCCATGGCTCTCCGCGAAATGGGTTACGAAACCATCATGGTGAACTGCAACCCGGAAACGGTTTCTACCGACTACGATACGAGCGACAAGCTCTACTTCGAACCGGTCAGCCTCGAAGACGTGCTCCAGATTTACCACAAGGAAAAGCCGGCTGGCGTGATCGTGCAGTTCGGTGGCCAGACCCCGCTGAACATCGCCCGCGCACTTTCCGACGAAGGCGTGAAGATTCTCGGTACGAGCATCGATTCCATCGATCTCGGGTGCAGCATCGCCTTCGTAGATATATCCACAAACAGCGCAAATAAATTTCTTCTTCATAATCTTAAAGTATTTGTTTAGTTAGCAAAAAAAAATTTTCATTCGCAAAGATACAGAGAAAAAACAAATCCCGCAAATATTTCTGCGAGATTTGTTCATATAGAAAGTCTATTTATTCTTTGTCCAATTTACAGGATGCTGCTTTTGTTCAGATTATTCTGTTTGCATCTTGCAAGGATTATCGTTGGTGCGATATTTCTGGAGCAATGGAATCTCCTGACAAAGCGCATCAGCTAAACGACTGGCTACCTGATGGGCACCATAGATATTATAATGAGTATTGTCCTGACGTCCCTTGGGTAGTGCAGGATGTTCACCGGGCTTGTACCACATGTGCAACTTCTTAGAACCTTCCACACCCAGTGACTGTTCCAGGTCATGGGTGATTTGATTGGCATCGACGAAATAGCAGTTCATACGCTGTGCCACATCGCGGGGGGCTACACGATAGAGTCCGTGCGTGTCAATCAGCGAGTCACCTTCTACCATCTTCACACCGTCCTTGAAGGTTGTGTTGCGCAATGCCTCGTCATCAGCCACCTCAGGCGCTTTCACAAAGAAGTTACGACGTACTACAGGGTTCATGATGATGGGGATGCCACCCTGTTCACGCGTCTCGCGAACAAACTTAGCCAAGTTATAGTCAAAGGTTGAACCCGGATCTGTGTGACGATCGGCCTTAGGTTTCTCATCGTTATGTCCAAACTGTATGATGACATAGTCACCCGGTTTGATGCTGGAGCGAACCTTCTCCCAGCGTCCCTCATTGATAAACGAGAGCGATGAGCGACCGTTGACAGCATGATTATCCACACGGATGTACTGGTCATCAAAATAACACTGTAGAGCCATGCCCCAGCCACGCTCAGGCGACCCATTCGAAAGGTCTTTCTTAGCAGCTGTAGAGTCACCAATGACAAAGATGGTTGTCACCTTATCGTTTGTCATCGAGGTGAGTACCAGAAGCGCAAAGACTGCCATCAGAATTTTCTTCATATCGAGTAAGTTATTTAAGTGATAGTCCGTATTTACTGCTTGATTGCATTCTCAAGTTCATCAGGAGTAAGCATCTGCTGTTCACCACTTTCCATGTTTTTCAGCGTCACCTTTCCTTCATTCATCTCGCTCTCACCAGCTAAAACCACAAAGGGTATCTGCTTGGCGTTGGCATACGACATCTGCTTTTTCATCTTGGCCGCATCCGGAAAGATTTCCGCACGGATGCCACAAGCACGAACCTTGCTGATGACGGGCATACAATAAGCCGTTTCCTTCTCTCCAAAATTGATGAAGAGCACCTGAGTAGTCGTAACAGAATCTTTGGGATATAAATCGAGTTGGTTCAGCACATCATAAATGCGGTCAGCACCAAACGAGATGCCAACACCTGAAAGTCCTGGCATACCGAAGATACCCGTCAGATTGTCATAACGCCCACCACCGGTAATACTGCCAATCTGAACGTCCAAAGCCTTGACCTCAAAGATGGCACCCGTGTAATAGTTCAGGCCACGGGCTAAGGTCAGATCAAGTTGTATTTCATTCTTCAGTCCTATGGTCT
The DNA here is from genome assembly GCA_024689485.1 of Fibrobacter sp. GTDB lineage: Bacteria > Fibrobacterota > Fibrobacteria > Fibrobacterales > Fibrobacteraceae > Hallerella. Next base: position 20,427 of record JAILDK010000032.1, read on the forward strand.
TCAGCGTGTCAAGGATAAAGCGAAGCTCATCCACGCCCTTCAGTCCTGTTTCACTGGTTTTCAGAACCTCTGCTATCGTTGAGAGTTTCTCATCGTTGGTACCACTCAGCATAATGATAGGCTGCAACTTCTGGATCTGCTCTTCGCTGAGTCCGTCGTTCCGCAGCTCTTCATTGACATTGTCGATGCCTATCTTGTCCAGCTTGTCTATGGCCACCGTGATGTCAACGATTTTGTCTGCTGCACCAATCACTTCCGCAATGCCAGAAAGTATCTTACGATTGTTTATCTTGATCTGTACTCGAATGCCAAAACGAGAGAACACGGTATCAACAATCTGCATCAGTTCCACTTCGTTCAGCAGTGAGTCAGAGCCCACTACATCAGCATCGCACTGATAGAACTCACGATAGCGTCCTTTCTGTGGACGGTCAGCACGCCAGACAGGTTGTATCTGGTAACGCTTGAATGGCAGTTGGAGTTCCTCACGATGCATCACCACATAGCGGGCAAAGGGTACAGTAAGGTCATAGCGCAGTCCCTTTTCACACATCTTAGAAGCCAAATGCAATGCGTTGCGCTCCTGTAGTTCCTCATCAGATACTTTTGCTAGGCAGTCACCAGAGTTCAGCACCTTGAAGAGCAGTTTGTCACCCTCTTCTCCATACTTTCCCATCAGCGTCTGCAGGGTTTCCATTGCAGGTGTTTCTATCTGCTGAAAACCATATAGTGCATACACCTCACGAATGGTGTTAAAGATATAGTTGCGCTTAGCCATTTCAATGGGGCCAAAGTCGCGGGTTCCTTTAGGTATACTGGGTTTCTGTGCCATTACTGTTATTTGCGTACGATGGTTTGAGCACGGTCAGGACCAATGCTGATAATCTTAATAGGTGTCTCCAACTCCTTCTCCAAGAATTTGATATAGTCTGAGAACTGCTTGGGGAACTGATCTTCCGATGTAAACTGAGTCATGTCCGTCTTCCATCCTGGCAGTTCCTCATAGATGGGTTCTATGCCCTTCTCAATGTCGTAGGGGAAGTCACGCGTCAGTTCACCGTTGACCTTGTAGGCAGTACAAGCCTTAATCGTGTCGAAGTCATCCAACACATCGCTCTTCATCATGATGAGCTGGGTGACGCCATTGACCATAATGCTATAACGCAGTGCGACCAAGTCTACCCAACCACAACGACGCTCACGGCCTGTCACAGCACCATACTCATGACCCAAGTCGCGAATCTTCTTACCTGTCTCGTCAAAGAGTTCAGTGGGGAAAGGTCCTGCACCCACACGGGTACAATAGGCTTTCATGATGCCATAGACCTCACCTATCTTGTTGGGACCAATACCCAGTCCGGTACATGCACCCGCACATATCGTGTTGGAAGAGGTCACAAAGGGATAGCTACCAAAATCTACATCGAGCATGGTGCCCTGTGCTCCTTCGCAAAGAATACTCTTGCCGGAGCGAAGCACTTTGTTGATCTCGTGCTCTGAGTCTACCAAGTGGAATTGGCGCAGATACTCGATGCCCTGCAACCACTTCTTCTCTACCTCATCAATATTATAGTCAAAGTTAAGCGATTTCAAGATGGCCTCATGACGAGCCTTATGAGCAGCATACTTCTCTTCAAAACCTTCGAGGATATCACCTACTCGCAGACCATTACGGCTAATCTTGTCAGTATAAGTCGGACCAATGCCCTTACCTGTGGTTCCTACCTTGTTCTTGCCTTTCTGGGCTTCGTAGGCAGCATCCAACACGCGGTGTGTAGGCATGATGAGATGAGCTTTCTTTGAAATATGAAGACGTTCCTTCAGTTCATGACCACTCGCCTCTAATGACATTGCTTCGTCCATAAAGAGATCAGGAGCCAATACAACGCCGTTACCGATGATGTTTACCTTGCCACCCTGAAAGATACCTGAGGGAATGGAACGAAGTACATACTTCTGACCTTCGAACTCCAAAGTATGACCAGCATTGGGACCACCCTGAAAACGAGCTATCACATCATACTGAGGAGTCAATACATCGACCACCTTTCCCTTTCCTTCGTCGCCCCACTGTAAACCAAGCAGGACATCAACTTTACCTTGATTCATTTGTGATTGTGTTATTATTACTGATTTTTTAACTCTTTGCGCTTCGAAGCCTGTTTCGTGATTTGTGCCTGACACGTGCTACAGATTCCATAGATGTAGAGTGAGAAGCCATCCTTGCGGAAACGACGAAGATGTTGGCTCGCTATAGCATCGTTAATTTTCTGAGACTTAAACTCTGTCACCTTACCACAGACAGTACATATCTGGTGACTGTGACTGTTGTTGTCGTAGCACGCCTCGTATTTGGTAGACCCTTGAAAGCGATGGCGTATGACCAGTCGCAACTCCATAAAGAGCTTGAGGGTATTATACAAGGTTGCCCTACTCACAGGAAACTTTTCTTCTTCGTTCAACTTGTCACCCAATTCGTCTAATGTGAAATGCCCCGCCATGCTGTACACAGCATCCAGAATAGCATATCGCTCAGGCGTCTTGCGAAGACTGTTTTGTTCCAAGTAGTTTGTCAGGATGTTCCTGACAGTTACTTTTACGTTTTCTTTCATTTTATGTGGCTAAATGGTTTTAAACCGCACAAAATTACTACTTTTTCTTCAGAATACCGCAATAATAATTTAAAAAAGTTCTAAATTGATGTTATTCAGTGCACTTTTTGCCATTCTTTCGTAGAGTAGCCCTAGTTCTGTAAATCGAATAACACTTTGCATGGCCGCCTTTCGTACAGAGAGGAAAGGGCCTTGGAGAGCAGAAATGGCCTGGTCTAAGAATTCATTGATACCTCGATCATTTGGTTCTTGTTTATTCATGAAGAGCCGCGTAAGAACATGAAAACCGCAAAGCTGGTAATACTCTTTCTCGCTGGCAATCCACTGAAAAGCTTTTTCTGGTGCATAAGGTAAATACTGCCATAAGTTAAAAGAGGTCTGTTCAGCTATCTCCTGGGACGGCATCTGCTCCATCCAGATATCACAAACCCCTGGCAACATCTCATCGGCAGGCATCAACAGGGTGGCCAGTATCTTGCATTCACGCACATCCTCCTTCCACAAGGCTATAGCCAGGTCGTAGTCTTTACCTATCTCAGCAGCCTGTTCGCGCAGCCTGGGAAGTGTTGCACCCCAGTTCAACTTATAGTCGGCCCCTTTATTGCGCATAGACTGTGCTACCGTTCCATCCATCATCTGGCGAAACGATTGCTTAATCTCCTTTACCTTATCTTGTATAGTTTCCATCTCTTAACTCTGAACTCAGCACTCTGCCCTCTGCACTCGAAGTAAGCTCTGCACTCGAAGTAAGCTCTGCACTCGAAGTAAACTCTGCACTCGAGATGCGCCTCGAAATTACTTACGTTCGAGAAAACTCAAATAAAATTTGGTTTTCTCCTCACTTATTCGTAATTTTGTAGGCAAATGGACTGTTTTGAACAGGTGATAGGACAACGGGAGGCGCAGGAGCGGCTGATGCAGATGGTGAAGGAAAGCCGTCTGCCACATGCACTGATGCTGTGCGGTCCTACAGGGTGCGGCAAGCTGGCGGTAGCTGTGGGCTTTGCCAAGTTGCTGCTGTCCAGGACGATGAACGACGAGGCGATGCTGCGCAAGCTGGAGCATCCCGACCTGCACTTCACCTACCCTACCATCAAACTGCCATCGATGGGTAGCGACCACAAACCCGTCAGCGACGACTTTGCCAGCGAGTGGCACGAGCTGATCACGGCAGGACCCTACTTCACCATGAATGAATGGCTGGAACAGATGGGTGGCGAGAATCAACAGGCCATCATCACGGCCGGCGAGAGCGACGACCTGATACGCAAGCTGTCGCTGAAGTCGAGCCAGGGCGGCTATAAGGTCAGTGTGGTCTGGCTGCCTGAGCGCATGAACATAGAATGTGCGAACAAGATACTGAAACTGCTGGAGGAGCCACCGTCACAGACGGTATTCATCATGGTTTGCGAAGAGCCCGACAAGCTGTTGGAGACCATACGCAGTCGCGTACAGCGCATAGACATGAAGAAGATAGCCGACGAGGACATCCGCCAGGCACTTAAGCAGAAGCGGGGACTGACGGACGACATGGCTCAGCGCGTGACACGCATGGCCAACGGCAGCTGGCTGAAGGCGCTGGAGATGCTGAGCACGGACTCGGAGAACGAGCTGTTTCTGGATATGTTTCAGTCGCTGATGCGACTGGCCTACCAGCGTAAGGTGAAAGACCTGAAAGGGTGGTCGGAGCGCATGGCAACGATTGGTCGCGAACGTCAGAAGCGCTTCCTGGAGTACTTCCTCAGACTGATTCGCGAGAACTTCATGTTCAACTTCGGGCGGCAGGAGCTGTGCTACATGACCCAGCGCGAGGAGGAGTTCGCCACGAACTTCGCCCGCTTCATCAACGAGGCCAACATACTGCCCATCACGGACCTGGCCAACAAAGCCATCCGCGACATCGGTCAGAACGCCAACGGCAAGATTGTGTTCTTCGACCTGGCACTGCAAATGATTGTACTACTGATTCAAAAATAAGAAAAAAGACATATATGGACAAGATTAAAGAATATCCCTTCAAGACCGGCTGCGACCGCGGACTGTGCCATGAGGCCGTGGGCCGGCAGGACCGTCAGCTGAACACCTACGACTGGCTGGCCGACGTACCCGGCAATGCCAAGGACACTGACCTGGTAGAGGTTCAGTTTAAACATACCCGCAAAGGATACTACCACAATGTAAACAACCTGGAACTGAAGAAAGGCGATGTCGTGGCCGTGGAAGCTAACCCCGGTCACGACATCGGTGTAGTGACGCTGACCGGACGGCTGGCCAGCATACAAGTGAAGAAAGCCAACCTGAAGAGCAGTGAGGAGATACGCCGCATCTACCGCATAGCCCGTCCGGTGGACATGGAGAAATACCAGGAGGCAAAGTCGCGCGAGCATGCTACGATGATAGAAAGTCGCCAGATAGCCAAGAACCTGGGACTGGACATGAAGATAGGCGACGTGGAGTACCAGGGCGACTGCAACAAAGCCATCTTCTACTATATTGCCGACGGACGCGTGGACTTCCGCCAGCTCATCAAGGACCTGGCCGCCACCTTCCACGTACGCATAGAGATGAAGCAGATAGGTGCCCGACAGGAGGCTGGCCGCATAGGCGGTACAGGTCCCTGCGGACGCGAGCTGTGCTGTGCCACCTGGATGAAGAACTTCGTGTCGGTAGGTACCTCAGCAGCCCGTTTCCAGGATATCTCGCTGAACCCGCAGAAGCTGGCCGGCATGTGTGCCAAACTGAAGTGCTGTCTGAACTACGAGGCCGACAACTACGTGGAAGCCAGCCGGAAACTGCCTTCGCGAGAGATCATGCTGCAGACGCAGGACAGCGACTACTTCTACTTCAAGGCCGACATCCTGGCCGGTCTCATCACCTACTCGACGGACAAGAACATAGCCGCCAACCTGGAAACCATCACGTCCGAGCGTGCCAAGCAGATCATTGAGATGAACCGCAGGGGAGAAAAGCCCGACACGCTGGTAGAAGACGGCAAGAAGAACAAGCCCCAAGGACCTGTCGACCTGGCTACCCAGGAGAACATAGCCCGCTTTGACCGTTCGAAGAAAAAGAAAAAGAAGAAGAAGCCCGCACAAGCTGGAGTACAGGCTGAACAGCAGCAACCACCACAACAACAGCAGCCCCGGCAACAGCAACCACAGCAACAGCAGCA
>JAILDK010000048.1 GCA_024689485.1 Fibrobacter sp.
ATCCTGCATGCCTTCGGTCTCAGGCGCCACTTCTGCAAAAGCGGAAGTTCCCATCAGAGCACAGAGCATCATCCAAAATTTCATTTGCTTGATCATGCGAGTCTCCTACCAAAGATTCCGTTGCAGATAAAATCCAAACCACGCTGTCTCGGAATTTTCAGGCGCGGTCCAGAGCGTTTCGAAATAAATCTTCGCACCCACACGCCAAGCATCCCAAGTCACAATCGGCAAATTCAAACGGGCGTAGAATCCAAATTCCGATTCATTGTCAGCAAGCGACGAGTTCGCCACATTACCGCCTTCGTCATCGGCACGCATCCACACACAGCTAAAGCCTGCGCCAAAAGCCACCGGCTTCACGAACGGCAACGGATAATCCACACCGACACGTCCATTGAACTGATGGATCCCAGCATAATCCACATCGCCCTTCGTCGTCAAATACGAATAACCAAATTGCACGACGCCGATCAAGCTTTGAAAATACGTGTAGTTTAATTCTAAAAGGCCGTAATAGGAATCGTCCAGATTCCGATTGGCGTCATCGAGCAAATACAAAGCGCCACCTTCTACAGCAAGCGAAACATGGTCAAATTCGACAGACGTCGAATCTTCCCCAGCCCAGAGCGTTGCCAAGGCAAGCATTACGGCGATTAGAATTTTTTTCATGATTTTCTCCGAAGGGATGCAGCAAAGAAGTGATCCAGTCCAAAGGCATTCTGGCCGATGTGAATCGCTTCTTTCTTTTCGAAATCGGGGTGTTTTTCTAAGAACTTCTGCACGACCTTGTCGGTTTCGGCACGGTCCGGGCTACAGGTGGCGTAAACCAGTTCGCCGCCCTTTTTCACCGCGGCGCTCGAAGCTTCCAAAATTTCAAACTGGAGCTTCGGCAGTTCCTTCAAGTCGTTTTGCGTCAAACGGTACTTGACTTCCGGACGACGGGAAAGAACACCCAGGTTGCTGCACGGAACGTCGAGCAGCACACGGTCAAACTTTTCCACAAACTCGGACTTCGTCGCATCGACCGTCTGCACTTCCACATTGGAAATTTTTAAACGCTTCGCCAAGTCAACCATCGGGCGCAAACGTTCTTCCGAAGCGTCCGAAGCTAAAATCTTCGCCGTCGGATTGTCTTCGGCAAGGAGCGCGGACTTTCCGCCCGGAGCCGCACAAGCGTCCCAAACAGACATGCCTTCTTCCACGTTCAACAGGCGAGCGACTTCGTAAGCAGCCGGATTCTGTACCGAGAACAGTCCCTTTTCAAAGGAAGCGCTCTTCAAAAGTTCACCGAGGTGCGGTTCATTTGCGCCTTCGATCACTTCCAGATAACGATCCTTGTAAATGCGGCCCGAAAGCATCAACTTTTCTTTCAAATCCGCAGCGGAAATTTTCTGCGTGTTCACACGGATCCACTGACTCGGACGTTCCACCGTTTCCTTCGCAAATTCTTCTGCATGGGCAGAACCGTAGCAGTCGAGCAGGCGACGGACGATCCATTCCGGAAGGGAATATTCAATGCTGATGCGTTGCACGTTCTGCGCCGGAAGTGCGGGCAAGCCATCTCTTTCGAGACCACGCAAAACTCCGTTCACAAGCTTCACAGAACCTTCGCCAAGGCTTGCACGCCGAGCGAGTTCCGCACTTGAATCCACCGCGGCATGGCTCGGCACGTTCATAAAGAAGATCTGGTAAATGCCCATTTCCAGAACGCACTGCACTTCCACACTCGGCATCCGATGGACATTCTTTTTAATCGCATGCTGCAGACGCAAATGGCGTCTGCACACGCCCAGGGCGAGTTCTTTCGCAAACGGCGAAAGAGCATGCTCCCGCAACAGGGTTCCGTTCTTGATCCAATCGATCAGAGCATAAAGCGCCGAAAGGCGTTCCTTTAAGCTATCGTCTTGAAGCACAGGTTATCCTTATCCTTCTTTTGAATTCCGCGGAGGAAGTCAGCCGCCGGCATGGCGCGCTTTCCTTCGAGCTGAATTTCTGTCACTTCGAGGACCCCGTTCGAGGTTCCCACATAAAGCTTTTCTTTGTCGCCGCGGGCTTCGCCCGGATTCAGCCAGGTGCTGTGATGCGGAATCGTTTTGCGGAAGTAAGCGGTCTTTCCGTTGAACGAGCAGAATCCACCCGGCCACGGATAAAAGGCGCGGATACGGTTGTGAATTTCAAGAGCCGACAGGTTAAAGTCGATTTTGCCGTCATCCTTTTTGAGCTTCGGAGCGGGGGAAGCCTTTTCATGTTCCTGCGGCGGGAGCTCTTCGATATTGCCGTATGCGATGCGGTCGAGCGCCTTGTCCAAAGCTTCACAGCCCGGTTCCACCATCTTGTTCAGTACATCTTCCGACGTGTCGAAAAGTTCAATTGGGAATTCACGCTGTTCGAGGAGCGGACCATGGTCCATTTTTTCGTCGAGCAAAAAGACGCTAACACCAGTCTTTGCGTCGCCACTGGCGATCGCCCACTGCACAGGCGCCGCACCACGGTATTTCGGAAGCAAGCTGCCATGCACATTCACCGCGCCAAACTTGGCACAGCCAAGCACGCGCTTCGGCAAAATGGAAAATGCAACGACCACAAAAAGGTCCGCCTTGTAACGTTCCAAATCCAGAGCGAAAGATTCTTCCTTCACCGAAACCGGCTGCAAAACAGGAAGTCCAAGTTCCAAAGCCTTGTTCTTCACCGGAGGAGCCGTTAAAACACGTCCACGTCCCACCGGGCGATCGGGCTGCGTCACCACAGCCACCACTTCATGCGGGCCTTTGCTTAAATGATCCAAAAAATGTGCCGCGAAATCCGGCGTACCCATAAAAACAATTCTCATGCCCATAAAAATAGAAAACCGCCCCGACAAATTCGGAGCGGCTTTTCAGAAGAGCTTCGATTACGCCTGGTAAAAAACATGCATCAATTTTCGCATTCCATCGTGATCGGCAACAGCACTCATTTCACGGATGCTGTGCATCGAAAGAATCGCCTCGCCCAAATCGACCGTCGGAATTCCGAGTTCCGCCGAAAGATGCGGTCCCACGGTACTGCCACACGGCATGTCGTTACGGCTCACAAAAGTCTGCAACGGAATCTGATTTTGCAGGCAGAGCATTTTCACGACCGCATTCGACTGCGCTTCGCTCGCATAACGTTTTTTCGCATTCGTCTTCAGCACAATTCCCTTGCCGAGAATCGGCGAATGGTTCGGTTCCATTTTTTCCACGTAAGCGGGATGCGTCGCATGGGCCACATCCAACGAAAGCAGAATCGAATCGGAAAGCTTTCCTAGCATTTCCCCGTGAGAAATTCCACCGTTTGCCGCCACACGTTCAAGCATCGCCTCGGCAAAATTTCCCGCTGCACCGGTGCGCGTTTCCGAACCGATTTCTTCATTGTCAAAGAAGAACGCTCCGCGCACCTGTTCCGAAGCTTCCGACTGCGAAACAAGACCGTCCAAAATCGCTTCACAAGAAAGCAAATTGTCCAATCGTCCCGAGTAAATCCATTCCTTCGAAAGACCGCCAAGCGCTGCAGGTTGAGCATCAAAAAGTTGCATTTCAAAGTCGATGATTTTCGCGCCGACTTCTTCTTCAAGGCTCGTCACAAAAAGCTTGGAAGCGGAGCCGCTCAAGCAGGCGTTCAAATGGTTCTGCGGATTCACCTGGAATCCGGTATCGTTTACGCCGCGGTTCAAATGAATCGCAAGTTCGGGCACTCGACAAAGCGTACTCATCCGCACAAGCCGTTTTTCCAGTTTATCCCGATTCTGCACCATGGCAATGCCCGCAATTCCCAAGTCGCGATCGAACCAAGTATTGATCAGGGCTCCGCCGTAAACTTCCGGATGAATCAAATGGAATCCCGCCACATTTTTGTCAGGATTCGGCGTGATTTTTAAAGCCGGAAAATCCGTATGCGCCGAAGTCAAACGGAAGCGCGTTTCCGAAGTCCATTTACACGGTGTGCGAAAAGCGAAAATCGCCGCGCCGCGCTTTACAAAATAAGCGCTGTTCAGAGAAAGTTCCCAAGGCTCGGCTTCCAAAAGCTCTACAAATCCCTGCGATTGCAGTTCCTTTGCCAAATTTGCCGCCGCATGCCAAGGCGTTACAGAATCGTTCAAAAAATTCAACAGATCCATGAATCTTCCTTTCTTACTGATCTCTCTTTGAAATTAAAATTATTATTGCGCATATGAATGATATTTTTTCCGTAGAACGTCCTTTCTCCGAATGGGAAATCACCGGTTTTGCAAACCGAAAAGCCCATCTCTACTCCAAACTGACAAGCACTCACCGCTACAGCAAGGAAAACATTTCGGAATTCGACGTCGGCGACGTTCTGGTGGCCGATTCGCAGTCGAACGGTCGCGGCAGACATGAACGCACCTGGCTTTCGCCCGAAGGAAAAAATCTCTACTTCAACATTCTCTATTCGCTCGAAGGTTTTTTACCGCAGCAGTACCCGCAGCTGATGCAGATTACCGCGATTTCCCTCGCCCAGGTTTTTAGAACGATCGGGGTGAACGCGAGCGTCAAATGGCCTAACGACATTCTTTGCGAAAGGAAAAAGTTTTGCGGCATGATTTCGGAAATTCTCGTGAAAGACGGAAAGAAGATTCTCACGACGGGCATCGGAATCGATGTGAATGCGACTGCAGAAGATTTGGGCGAAATCGAACGTCCCGTGACAAGCCTTCGACTGATTTTGGGCAAGCCTCTGAACCGCGAAGTTTTACTGCAAGAAATCCTTCAAAAGCTCGAAGAAGCGATTGAGATTGCACACGTCCAAGGCGTTGCGCCGTGGATTGCGGAATGGCGTAAAATGGACCAATTTATTGGGCATTCCGCAAGAATGGTCGAAGGAAAAGATGTCGTCGAAGGCACGATCCTCGACATCAACGAAGACGGAAGCCTGCTATTCCGCAAAACGGACGGCTCTATCATCAGCCGTTACACAGGCGACCTTGAAATTTAAGCGACCCGCTTAAAGCCTTAACGGTCCTGCTTATTCTTAAAATAAAAGTTCCCGGCGAGAGCGATTGCAAGCAGAACGATAAAAACGTTCAGCGCCTTATTCGCCGATTCTTCCGGAATAAATCCGAATTCAATCCCGAGTACATCGATCAGGGCTAAGAGCGCAATCCAAATCGCGGTGCGCTGGCAAACTTTGCGCTTATCATCGTAACGCATTGACGTCTCCTCCCAAAAGAATCCACACGACCAGTCCAAGCATCACCAGGACACTGATGCCCACATTCGCCAAAAAGAAGTCCCGGTTCATCGCATCCAGATCATCGGATTTGCGGAACAGGTGAATGTAAAGGATCGCGACCGCCATCAAAGCGAACACGCTCCACCAGGCGATTCCCATCTGCCAGTAAATTCCAAAGATCACGCATAATGCAAGCATCGCCAAATGGCTCGCCAAGGCAATCTTCAAAGCCTTTGCACGGCCAAAACGCGCAGGCACCGAATGCAGCCCCTGCTTCTTGTCGATTTCTTCATCCTGCGTCGCATAGATAATGTCAAAGCCGCCCATCCAAAGCATCAGAATGAACATCAAAAAAATTGGGAACGCGGCGAATTCCCCACGGACCGCAATCCAGGCGCCAAGCGGGCTCATTCCAATGGCAAAGCCCAAGTACCAATGGCAAAGCCAAGAAAAGCGCTTCCAGTACGAATAAAAAGCGAGAGCGCAAAGCACCGGGAACGAGAAGATTCCCGCCAACGGATTCAAAAGCCAAGCAAACGCGCAAAAGAGAACCGCATTCACCGCAATAAAACCGATGACCGCCTTTTTCGAAAGGGCGCCCGTCACCAGGTGACGCTTTGCCGTGCGCGGATTTTCCGCATCGATTTTTGCATCCACCAGACGGTTGAACGACATCGAACTATTGCGAGCCGTCACCATGCAACCGACAATCAGCAGCACGAGCTTTGCAATTTCCCAAGCCGCCATATCGCGAAAACCATTCGCCGCCACCCACATGGAACCGATCGCGAAAGGCATCGCAAAAAGCGAATGGCTAAAGCGCACCATGTGACCGTATTCCACAATCTTCGAAAGAGCACTCATTTTTTAGAACCCCATTCTGGGACAATTGTATTCGGAACATTCAAATGATTCAAAATCTTTGCGACGACCGTATCCGCCAAGTCTTCTATCGTCTGAGGCTTTGCGTAAAAATGCGGACTCGCCGGAATCACGACTGCACCGGCAAGCGTCAGCTGTTCCATATTCTTCAAATGGATCAGATTGTACGGCATTTCCCGCGGAACAACGACCAGCTTTCGACGTTCTTTAAGGCATACGTCCGCAGCACGGGTCAGCAGATTATCCGCAATGCCGTTCGCCATTTTTCCGAGCGTTCCCATGGAACACGGCACCACGACCATCCCCGCAAACGCGGAACTTCCGCTAGCGCAGCTCGCAAAAAAATCCTTCACATTCAAAATTTCGTCGGCTTTCGAAAGCGCCGCCATCTGACCTTCAAACTCGGCGACTTCTTTCCCCGCATCCGTCAGCATCAGCGAAACAGAATGCCCAGCCTTTTGCAAATAATGCAACGTTCTTGCCGCATAGATCGCGCCCGAAGCGCCTGTAACGCCTAGCAAGAAACGGCTCATGCCAAAGCCTTTTTCTGCAAAAGGACACGGTATGCAATACCAAAGAAGCATGGCTTCACCGACACAACGTCAAAGCCTTTTTCTTCTGCGAGAGCGCAAAAATCCTTTACCGGCAAAAAGCGCAAAATGGAATTGACCAAATATTCATACGCATCGCGCTTCCCGCTAAAGATTGCCCCGAGCAGCGGAATAAAAAGAGGCGCAAGCCGCTTGTAAAAGAAGCGGTTAAAAGCCTGCCGCGGCGAAAAGAATTCAAGCACCATCAGGTATCCGCCCGGAACGAGGACGCGGCAAGATTCCACAAGTCCCCCTTCCGCATTCGGCAAATTGCGCATGCCAAAGCCGTTCAACACCACATCAAAAGTGTTGTCCAAAAAAGGCATCTGCATCGCATCGAGCTGCACAGGCTTAGCGGAGGTTTTCTTTCCCTTCGCATGCTGAAGCATTCCGAACGAAAAATCGCCAAGGATCGCCTGCGTCGGTTTTCCCACAATACGTTCAAATTCTACGGCAAAATCTCCCGTGCCACCGCAAAGGTCCAAAAGGCGTTTTCCTGCACCGCGTTTTTTGAGTTCGCGGCAACACGCCTTTCTCCATAAAATGTCTTGAAAGCAGCTCAGCGTATGATTCAAAAAATCATAGCGTTTCGAAATATCGTCGAACATTTTACGCACAGGAGAAAACATGCCCAGAATCTAGAAAAATTCCGGGCATGGATTTCTAAAGGCTTCGACTGTCTTAGTTAAATTGCGCGATATAAGAAGCACCGCTCTGCGGCATCACCAAGCGCGGATTATCCGTAGAACCGTCTTCCCATGCGACGAACTTACCCGTTCCCGAAGGAACTGCAGTCAAGAGCATCGCGTTTCCACCGAAGAATGTTCCGGTGTAACTCGAAAGACTCGGAAGCGTAAAGCCGTCGAGGGTCACGTAACCGTTCCCTGTCGCCGCGATTGTCACTTCCACATCGCTCGAAAGTCCAAATTCTTCACGGTATTCCGAACGCATCACCGCGTCACGTTCTAGGCCCCATTCCTTGATGCAGGAACCGGAATTGCTAAAGCCGTTACCGCAAGAATTGGAATAGTAGCGCTCGCTCTGCTTAAAGAGATCCTGGTCTCTTTCCCGTTGGTCAGCGTCAATCGTTGCCACCATCGCATCGATTACATTCGTCAGGTTCGTGCCGTTCACATATTCCTGGAGCATCACAGCCGCGCGGTTGATGAACATACGCTTAAAGTCCGGATTCTGCATCAATCTCACGTAGAAGGTGTGGAAGCATTGAGCGTTCGGATTCTTGTAGCACTTGCCCGAAGAATAGCCGCCCTGATTGACCCAGTCGAACATGTTCGTCGACTGTCCAAAGCCAGCCACATTCCACATCCAGTCAAAGCCGTGATCCAAATCATAAACCATGAACTTCCAAAGCGTATTCGGGCTCTTCCAAGCTCTCACGTTGTTGTTCGGCCAGTCACCGTTGTGGTCAAAGATTTCGGCAATCATGTAGCTTGCGAAATTCGTTACATCCATCAAGGTTTGAACGTAAGCGTAGGCTTCATTGTTTGCACCGCTAAAGTCCGCCTGAGACACGTAGGCAAGCAAAGCGAGATATTCATCCGAAGTGCCGTTGCTTGCCGTAATCGTCTGGTTCAAATGCTTCACGACCGTCACGTTCGAAGCGTCAATGCCGTAATTCGTTTCCACGTAGTTCTTGTTGTAACGTTCACGCATATCGTGAATGCCCCAATAGACACCGTCATAGAAAACAATCACCTGATGACTTCTCTGGTAATCCACACCGGAACCTTCGAGCATTGCACCGCCTGCAGCATCGGCAATGTAGTCGCTCACAAAGCGGTTACCGTTGTTACGCAAATTGAAAGCCTTGAACTTGCTGTTCGTTTCACTGCGCGTTTCAAACAGCGGATATTTCAGCCAACCGTCCTGATATTCTTCGCGCATTGTAATCGCCACGGACTTCTTCTTTTCCAAGCGGCTGTAACCGCCCATCAGAGAAATGCCCGCATCGATTTCCCAAGCCTTCGCATCGCTTGCGCTTCCATTTGCAAAGTATTCCACATGCACCGGGAATTCCACGTCTGCATAAAGCGTTTCATCATTCGGGTCCACCGAACTCGGCGAATAACCATTTGTACTACCTGCAGATGTGTATAGGTAATGGTTTTCAAAGAACTGGGAATCCACGCTAATCGAAACGACCGGCATGTTGTTGATTTCTTCATCGATAAAGTACGTGTTCGTCACGATCTTGTTCGTAATCAAACCGTCCTTGAAAGCGGCGCAACGGACCACCGTACTCTTTTTCAGCACGACCGCTTCCGACATTGCAGCCGTCGAAGCCGTCGGTTCAGAACCGTTGAACGTGCAGCGCACCGTAGAGCCGTCGTCCGTCGTCGGAGGCGTAATCACCACGGAATCCTGATAGAAGCCCGCATTCTGGCCGAACGCCGGCAAAGAAACGAAGCCCGTAGAACCCGTACTGTTCGCATTGCTTGCTTCCGGAGTCGACTTTGCAAAATAGAGCCAACCCGAAGAAGTCTTGCCCCAGCTAATGCCCGCATCCAAAGCCGGATAACTTGCAGAATCCAAAATACCACAGCTTTCGCTCACCAAGAAGAGCGTACCGCCTTCATCTTCAAGTTTCCAGTTCGTATGGGTACGGTAATGCAAAGAATCGGAATCCACGCCAGCCGGAGGATCCGCAAGGCCACGGTCCGAAGCAAAAATAATGCGGTAGCCGTTTGCCGGAATCGTATCGTTTCCCGCCACCCACTTACGCGGACGCGCCGTATTTTCCACAAGGGCAAGGCCATTCAAAGCGACCGGTTCCGAACTCGAGTTGTAAAGTTCAACCCAACCTGGATCCTTGCCGAGGTCATCATACCAGTTCACATTGCCCGGCATGATTTCGTTAATCGTCACCACGGATTTTCCAACCCACGAAGCAACGCAGAGCTGTTCACTGCTACTGCTCGACTGCGCAAGAGCTCCCGACGAAGAAGAACCGTTGACAGACGAACCCGACGTCGCGCTGCCCGAAGAACCGGAAACGTCTCCAGATGTACCCGAAGAAGTTTCGTCCTGCATGTCTGCAGAAGAAAGTTCATCTACCGGAACCAAGGATGCATCATCGCATGCAGCCAAAAGACCAAATGTCAGAGCCAGAACGGCGGATTTAATCGGCTTCATTTTATCTCCAGGTCAACATACCCATCCCATTTACATTCCAAATTTACTAGAATGCGCTTCTTTTTACACTAAAATTTTGGTTTACAACAAAAAACCCTTGACAGGATTTTCATTTTGATTTAACTTTGGCTTACCCGATGGCGCTGTAGCTCAGTTGGTAGAGCAGCGGACTGAAAATCCGCGTGTCGTCAGTTCAATTCTGACCGGTGCCACTCTTCAAAAGCCCTGGATTTTTCTGGGGCTTTTGTTTTGGAGGAATAGGCTAATTGGTAAGTCAGCGGTCTTGAAAACCGCCGCCGTAAGGCTTGGGGGTTCGAGTCCCTCTTCCTCCGCTAAAAATTACACATGCCATTCCATGGCAGAGTCTGCCGCAAAATCCACACGCGCGGTCGCACTTTCTTCGTAAAGAAGCGTGCACACTTTCGAAAATCCCCCTAAATTTTCTTTTTCAAAAGCATAAAGGCACGCAGTTGTCGTCGCCCCGGTCGTAAATACATCATCGACGATTACCGGGATTCTGCCGTCCGGCCAACGGAAACGCTTTTTCAATCCAAAAGCTCCCGCCACATTATTCGAACGTTCCGACCGCGAAAGCGTCGTCTGCGAAATGCGAAACGTCTTTCTTTCGAGCGCAGGCGCCACGATTCCGTTCATGCGTCCCGAAATCGCCTTGGCGAGCTTTTCCGCTTGATTGTAGCCTCTTTCCCGCATACGGGCAGGGTGAAGTGGGACCGGCACAAAAGCGAGCTTTTTTCCCCATTCCTGCAAAGTTTCAAAGGTCTCCCGTTCTTTGAGCGCGGTCGTTACCAAATAGCCTGCAAGGCCCGGCATATTGCCGTACTTTAAGCCGTGAACTAAAGCCTTGGTCAAAGGCGTCATCGTGTACAGGCAAAGCGTATCCGGATTCGGACGTCGCGGATTCTTGGCGAGCCTTTGCAGTTCCTGTCTGCAATCCGGGCAAAGCCACGGGTCAAGGGGCAAGCCTCCGCGTTTGCAGGCAAGGCATTCATTTCCGAACAAAAATTTCGAGATTCCGGTCCAAAATCGCATCGTTCTCCTCATCAAAAAAGGAACCTTTTCAAAAGGCTCCTCTTCTATAGACGCTCCAAAATGCGGAATGGAGAATTTTCGGCGAATTTTCAACCGTTTAATCGTAATTGCTTTCGAGCTGACTTCCCTGATAGCGCATGTTCACCAGCAAACCGACAAGCATCATACAGGTGAGCATAAAAGATCCACCGTAAGAAAGGAACGGCAGCGGAAGCCCCGTCACCGGCATCAGCCCGAGCGTCATCGAAACATTCACCATCATGTGGAAGAAAAAGATCGTACACGCCCCGGAAACCACGTGATTCACAAACGGGTCCAGATGCAGCCTGCAAATCGACATCGCACGCCACAGGAACATAAAGTAGAGGAACAGCACAAACACGCAGCCGAAGAAGCCGAACTGTTCCCCGAGAACGCTAAAGATAAAGTCCGTATGTTCTTCCGGAAGGAATGCGAGATTTGTCTGGGAACCTTCGCCAAAGCCTTTACCAAAAATGCCACCGCTTCCAATCGCCACTTCCGACTGGATCACCTGATACCCGGCGCCACGCGGATCGCGCATCGGATCGACAAAGGTCATCACGCGTTCCCGCTGGTGATGCTCCAAGGAATTCCACGCCATCGTACTCGCATAACCGCAAATGATATTCAGCGAAAGAATCAAAATGATAAACTTCCTAGGCATCTTACGGAAAAGGAGCGCGAGGAACACAACGCAAAGCAAAAGTCCCCACAGCACCTGCGAATAAGGAATCTGCGGATAAGAAAGGATCACCGACGCCACCGGGCTCACAAGCAAAAACAGATCGAGCAGCGAAAGACCCGCCCAATAAAGCCCCACCATCGTCACCGCCGTAAACACGAGAGCCGTACTCAAGTCGGGCTGCTTTAACACCAAGGCAAACGGCACAATAAAAATCAACGCGGGCATCACAAAAGTCTTCGGTTTCAAAATGTTCACCCGATGACCGGAAAGCCACTTCGACATCGCAAGCAAAAAGGTGATTTTCGCAAATTCCGACGGCTGGATTTTCAAAAAGCCAAAGTCAATCCAACGGCCAGCCCCCTTCGCGCTGTCACCGCCGCCAAATGCCACAAAAGCCAAGGCCGCAATTGTCAAAAAATACAGCGGAAAGGCAAAGCGCTGCCAGTAATCGATGCGCACAAAAGCAAAGGCCGCCGCCAAAAGGCAACCACCGCCAAAATAAATGATCTGCTTAAACCAGCGAGAAGTGTACCAAATCGGTTCCGTATTCACCGTCGCCGAATACACAAGGGTAATGCCAATCGATGTCAGCGCAAAGACCAGCACCAAAAAGAGCCAGTCAATCTTCATCGTGTTATTCAAAAAACGTCCGGAGCCTCTCATTCCTTTACCTCCGTCGAGTCCTTTGGATACTTCTTGGCAAAATAGGCTTCCATCACTTTACGGCAAACCGGAGCGGACTTGGAACCGCCACCGCCTTGAGCTTCCTGGATTACCGCCACCGCGATTTCCGGATCATAAAGCGGAGCAACCGAAACGAACCACGCATGGGTCTTTTCACCCTTCTTCCATTCGCCCGAACCGGATTTACCGCCCACGCGAATTCCCGGAAGCGCCGCACGCTTACCCGTTCCACCCGGATGGTTCACCACGGAATCCATGCCGGCAAGGAGAGTCCTGTGCGTCGATTCGCTCATATTGCCTTCGAAAATCTTTTCCGGAATGTAACGGCCCACCACGTTGCCGTCCACGTCGCGCAATTCTTTCATCAAATGCGGGCGGTAAACACCCTTGCCCGTCGCAATGGAACCGGCAAGCACCGCTTCCTGGAGCGGCGTCACGAGCTGTCCCTGTCCAATCGACAGGTTCAATATCAAACCGCGCGCCCAGCGCCAACCGTTCCGCTTGTTGCGCGCATTAAACGAAACAGAATCCGGAAGCCAGCCCGCCTTTTCACCCGGAATATCCACACCGAGCTTATGACCCAGACCAAAACGATTTCCGAATTCATTGATGCGTTCCATGCCGAGCATCAAACCGAGCTGGTAATAATACACGTCGCAAGAAAGGCGCAGCGCATTCACCAAATCCAAGTTGCCATGCGTGCCCCAGCACTTCTGATAACGCGCGCCAAATGTAAAGCCACCCGTACACGGTTTCGGCAAATGCGTCTGTCCCGTCACGAGCTTATGCTCTAGGCCCGCACCCGACGTCACCAGCTTAAACACGGAAGCCGGCGGATACACGCCAGCCACCGCACGGTTCATCAACGGGCGCGTTGAATCCAAAGCGACCTTTGCCCAGCCCTTATTGCGTTCACGGCGCTTTAACGAAAAGATGTTCGGGTCCAAACGCGGCGAAGAAACCATCGCGAGAATTTCACCCGTTCTCGGATCAATCGCGACGACAGCCCCGCGCACGGAATCCGGCAAAGCCTCTTCCGCCGCCTTCTGAATATCCAGATCGATCGTCGTCACCATGCCGTAGCCCGGAACCGAAGGCACATTCTGCATACCTTCGATCTTTCCCACTTCACGGCCGTAAGCATCCACCTGAACGTACTTCACGCCGTCTTCGCCACGGAACTCGCCGTCATACTGCTGTTCAAGACCTTTCTGCCCCACGCGATCGCCAGACGAATATCCCGCGTATTCCGGACGCTCCAACTGCTCATCCGAAATTTCACCCGTGTAACCGAGCAAGTGCGCCGCCAAAGTTCCATACGGATACGAACGGCGAGATTCCACCACCGTCGTCACACCCGGAAATTCAAACGAACGTTCTTCGACAATCGAAACCTGTTCCACCGACGCATCTTCCAAAATGCGCAGCGTCCCGTGCGACTTCCACGCGGAACGTTGAAACATCGTATCGACCACCGCAGAATCAAAAACCGATTCCCCCTGGGAATCCTTCAAATGGATCAAGCGCTTAAAAAGGGAATCCTTTACATCCGGCTTCATCTTTCGAATTTCCGCAGGCTTGATCACGATCTGGTACGAAGGACGGTTCCCCACCAAAAGCGTTCCGTTACGGTCATAGATCAAACCGCGTTCCGCTTTCAGAACAATGCGACGCAAACGGTTTTCATCGGAACTCTGCAGGTTTTCTTCATAGCGCACATGCTGCAGATAAAGCAAGCGAACGGAGAGGCAAGAAAAAACAAGCGCCACCGCCGCCATAAAAACAAGCGACTTCAAATTGCGGCTTTGCAATTCGTTCTGCGCTTTATACATTGCGACGCTTCACGCGGTCAAAACGATTCAACAAGAAGAAGCAAAGAACACCGATCAGCATCGTGTAAATGCATTCCGGCAGCGTCTTCGAAAGGAAGAATGTCGTCACGCTTTCCTGGGAAATTCCAATCAAAGCGTAATAGACGAAATCATTCAGCATAAATGCAAGTCCGAGCAGGGCGACCTTTGTCGCCAAGTTCAAACGCAAGAATCTTTCTTCCAACTGTCCCACGCCAAAACCGACGCAGGTAAAAGCAATCGTCTGCGCACCGAGCCAATCGACCGATGCAAAAACATCCTCAGAAAATCCCGCAAAGAATCCCCAGAGCATGCCCGAAACCGGACCATGCGAAAGCGCCATCACCACGATGAAAATCAAAACGAAGTCCGGCTGCTGGCCGTAAAAACTGATCCACGAAGCGAGCGTCGTCTGCAAAACGATCGTGATAATAAAGCAAACGAGATGTTTAATGAACTTCAGCATTTTTCAACATCTCCTGCAAAACCCAGTCCGGTTTCTTCTGCATAATGAAAACTTCTTCCAGGTGCGTAAAGTTCTGGAACGGGTCAAGTTCAAGCTCCGTCACCACGTCCAAATCACCCTTGTGCATCGAACGGACTACACCGATGCCAATCCCCTTCGGATAAATTCCACCCATGCCCGAAGTCACCAGCGTATCGCCTTCACGGACGCCCGTATAAGACGGAATCGAAGCGTTCAGGTAGTTTGCCGAACCGCCTTCCAAAAAGCCCACCACACGCGTTCTCTGCACCATCACAGAAACATGCAGCGAAGGATCCGGCAAAAGTTGCACTTTGGAATGAGTATTCGAAACCGCCGAGATTCGTCCGACAAGCCCATGCGTCGTAAAGACCGGCATATTCATTTCAATGCCATGTTCCGTACCGCGGTTCACCACGAACGTCGTCAAAAAACGACCCGGGTTCTTCCCGATTACGCGCGCCGTCACAATGGAATAATCCCAGACGTTGTCAAAATGCACAAGTTCACGCAAACGCTGCATTTCCTCAATGCCTTCGCGCAAATTATCGCGTTCCATTTTCAAGCGGGCGTTTTCACGCTTCAAATTGTCGTTTTCATAAGACAGCGAGTGAATGCGGTCCACCGAAGAAACGACCACCTGTGCCGGATAGTACACGGAAGAAAGCGCTCCAGCGACAACGGTTTCCTTTCCATCTTTTTCCAGATGGCGAATGCCGAAGCCGACCAAGAGCAAAATGATAAAGAGGACCAGCCCGTGCCCTTTAGAAAGGACGTTTCCAAGAAAACGGAAAATCTGCATTTTCTAGCGGGACTGTCGAAATTAGATCGTGGAAGAAATCAAGACCGGGCGGAACTTGTCCAGTTCTTCGAGAATGCGAGCGGCACCCTTGCACACGCAGAGCAGCGGGTCGTCGATCACGTTCACCGAAAGACCGGTTTCCTTGCGGATACGAGCGTCCAAACCACGGAGCTTGGAACCACCGCCCGACATGATAATGCCGCGGTCGAGAATGTCCGCAGAGAGTTCCGGAGGAGTCAGAGCGAGAGCCTGCTTCACCGCGTCGACAATCGCTGTCACCGGTTCATCCAAAGCTTCGCGAATTTCCTGGCTCGTAATCGTCATCGTACGCGGAAGGCCAGCCATCACATCGCCACCCTTCACGTCCATCGTCAATTCTTCTTCCAGCGGATAAGCGGAACCGATAGCCCACTTGATCTGTTCTGCCGTGCTTTCGCCGACGATCAAGTTGTAGGTCTTACGGAGATAGTTCACAATCGCTTCATCCATTTCGTCACCGCCGACGCGCACCGATGCGTTGCAAACGATGCCGTTCAAAGCGATCACAGCGATATCCGACGTACCACCGCCGATATCGACAATCATATTGCCTGCAGGACCATCTACCGGGATGCCCATACCGACAGCCGCAGCCATCGGTTCATGCACCAGGTGAACTTCCTTTGCGCCAGCCATGCGAGCCGCATCCGTCACAGCGCGTTTTTCCACTTCGGTAATGCCCGAAGGAACGCCGATCACGACGCGCGGCTTCACGAGGAACAGCGGATACTTCTGAACGCGCTTGATGAACGTCGAAAGCAGAATTTCCACCAACTGGAAGTCCGCAATCACGCCGTCCTTCATCGGGCGGATAGCCACATTCGCACCCGGAGTACGTCCGAGCATCTTTTTAGCTTCACCACCGATCGCGGTTACACGATCGTTTTTACGGTCCATCGCAACGACCGTAGGTTCATTGATGACAATACCTTGTCCAGCAACGTGAACAAGGGTATTAGCCGTTCCAAGATCAACGCCGATATCGCAAGAGAAAAGTCCGAACAAAGTATGATTTCCTTCTTAATTTTTTGCTAAAAAATATAGCATAAAAAAGTGACAAGATATTCAATTTTTATCCACATCTGCACCAAAATGCCACCGTTTCAAATAGCGGTCCCATTGTAGGAATCGATTGTCGTAACGGTACTTTCGTTCTTCATACATTTCGATGTCGCGGTAGATAAAAAATTCCACATTCGCATAGGCGGAATACATCTTGGAATGTTCCTTGTCAAAGAAGCGCAGATCGCGGATCTTAAAATACGGGGAGTCCAGTAAGGCGCTCTTGTCGTTGCTCGCCTTGAGCGTCTGCGCCACCATAAACTTCAAATCATCCTGCAAGTATGCAGAGAGTTTCGCCTCGATATTTTCTTGCGGTTCCGAGCAACCTAAAAAGAGCAAGCACGGGAACAAAATCAACAACCATTTTCGCATGTTTTAAATATAAAAAAGCGCCGTTTCAAACGAACAGCGCTCTTTTCAAAATCAGGCGTTTTTCTTAGAAGGAGTAAGTGGCGTCCAAACGGGAGAACCAACGGCCTTCACCCTGGAACGGATTGCGGAAGAGAAGGTCTTCTGCGATCGTCACGTCGATCTTCAGCTTTTCTTCGATGTTAATGCCGAAGCCCCAGCCGACATGGTCATCCATCGTGCCGTTGCCAATCGGGTTTGTCGAGAAGAAAGTACCGTCGTCCGAGCAAATACCGCTATTGCCTGCATTGTGGGAATCCACATCGCATTCCGTGTAGAGAATGGACTTCTGACCGCCCACGCGGATCACGAACCAATCATACCAGATGTTACGTTCAATACCGAAGCTGATCACGCCGCCGATATCCTTGCGCTTATCCCAGTAAGAATGTTCATCATCCTGAGCGTCATACGTCGAAACACCGGTATCGTAATCGATGCTCCAGTCATGAGCCTTCTTCTTGTTCCAGACGAAGTCTGCGCCCATCCAGAAGAAACCTCTATCCAAGCCCACGTTAATACCGAGACCCGCCTGAGCGTGCGTTTCACGGATGCCAGGAGCCTTGATAAAGTGACCGTTCATCGCCGGGACAAGTTCACCGTCGATGGCGTCGAGAGTCACAAATGCGCGGGAATTGACGAGGTAAGAGAAGTCACCGTCGTCAAAGAAGTTCTTGTGTTCCGGACCGTACTGCACACGGGCAATACCCGCAGCGAGTTCCCAGTCCATCGTGTTCGTCACCTGGAAGTTAAAACCTCCATCGGCACGGATCACGGAAGCATAGGAATCGTCATCAACCTGGTAGTCGCCGCTTTCCGTTTCATAGCCGCCGTCCTGGTGAGCGATATAGATGTGCAAACCAAGAGCGTTACCGTTCGAAAGCGTACCGCCAAGGAAACCGTCAAAGTTCGTCACGGTCTGCGGCAAGCTGTGCTTGTTACCGCTAGCGTCGATATAATAATCCGGGAGGAATCGGAACAGGAGCGCATCTTCACGGCCAAAGAGACCGCCAATCGAAAGGCGCGGATCCGGAGATTCTTCACTGCCAAGGCTCAGCGAGAAGATGCCACCGAAAGTCGGGTGCTGCGGGTCCTTGTTCGTTCCCGTTTCCACATCGCTCAAATAAGGACCAAAACCGCCGATAAGGTAGTTCGGATACAGGTTAATATTGGCCGGATTGTCAAAGATACTCACGTCGTCCATAATGTACGTCGTGTTCTTGCCCATGGATTCAACACGGGCAAACGTAGCAAACGCAGAACCTACGCCCAAAATTCCAACCGTAAATCCCAACGCAGCAGCAGTTCTCATGTTCATCAATCAACTCCTGTTTTTTCGTAAAAGTAATTCGCTTTCGCCAATTTCGCAAGCAAAAAATAAACAAAAAGGGCTGGAAACAGGTGTTTCCAGTCCTTTTGTCATGCTTGAATAACGAATTATTCAGAGAAGGTGAACGGAATCGTTACCGTGGTGTTGCCCGACTTAACCTTGCTGAAGGTCCAGCGCTTCACCGTATTCTTCACTGCATTGTCGAATTCACCGTAACCGGTGGTCGAGGATGCAATGGAGATGGAGATGATATCGCCACCCGGAGCAATGGTGAAGCGGAGCGTCACCTTACCGGCAAATCCCGGCTGCTTCTTCAAGTACTTGTTGTAGATGTGACGCAGACCCGGCGTACGCTGACGGACAACCTTCATGATGTCTGCAGCAGAACGAGAGCCACCACCTGCACCCATGTCAATGTCACGGGCAGACGGAGTCTTGATCGTTCCCTTGGAGCGGGTAGCAATGCCACCGCCGCCACCGCCGAGGAGGCTTCCGAGACCGTCACCGATACCACCGGAACCACCTTCTGCGTAACCTTCGTTGAAGCCACCGTCAGCCTTACCGCGACGACCGCCGAGAACGGTCTTACCCGTCGTCTGGAGGCCAGCCACGTCCTTCAACACCTTGTTGATGTCCTTAGAGAACTTCTGGTCCTTCATCAGGTCATAAGCGGCGTAGTTGGACTTCGTAGTCTGAGCGGTGAGGAGCTTCAGCACGCCACGGGTCTGAGGAGCATTCGGCTGACCCTTTCCGCGCGGCTTACCGCCACCACCAGCCTTCTTACGAGGCTTCTTCGGTTCTTCTTTCTTCTTTTCTTCCTTCTTCTCTTCCTTCTTCTCTTCGATCTTCATGGTCGTCGTGAGTTCTTCGGCAGCGGTTTCTTCGAAGATAACTTCGTCAACCACGGCTTCATACATAGACGCCCAAAGAGATACAGAAAGAGCGACAACAAGAGAAATCAATGCGACACCCGCAAAGCGTTTGTCGGATTCCGGCATCAAGGAAGCAACAAACGGATCTACTGGTTGCTTTTTCGTTTTTGCCATGATTATTCCTCCCCGCCGTTCTTCATGTTCACTGCGAAGGCAATGTTCGTGTAGCCAGAGAAGCCGCACGTTGCCATCACCTTGTACATGACATCATAAGGGATGTTCTTGTCGATCTGGATAATGATGTTACCCGCTTCATCAGCCGGAAGACCAGCCTTCAAAGCGTGTTCACGTTCCGTTTCACGACGCAGTTTCAAGACGGAGTCGACCTTAGCGATCAACAGGTCTTCCTGAGCCATCACGTCCGGAGTCGTCACAATCTTCTGATTATCGACCACCACGTGACCAGCGTCAACGACCACAGAAAGGGAAACTTCCTTCGCCTGCACCTTAGAGGTAGAGATCGGAAGGACAAGGTTTTCCGCCTGGGTAATCAACTGACCTTCAGCGTCAAGGTTCTTGATAAGGAACACCAGAATGATGGTCATCATGTCCATCATGGAGGTGAGGGAGAACGGGACGTCTTCTGAATATTTACGAGTCTTACGTGCCATTATTAGCCTCCCAACTTTGCAAGGTTAACCTTGACAAAACCTGCGGACTTCGCGCGGTCCATCAGCTGGATGATCTTATCGAACTGGACGTTATCGTTAGCAACGATAATGATGTTGTCCACGTCTTCAAGGTCAATGAAAGCCGTATGGATCTGGATGAGCTGCTTGGAGATTTCGTCATACGCAGAGAGCGGATAAACGACGAGCTTTGCAGCATCTTCCGGCTTCAGCTTACGGGCAGAGTTCTGTGCGAGAGTAGCAACGCCAACGCCTGCACCCGGTTTCTTGAGAGCAGCCGGCGGATTAGCTCCACCTTCGCCTTCACCCACGAGAGCGAGGAAGTTGTTGTTACCGTCGACAAGGACGCTATCCGGCTGGCCTTCAGACTGAGAGGTATAAATACCCCACATCAAACGACCTGCGTCTTCTTCCGAAGTCTTTTCAATCATATCTAATTCGATCGATTCGATGTCATAGATATACTTTTCTTTGTCCATTTCGCTGCCGTCTTTGCACTTCGGAGCAGAGCCGGAACTAATAGCCTTCTTGACGTCGTCAGCCGCATACTTGATAAGCTGGCCATCGGACTTGCAACGGAAAACCCAATATTCCTTAAAGTAAACGTTGGGCTGGAAACCGCCGCGGGCACCGATAACGAGATACTCATCAGTAATGGCCAAGGACAGATTCAATGCTTGCTCATCTGGAGGTGGAGGAGTCTGGTCATCCATCTGCATCATCGAGCGTTCCGGAAGGTTGACTTCAACAATCGCCAACTTCGAGAACGAGGTCATGGAGAGCAGCATCGGAATCAGAATTGTGAACAAGCCCATCGCCGGAAGCAAATCCGGTTCTTCGACTTTTCCTGATTTCTTGATTGCTTTTGCCATTTTAACTCCTATCTAATTAATTGTTCTTAACCAACAACAATTACGACAGGGCGTTGATGATCTTGAGTCCCTTTTCTTCCATTTCCTGAATGAGACGTTCGCTGTTCATGTTGAGGATACCAACGATAACGAGCTGCGGAACTGCAGAAATCAGACCGAGGAGCGTGGTACCCATAGCGATAGCAATACCATCAGAAAGAGCCTTCGGACGTTCAGCAGCCGGCTTGTTAGCAACAGCGTCGAACGTGAAGATCAGACCGTAAATCGTACCCATAAGTCCGATCAACGTAGAGATGGAAGCCATAACGGAAATGATGGAAATGTAACGAGTGAGACGCGGAGCTTCAGTGAGGAACACAGCATCGCAAGCGTTCACCATAGCTTCACGACCAGCGTCGCGGTTGCTGACGATAGCAGCGACGACCTTAGCGATCGGGAGCTTGGAAGAATTAGCGAGGCTCAAAGCCTGATCATACTGCTTAGCGCTGATGAGCTGGCCGAACTGGTTCAAGAACTTGCCGCGACCCTTTGCACTCTTGATGAGAATGTAAACGATACGTTCAATCGAGAAACCGATACCGATCGCGAAGACGGCAAGAATGATCCACATAAACTGCCAACCAGAGTTCGCCGGGTTGAACGATTCAAGCATTTTAGACATTAGGATACTCCTTTTATACGAGTGATTTGTGATTGTTTCCTGTAAAGGCATATTTATTTTATTTTTGGCGATTTGGGGCGCCTTTACGCTGTAAATTTTTCATTACCCCCAAATAAAAAAGAAAAATCCCGCATTTGCGGGACTTTTCTCTTGTAAAAGATCGCTTTACCGAGCCTGTGCCGGAGCGGTAGCCGGAGCTGCCGAAGGCGGCGGAGCCAGACGAGCCTGAAGTTCCTTGAGTTCAGCACGGAGCTTTTCGTTTTCAGCCTGTGCATCCTTCAAGATTTCCTGGTAGGTCGCGAGCTGTTCCTGCTTGGTCATGACCTTCGATGCGCGAACCTGTTCCAAGCGAGCCTTCATCTTGAAGTAGCTCGGGTCCTGGAAGAGCTTGGAAGCATCGAACTTCGTGATCTTGATCTGGAGAGCTTCGTTCTGATCGTCGAGGTCACGGAGCATATCGTAGAGCTTCTGAGTCCACTGGTTATCGATACCGTAGTGTTCAGAAGCGCGGATACCCGTTGCGCAACGCGGAACTGCAGCTTCGCGAGCAGCCTGAGAGCGGCTTGCCAATTCGTCGCGGTAAGCCTGGAGGTCTTCAGCAGCAGCGAATGCAGCGTCATCCTTCGTCATACCGTCGTATTCCACATACTGAGCCACGATTTCAGCACTATCCGGAAGCGGAGAGTTAGCGAAAGCGTCACCCACTTCGACGAACACGGCGCAACCCTGGTAGTACATTTCGATGTAGCCTTCTTCAGCGGCGATCACGTCGGCGTTGTAGAAGCCCTGGTCACGAGCGAGGTCGATGTTCTTCTGGAAGATCGGCTGAGCCTGATCGTAGTAGCCCGGCAACTGCTGGACAATGCCGATGCGTTCTGCGAACTGTTCTTCATTCGTCTTACCGTTGAGTTCCTGTTCACGAATCTTGGCGGCCATCGTCACGAAGAGGAAGCCGATCTTGTTCGTGGCGCGGAACGTCCACTGTTCAGATGCGTAAGTAGCAGACTTCGAGTAGTGACCGACAGCGACCTTCAAGATTTCGGTGAGCTTCTTGACGGCAGCGTCCTTCTGCTTCTGCTTGCCAGAAACGGTGACAGCTTCCATCTTGGCGTATTCCATTTCGCCGAGGTAGTAAGCGGCTTCAGCCGGAACGCCCGGATCGGCATTCTTGATCTGAAGACCGTACTTGTCGTAAGCATCGAGAGTCTTCTTGTAGTAATCAGCAGCGTTCTTATCATCCTTGAGTTCGCGGTAAGCGCGAGCCGTTCCGATGTAAGCAGCGATGAGCTTTTCCTTATCCGAAGTATAGGTCTTTGCGAAGAAGATGTAAGCGTCAGCAGCTTCAGACCAGCGCTTTGCATTCTGGTAAGCAACCGGGATGCTGAACGCAGCGTCGAGAGCGTAAGAGCTCTTCGGGTAGTCGCGAACGAGGTCCTTCGAGCAGCGGATCGCTTCTTCCGGGAGCTTGGCTTCATCGTAAGTCAAGCAAGCGCTATAGAGCATGCCCGGAGTCTTTTCGTGATCGTGATACTTCTTATAAGCAATTTCGTAGGTCTGAGCGGCCATCTTCTTGTTCGGAATCGAGTCATAGGTAGCAGCGGCAAAGCCGATAGCTGCGAATGCCATGGAATCCTTTTCGAAGTTGTTCGTAATGAAGAGGAACGTCTGAGCGGCCTGTTCCGGCTTGCCGGCCTTCTTGTATGCCATAGCAGCACGGAGGATACCCTTGATGGTGAGCGGCGAAGAACCGTAGTTCATCGGGAGCATCATGAAGGTCTGAGCGGCCTTTTCAAAGTTGTTCGCCTTTTCGTAAGCGGTACCAGCTTCGAACACAGCCTTATCCGAGAAGGATTCCTTCGGATAGTGCTTGACGAGGTCCAAGTAAGCGACAGCGCCCTGTTCGTACTGACCGTTCTTCACAGCCTTATCAGCCTTCTGGAAGAGCACTGCAGCGATCGAGGTACGGATGATCTTTGCCATGGAGTCGTTGCGAGTTGCCTTGACATCGGTGTACTGCTTCAAGAGCCATTCGAATTCCTTCTGGGATTCATCCAGTTCTTCGGATTCGAGGAGGGACTGAGCAAGCATACGGCTGATGAGCAAAATGTACTGGTTGTTCGGATAGTTCGTCTTCAAAGCGCGGAAGTCAACGACAGCCTGCTTGAACTGCTTAGCCTGATAACGGACGATGGCAGCGTTGTAAGCAAGTTCCACAGCTTCCTTCTGCTTGCTGAACTTCTTCATGTACTTGTCCATCTGAGCGAAGTAAGCCTTGGTTTCCGGAAGGTTGTATGCCTTCACCGGATCGTCGCCAGCCTTGTTCTTCTGGGCATCGGCACGAGCTCTATCCATCATGATGACAGCGTTGTAGCCAGCATCTTCCTTCTTGTACGGAGCAGCAGAACCGAGAGCGCGACGACCATAGCGGTTCGTGTCAGCGTCCACGATCTTGTTGAACATGTCAGCAGCCTTGGCGAACTGGTTCATTTCCTGATAGACGAGAGCCAAGTTTGCATAGACCTTGTATTCATCCCAAGACGGTTCAGCCTTGTAATGGGTCAAGAATTCGTTATAGCCCTTGATTGCGATGCCGTAGCGCTTCTTTGCACCTTCGGTGTCGCCTTCCTTCATGAGCTTAGCAGCCTGAGCGTGGTCGTACTGCGGAATGTCGAGCATTGCAGAGCGGATAGCCTTTTCTGCGTTTTCGACAGACTTCGGATACTGCTTATTCTTCTTGTACCAAGAAGAGTTCTTGCTGTAACGCTTCACGACGAGCTTGCGCTGTTCCTGAGCTTCATCGAACTTCTGCTGGATGATGAGGATTTCAACCATGGCGACGTCGGCGAGCGGAGCGTCCACGTAATCCGGGTTGATATCGAGCAAGTACTTGAAGGACTGCACGGCTTCTTCGTTACGGTCATGGTCCTTGTTCTTCATACCGATACGGTAGTAGAGGGAGTCCTTGAACTTGACCTTCTTGTCCTTGAGGAACTTAGCGGCCACGCGGACACCGTCATCGATGTCAGAGAAGGAAGCTGCCATGAAGTCCATAGCTTCAAGACGCAAGTCGTTCGGATACTTACCCTTGTCGGAACCGTCGATGTAAACGAAATAGGTCTTTGCAGCCACTTCGTATTCGGCGATGTTGTAGTAAGATTCAGCCAAGTGGTACATGGCAAGAGCGGCTTCCTTACCGGTGAGGTTTTCAAAGCCGGTCACGCGCTTGTAAGCATCGATAGCATCGCGGAACTTACGGTTCATGAAGTGGTATTCTGCAATACGGAGCCAGGTCTTCGGAACGAGACCGTTGTCCGGGAATTCCTTCACGAGACGCATACGGAGCTTGTATGCTTTTTCTTCTTCGCCACTTGCTTCGAACACGAAGGATGCCTGATACATCACGTTCGGAGTTCTAGCTTCCTTCGGATACTTATCAATGTATTCGAGGAAGTAGCCGAGAGACTTGGAGTGGTCGACCTTCGGACCCGAGCCGAGGTTCTGGCACTTGGCTGGTTCGTTATCGCGGTCTTCGCACCATGCCACGTCTTCTTCGTACTTGGCCATTGCATCGACCTGGTACTTTTCTTCCAAACGATACTGGTAGTTACCGAGCTGTTGGAGAGCGCTAGCGCAACGGGAGCTCTGCTTGCCCTTGCAGCGATCAACCTGCGTACGCCACTGCTTAATGGCGGACTGCATTTCGTTTTCATCCATACCACCGGAGCGGCATGCCTGCTGAGCCTGGGCCTTCAAAAGGTTGTAGGAACTTGCGCACTGCTTGTAATCGTGCGAACCTTTCTTCATCGCCTTACATTTGGCGAGCATGGTCTTCGCTTCTTTCGTTTTATCCTTACACGGATCTGCGTAAGTTACACCGGCAAAGGTGAAAAGCGTCAAAGCGACCAGAAATAGTTTTTTCATTTGAATTTTCTACCTATCAGCTTTTTAAAACAAGGACAGACCCGGAATGACCAGGTCTATCCCCTTTGTTTAACTTATTCCAAATCTCCCAACTCTTCCAATTCCTGGAGTTCCTGAGAGTTGGCACCACCAGTAGAACCACCACCGCTTTCAGCCTTCTTGGTCTTCACAGTTGCCAAGGTAAAGCCTGCATCTTCGAGGACGCGCTTACGGTTGGATTCAAAGCGGTCGCTCTGCTGAGAACGAGCCATGAACTTTGCGTAATCGTCAATTGCTTCGTTAGCCTTATCGAAGTCAGGACGGAGCTGATCGCGCTTCATCTGGACACGCGGGGTCGGGAGCTGACGAGAAAGATCGAGAGCCTTGGCCTGGACGCTGTCGAAGTGAGCTTCGTTGTCTTCGTAAGCCTTACGAGCACTGTCACGAGCAGCCATCGAGACGACCGGCTTTTCGGTGAGCTTTTCAGCGTTGCTCAAAGACTTTTCTGCGTTATTGTAATCCTTCTTCATGTAGAAGCAGTAACCTTCAACGAGGTAAGCTTCGGAGAGGAGGAAGGAATCCGGCATATTCTTGATGATCCACTGAGCATACTTGAGAGCTTCATCCGGCTTGTTAACCTTGAGGAAGGACCAGCCGAGAGCAAGCATTGCTTCATCGTAGACCGGAGAACCCGGCTTCACCTGGCCATAGAGACCCGCCGCTTCCGGAATGTTTGCGTTTTCGCCAGAGAAGTAGATGTGGCCGAGCTTCACCTTAGCTGCATCCTGGAGGTCCAATTCAGACTGGTTGGATGCCGGCTGGTCGATGATGTCGCGGAAGCAGTTTTCAGCTTCGTCCCACTTACCCATACGGCTGTTAGCAATACCCATGGTGTAACGAGCATAGAAGTAGTTGGCGTTACCCGGAAGAATTGCAGAGAGGAGGTCGATGGTTTCCTGATAGAGGCCCTGTTCGAACTTGATCTGACCTGCAATATAGTCGGCGTCAGCCTTGACATCGCTTTCGCTGAAGTGCTGGACGATGTACTGATACTTCACCATTGCATCATTGTACTTGCCTTCCTTATAGTCGATGTTCATCAACTGGAAGTGATACTTAGCGCGCTGGTCACTCTGCGGATAACGCTTCACAGCGTCATCGTAGACAGCCTTAGCGGCCTTGTGCATACGCATATTTTCGAAGGACTTGCCCTTGTAGAAAGCAGCCTGGTCCACCAAGTGGAATGCCGGGTACTTCGTCTGAACCTTACCGAAGGCATAAGCAGCTTCGAGGAACTGACGGTTCAAGTAAAGACGCATAGCGGCGCGGTAATCGTTTTCCGGTTCGATCTTCAAACGACGATAACGATCTTCGCCGATGTTTTCTTCACGGGTGTTACCGAAGCGGGTCGTGAGCTTCACAGCCCAGATAAAGCCGCGGTTCTTCTTTTCCACGATATCATCGTGAGACATTTCAAGGTCAAGTGCGACATAACGGAAGATCGTCACGTCCTTCACATTCACCGTTGCGCCAAGCACCGGGTAGCCTTCCTTCGTGAAACGAAGACGGACGCCCAAGTGAGAGCTCAAGTAGTAGGTCAACGTGAAGCTCGTTTCGAGATTCATGCCGTCGCCACCTTCTTCATCGTCGTGGAGAACGTCGATGATAGAGAATTCGGCCTTCGCTTCGAGCATGCGGTTGAAGCCGCGATAGAACAAAGTGAAGTTCAGGTTGCTCGGAACCTTATAGGATTCGTCTGCACCCATGAAAACGAAATGGTAGGAATCGTTATCGGCTTCCGTGCTGATTGCCGGAGCAACCGCGTTCTGGAATGCGATACCGAGAGTCAAGCTACCGAAACGGGAGTTGTTGATCGGGTTCCAGCTGATACCCACATCAGCGCCCAAGGTCAACTGCTTGTTCATGTCGAACTGGTTGATCTGGAGAATCGAAAGATCGACACCCAAGGCCAAGCAGTGCATGAGACGGTAAGCATAACCGAGCATGTAGGCGTTTTCAACGTAGGAATAACCGCCATCCACATCGGCACCGTTTTCGAAGAAGCTAATGCCGAACGTGTGATCGTAGCCAACCGGAATCGTCAAAGAGCCGTATTCCTGAGAAGCTTCGCCGCTGATGGTGCTGAAGTAGCCGATAGAAAGTTCGATCTGATCGGTTTCGGCAATACCAGCCGGGTTCACGTACATGGCCGTGTTGTTGCTTCCAAATTCGCCAAACCAGTCATTCTGCTGGTACTTGTGCGGAGCGTACGACGGAGAAGCGAGCGCTGCACTCGTGCAGATAAGCCCAACGGCTGTTGTCTTGATGAAGCTAAAGCGTGTCATCGTCTAACCTTCTCCTTACTTGATATCCGTACGGGTAAATTCAATGCGACGGTTCTGAGCGCGGCCTTCGGCAGTCTTGTTGGAAGCCTTCGGCTGAGTATCGCCAGCACCGCGGGTCACCATACGATTTTCAGCAATGCCGTTGTCAACAAGGAACTTCTTCACTGCTTCAGCGCGTTCTGCAGAGAGCTTCTTGTTCTTTTCGGCGCTACCGACGTTATCGGTATGACCCACAATTTCAAATGTCGTTTCCGGGAATGCTTCCATGATGTCGACAACCTTGCGGAGGGACACATCGGAATCCTGCGTGATCGTAGCCTTACCGGATTCGAAGTTCACGCCTTCGAGAACGAAGACCTTCTTCGGCGGAACCGGAACTTCATCCGGGCAGCCGTCGTCATCCTTATAGCCGTTCAGGGATTCTGCGTTATCCGGGCAAGCGTCTGCACCCTTACAGGTGTGAGCATACTTGTCGAGGAGACCGCTAGCTTCGACCCAAGGATCGCAAACACCATCACGGTCGTTATCCGGATCCGGGCAACCATCGTCGTCCTGGAATCCATCGACGTCTTCTGCATCTTCCGGGCAGTTATCAATGCCGGAGCAGACAGCGGAATACTTTTCAGACTGGTTTTCTTCAGAAACCCACGGATCGCAAAGACCATCGCCATCCGTATCCGGATTGCGGGTTTCGTTCACTTCTTCTTCCTTTTCCTGGACGACGTCGTGAGCGAGGAGACCGATGTCGAGCTTGCCCTTACCACGCTTGAGCATCGGAGACTTGGAGTTGCAGTAGAAGTTCGGTTCGCCGAGAGACGGGTTGATGAACTTCGGATCCAAAGAAACGTTCGTGCGGTTCACCTTGATGAAACGGTTGAACGGGTAGTAGTTCTTGTAGATGTTGTTGTATTCGATCTTCGTCTGACCGGCGGCCGGGTCAGCAAACACACCGTAGTAGTGGTTTTCCATGAAGATGTTGTTACGAGCCACAATGTTCGACGGGCCCTTCAAAGCGAGGCCCGAGTAACCGTTGCGGAGAACGACGTTCTGTTCGACGTACGCATCGAGAGACTTGGCGCCCCATGCGAGAATGCCGGACCAGCGGTTGCCGTAAACAACGTTGTTGCGGAGATTCGGGAGAGAGATGAAGGCTGCGATACCGGTTGCCTTGTTGTCCATCACGTAGCAGTGGTGGATGTACGGAGCGGCGTTTTCGCAAAGGATGCCTTCCATGCCGTTACGGATGGTGAAATGGGACATTTCTGCGCCCGAAGTACCCATCACGGTAGGACCGCGACGGCCACCATCGATGATTGTCGAGAGAGGGTCTTCACCCTTCAGAACAACACCCATGACGAGGGTAATGTTTTCGTTGTAGGTTCCGCGCTTGACGAAAATCGTATCGCCAGCGTCTGCGTTACCGAGAGCGTCTGCAATCTTATCGTAATCGCCCGGCACATTGATCGCCTTTGCCGATGCGTATCCCGAAAAGAGCATAGCCCCAGCAAGAACTACGAATACTTTCTTTAGGGTCATACTGCTAGATTTCTCCAATCATGAAACATAAATTCTTCACATCCATGGGATATGGGACAGGGGAACCACACCCTGTGCACCAAATCACAACGTGGAATATACCTTCAAAAAGAGCTTTAGTCAAACACTTTTAATGATAAATCTTTGAAAAAAAGCGCAAATAAAAGGGTTCATCCACGCGGAATTTCCGGTTTTTAGGATGCTGCTCCTTCTTCTTCAGGTTTCTTTCCTTCGCCTTCTTTCTTCACACCTTGAATCGAGACACGAAGGTCTTGGCAAGTACGCTTGATGTCCTGGAGGACCTTGCGTGCGCGGGTTCCCGCCGATTTGTTGCCTTTTTCGAACTTTTCATACTCGCGCTTGAAAGCTTCGAGCTCCTGTTCCAGTTGCTGAACCAAGTCCATAAGAAACTCCCTTGAATAAAGATTCTTTGGGAAAATAAATAAAGTTTTGGGCAAAATTCCGTGACGGGGTAAAAAAATTCTTTACATATAAAGAAAACCGCCCCTGTCAAGGCGTTTTGTTTTTCTTTTTTTACAAAACAACGTGTTTTGCCAAAATTTCGAGGGCTTTTCGCCCCGGCTCCCCCATATCGCGAGTAAAGTCCGTGACGAACATGCGGATGTGCTGTTCGATCACAGAATCGTCCGGAATCTGAGCCTTTTCCCGGATAAAATCCGTGACGAGGTTCGGACGGGCGTGCGCCTGGGCAAGACTTTCGCGAATTTCGGCTTCGACAGCCTGAATTGTGGACAGACCCAAGGATTTTTTGGCGACGGAGCAGCCGAGCGGTATCGGAGACGCCGTTTCGGCTTCCCAGAAGGCGCCCAGGTCCATTAAAAGGCCAAGACCATCACGTTGCCAGGTAAAACGTTTTTCGTGGATGACAACGCCCTGAGCGTTTTTGCCGTTCAAAAGGCCGTCATAGACCTCGTTGAAGAAAGCGTAAGAGACCTGGGGAGCTTCCCCACCCTGCGTTTTGGCGTACCAAAAGCGGAAAAGGAGCGAAGCGGTCGTATTTTTGCCCGGCAAGACCGTTTCTTGATCGTTTTTGAATACGGCGGGGTTCTGCGCAGAAAGCAGAAGTGGGCCGCAGCCGTACCCCATGGCGCCGCCACAGGGCAAAAGTTGATAATCCTTTTGAACGAGCGGTAAAACGCCACAGCTGACCTTCGCCACGTCGAGTTCCCCGCGGAGAACCATTTCGTTCAAGGTCTGCACATCGGCAAAGGTGACGTCCCAGGTAAATTCCGAGCCTGGAATGCCGCGGACGAGAGCTTCATAGATAAAAGTATCGTTTGGGCAAGTGGAAATTCCTAAACGGAGCGGAGTCATTTTGCGGCCTCGATGATCGGATTCAAAATCGAGCTTTGCAAATTCTGAAGCGACTGTTTGACGTTCCAACGGGTTTCGTCGAGGTCGCCGGTAAAGTTGCTGACCGTGCGGATTTCAAAAATTTGAACTCCCAAGGTTTGGGCGACCATGAATGCGGCGACGCCTTCCATCGCTTCGACTTTGGCGCCGAAGAACTTGGCGCGGTATTCCAGAGCCTGTTTGCTCGAAGTCATGGTGTTCACGGACATGCCGCGCACGCCCGGAAGCGAAGCGATTTCTGGGGGGGCGAACTTTTTAGGAGTCGCCTTGACGATTTGCGGTTTGGGGAAGTAAGACTGAAATTCGTCTTTGTTCCAATAGCCGATATCGCCTGTGCATTCTTCATCGACGCGGACGATGTCGGCGGTTTGAAGACCGCTAAACGGTAAAGCGCCTGCGATGCCCGCGATGATGACTTGAGAATAGGATTTTGTACAAATTAACTTCGTGAGGTTTCCGACGAAGTTCACAATACCGATGCCGACGCAAGCCGCGTCAAATAAGGCGTTCAGCGCATACGGTTCTTCGACCGTTTTGCTGTGCGGAACCTTGGGATAAAGAATTTT
This sequence comes from Fibrobacter sp., assembly GCA_024689485.1. GTDB lineage: Bacteria > Fibrobacterota > Fibrobacteria > Fibrobacterales > Fibrobacteraceae > Hallerella. Next base: position 31,064 of record JAILDK010000048.1, read on the forward strand.
CCATTCTTGCGGAGACGGAATCGCGATGAGCGTTTTCGACTTGCGCATGGATTAATCCAAGAAGTTTTCGACTTGGGGAAGCAGTTCGGATTCGAAAGAGGAAACGCGCCCGAGATCGATATTCCACGGGCGGTCCACTTCGCAACGGGCCGACGCGACAGCGGTCGCCTTCGCCAGACGTTCCGCGACGGAAAGTCCGAGGAAGTCGGCGGCGAGCCAGCCTGCGAGGAAGGCGTCACCGGCGCCGATATCGTTCACCACCTTCACCTGCGGCGGTTGAAGGCTGATGCCCATAAACTTGCCTTCTTCACGGTAGAACGCGTGAATCGGAGCGTCTTCATCGGTCACGACGAGGTTTGTAATCGGCAAACGTTCAAGCAGCGTCGAAGCCGTCATCTTCCAGAATTGCGGGCTCGAAGTAATCTGCGGAATGCCGTAGCGCTGCAAGAGTTTGCAGTATTCGTCCAAGTTGATTTTGAGCAGTTCCACGCCGTGTTCAAGCCAACCGTCAATGCCTTCGACGGCGTCCACGAAAAGGCGCTTGCCGTCGAGGTCGAGCTTGCAAAGGTTTTCCATTTGGAAGCCCGCCGGAGACGAACCGCAGAGGGCCACGTTCAAGACGTCGCTCCAAACTTCGCCGACCGTCTGCAAGAAGTCCTTGTTTTCGGATTCGGTGATTTTGGGGGACGGTTCAATGAGTTCCGTGGTGTCGCCCTTGGAGACGATCGTGGTGCACATGCGCGTTGCGGCGCCAATCCAAATCGGAAGCTGGCGAATGCCCGAAGCGGCGACTTCATCGCAAATCGAAACGCTGCGGTCTCCGCCGAGGAAATGCGCGAGGATAAAATCCCCGCCGAGCATGCGGAGAACACGAGCGCAGTTGATACCCTTGCCCGAAGCAAATTCTTCGACCTTGGAAAGACGGTTTACTTCCCCGGGCTTGAATTCGTCCAGGAGAAATAAACGTTGCCAGGTCGGATTGAGTCCGAGTATCAGGGTATCATGGGCCATTAGAAATTAACCTTGAAGAAGTTACGCTTACCAACCTGAACCAGGAGCTTGTCGTCACCGGCAAGCTTCACTTCGGCCATCGGATCGGAGAGCTTTTCACCTGCGATCTTGACACCGCCGTTCTGCACCATGCGGCGAGCTTCACCCTTGGAAGCAAAAGCCTTGATGGCGACGAGAAGGTCCACGGCCTTGTAATCACCGGCTTCCACCTTGCATTCCTTGGCGTCGGACGGAATTGCGTTACCGCTGTGGATTTCCTTTTCCTTGGCGGCTGCGGCTTCGGCAGCTTCCTTGCCGTAATACTGGGCGACGATGTCTTTGGCGAGGCGGTCCTTGGCGACGTTCGGATTGAGAGCGCCGGAAGCGATGTCTGCCATCATCTTCTTGACTTCTTCCATCGGGATGTCGGTCAAAAGTTCGTACCAGTTTTCGACGATCGAGTCGGCGAGGTTGTAAATCTTGTGGTACATGACATCGGCCGGTTCGCTGACGCCGACGTAGTTACCGAGGCTCTTGCTCATCTTGGACTTGCCGTCCGTGCCGAGAAGAATCGGCATGAACATACCGATCTGGAGCGGCATGCCTTCGTACATTTGAAGGTCACGGCCACGGCAGACGTTGAACTTCTGGTCGGTACCGCCGAGTTCGACGTCGCTCTTGATGGCAACAGAGTCATAGCCCTGCATCATCGGGTACATGAATTCATGCAGGCTGATCGGGCTGTTAGAAACATAGCGGTTGTGGAAGTCTTCGCGTTCGAGCATCTGGGCGACCGTAAACTGACCCATGAGTTCCGTCACCTTGGAGAACGGAAGCTTGGAGAACCATTCGCCGTTGTAATGGATTTCGACGCGGTCTTCGCGGACAACGCGGAAGAACTGCTGCTGATATTCCTTTGCGTTTTCCAAAACCTGTTCGTGAGAAAGACGCGGACGAGCCTTGTTACGGCCAGACGGGTCACCGATCTGGGCTGTATAGTCGCCGACGATCAAAACGACGGTATGACCGAGGTCCTGGAACTGGCGAAGCTTGCGCATCACAACGGTATGACCGAGGTGAACGTCCGGAGCGGTCGGGTCAACGCCGAGCTTGATACGAAGAGGAATTCCCGTTTCATAAGACTTCTGGAGCTTCTGTTCGAGTTCATCGGCCGGAATGATTTCCGCAACGCCGCGGAGCAAGATGTCCATTTGGTCTTTTACAGGAGGAAATTGCATAGTTGTTTAATCCTTTGGAAGATTTCCATTTTTAATGTAGAAAAATTTTGTTTTGCAAATTCTTTTGGGGCAAACAGCGAAAATTTCGCCAAATTTTGCGAATTCGTTCAACAAAATCCCATTAAAAAGGAATAGATCTTCATCATGTGACTCTTTTTGAGCTGCAATATAAAAATCATTGAAACGGCATCTCGCCCCCTTTGAAGAGAAGAGTGCGTTTTTAGTATTTTAAGGTCCATGACACAGTTCGAACGTCTTCAATTTTTAACGGATCTCCTTTTAAAAGAATATCCGAGTACGATGTTCCAAAAAATTCCCGACAACGAAGCGGAATTGTTTCAAGTGTACCGTTCTCTTGTGAACGTTCGCCCGCCGAAAAAAGCGCCAGAAGGATTTTTGGAAGTCCAAGACGCTTATTTGCAAGAAAAGTTAAAAGAACGCGGCACAGTGACGTTCAAAGACATGGAAGCCTTTGCCAACGGGCTTTACCTTTGGCAGGGAGACATTACTCGCATCGCCTGCGACGCCATTGTGAACGCGGCCAACAACCAGATGCTCGGCTGTTTTTCACCCTGTCACCTTTGCATTGACAACTGCATTCACACCTTTGCAGGTATTGAACTGCGCAATGAATGCTTTCGCGTGATTCAAAAGCTCGGCCACGAAGAAGAAACCGGAGACGCCCAGATTACACGCGGTTACAATCTTCCCGCTAAATTCGTGCTGCACACGACAGGTCCGATTGTACACGGCATTTTAACGCCCACGCAAAAGGCTTTACTCGCAAGCTCTTACCGCAACTGCCTCAAACTCGCCGAAGAAAACGGTTGCAAGAGCATTGCGTTCTGCTGTATTTCGACAGGCGTCTTTGGGTTTCCCAAAGATGAGGCTTGCAAGATTGCCGTGCGCACCATTTTAGAGCATAAAAAGCCCGAAACCCAGGTGATTTTTAACGTCTTTGGCGACGACGATTACACGCGTTACAAGCAGGAACTTTCGTAAGCGATGATTCTGCAGACGGGCATGCGCACGGACATTCCGGCGTTCTTTTCTAAATGGTTTGTGAACCGTTTGACGGAAGGTTTTGTGCTTGTCCGCAGCCCGTACAATCCGCAGCTCGTGACGAAGTACATCATTTCGCCGCACGTGGTGGACCTGATCGGATTTTGCAGCAAAAATCCCGCGCCGATGCTTGCACATTTGGATCTTTTAGAGCCTTACGGACAATTCTGGTTTGTGTCGATTACGCCTTACGGGCGGGACATTGAGCCGCACGTTCCAGATAAATTCACCGTGATGAAAACCTTTCGCGAACTTTCGCGCCGCGTCGGAATCGACTGTGTTTCTTGGCGGTACGATCCGATTCTGATTACGGAGAAGTATTCCGTGGAAAGGCACATGGCGGATTTTGAAGTGATGGCGTCGGAACTTGCGGGTTTTACGAAGGTTTGCGTCATCAGTTTTATCGATCTTTATGCAAAGGTTTTGCGGAACTTTCCCGAAGCTTCGAGAGTTGCGTTAAATGACCAGATTACCCTCGCGAAGGAATTTGTGCGGATCGGGAAAAAGTTCGGGATTCGCATTCAGAGCTGTGCAGAGGGAAACCATTTGGCGCCTTACGGTGTGGACATTAGCGGTTGCATGAACGAGCGTGCCATTCAGCAGGCGATTCACATGCCGCTCGACATTCCCAAGGGCAAATTTTTGCGGTCGGAATGCACCTGCATTGGCGGAAACGACATTGGCGCTTACGACAGCTGTGGACATTTGTGCAGATACTGTTACGCGACAAGCAGCCAAGGCGCCTTTGAGCAGAACATCAAAAAGCACGATCCGAATTCCCCGCTGCTCATTGGTAATTTACTGCCAACGGATAAAATCCATACAGCAGCCCAATCTTCGTGGAAACATTTGCAAACAGGACTTTTTGATTAACCATTTCCAAGATTCTTTTTTTAATTAGATTATTTCCATGAAAATCAAGCACCTCTTTTTTGCAGCGAGCCTAGTTGCCTGTGCAACGGCCGCTTTTGCCGAAGGTTCCCGGGAAATTCCGGTGGCCCGTGGCGCAAACGAGACCGAAGTTTCGTTTGAATCTTCCGCAGAGTCTACTCCGCAGTCTTTTCCCCGTTGGTTTACAGCTGGAATTCGCGTTTCGGGCGGCTTTTTTAGCTTTACCGGTAAAGAAGCGAGTTACGTCGGTTGGAAGCATCCGGGTTCCGCTGTGGATGTCGGCCCTGTTTTCCGCTTCCGTTTGAACCGTATTTTTGAAATCGATCCGGCCATTTCTTTTGGCTATCGCTATCACAAGTACAATACGGATACTTATTCCTTGAAATTTCAGGAATATTTGATTCAGATTCCGGTCGTCGCCCGTGCAAACGTCTATGACGGTTTCTTTGTGGGTGCCGGTTTCCAGATTTCTCCGATTGTTCATTCGAAAAACAAAGCGACCTCTTACGGATTCCCGACGGAATTCAATTCGACGAATCCGGAATTGGGCGGAATTTTTGAACTGGGCTACGCCTTTACGCATTTTGCGATTGATGCGCGCCTTTATGCAGCGGCAACGGATTATTCCGACAGCGATATCATCGGTGAATGGAAGGGTTTGACCTACCGTCCGCTCGTCGTTTCCCTTGGCGCCACCTATCTCTTTTAATTTGAGGAAATCATCATGAAGAAACTTTGCATTACCTCTCTCATCGCCTCTTCCCTCGTATTTTTGGGATGCGCCGCATCCGTCGTGGAACAGAAGGGTGCTGAACTCCAGCCGTTCCCGCAGGCGGAACAGTTGAAGGTGAAGACGGCTCGCACGTTGATGCTCCGTACCGAAACCCAGAACAAGAACTGCGACGTCACCACGTTCCTCCAAATTATGTCGGAACGCAATCCGGACATTCAGAACATCATCGATGTGCATTATTCCCAGACGGAAATGAACGACAAGACCGAATGCTCTTACTGGGGCATTGGCGTGACCTACGAAGGCGTCGAAACCTCTATCGCTCCGAAGACTTCTTTTGCAGAACCGATCAAGGACACGGTCGCAGCTCCGACGGCAGATACCGCCAAGGTCGCTGAAGTTGCAAAGGAAGAAGTGAAGGAAGCTCCGGCAGAAGTCAAAACGGAAGCTCCGGCTGAACAGCCTGCTGCCCCGGCCGAACAGTCTGCAGCTCCGACGGACACGGCGAAGGTAGAAACCGCTCCGGCTGCAGAAACCGTTTCGGCGGATACTGCGAAGGTTGCAGAACCTGCAAAGGCTGAAGCTCCGGCGGATACGACGAAGAAGTAATTTTTTCGAAGTTCACAAAAAAGACCTCGCATTGGCGAGGTCTTTTCTTTTTGCACTTAAGGAAGTTTCGGAGATTCTTAAGTAAAGGGTTTGCGCTTTAAGCAAAACGCTTGGGGTTGATGCCGAGCATTTTGATCTTATAGCCGAGGATTCGCTGGGTCGTTGCCAAGGCTCTTGCCGCAGGCGCCACCTTACCCTTCGCGCTCTTGAGAGCGTCGCAGATAATGTCGCGTTCGTAGGTTTCGACCATGCTTTTCAAATCTCCGCGGACCGGCGCGCCTGTCGATTCTGCGGTCTGCAAAGTCGATGGCAAATGGTGCGGATAGATGACGTTTCCTTCGGCGACAAGAACGGCGCGTTCAATGCAGTTTTCCAGTTCACGCACGTTACCTGCCCAGTGATAACTCATGAGCATGTCGATTGTGCCTGTGGAAAGACGGCGAATGTCCTTGCCGAGCATCTTGTTGTAACGATCGAGGAAGTGATCCGCGAGGAGCACGATATCGCTCTTACGTTTGCGCAGAGGCGGAACGTAGATCGGGAAAATGTGCAGACGGTAGTAAAGGTCTTCACGGAACTTTCCTTCACGGACCATCTGCTGCAGATCCTTGTTCGTCGCCGCAACGACGCGGATGTTCACTCGGATCGTTTTATTTCCACCGACACGTTCGAATTCATGTTCCTGAAGCACGCGGAGGAGCTTGATCTGGAGCGATGCGGAGATTTCCCCGATTTCGTCGAGGAAGATCGTGCCGCCGTCTGCCATTTCGAAGCGGCCCTTGTGTTCGGCGATAGCACCGGTGAACGCACCCTTTTCATGACCGAAGAGTTCACTTTCGATGATGTTTTCGGGGAGAGCGGCGCAGTGTACGCGGACAAAAGGTCCATTCGCGCGGTCGGAGTTGTAGTGGATTGCCTGGGCGACGAGTTCCTTACCGGTACCCGTTTCGCCAAGGATCAAAACCGTAGAGGGGCTTTTGGCAACGCGAGCGATCTGATCGTAAACCACCTGCATTTCGCGGGAGTTTCCGACGATGTTCGACGGGCGAAAACGATCTTTCAATTCCGAACGGAGTCTTTCGTTTTCTGCCTGGAGGATTTCTGTTTCTTCTTCTGCCTGACGGCGAAGTTTCACAGCAGAGGCAATCATCATGGCGATGATTTCGAGCAATCGAAGGTCGTCGTCGAGCTGGTCGCTTGTCGGATTGAATTCATCAACGCTGAGCGCTCCCACGACTTCTTTTTCGATGGAAATCGGAACGCAGATGAAACCCTTTTCCGCTGACTTTCCACGGCCTGTACGGTCGAGAAAACGAGGATCCTTGGTCACGTCCGGAACAACAATCGGCTTGCCGGTTTCCACGACTTTACCCGTAATGCCTTCACCCACTTTGTAGCGGCCCTTCTTCGTCTGCAACGGAGAAAGTCCCGTGGCGAGTTCAATGGAGATTTCGCCCGTTTGACGGTTGTACAAAGTCACCGTCGCATGTTTGAATCCCATGTAGTCGCCGAGTGTGTTCATCACCGGGCGCAGGACATTGCGCATGTCCATGCTTTCGTCAAGGATTTGGCCTACTCGATAAAGTAATTCCAGTTCCTTTATCTTTTGATCGTCTTTCGTTGCCATTTATCCTCTCTTAGTTTAAGAGTGTTCTGATGATACCGTTTGCGACGCGTTTGCCATCGGTAATGGCTCTCACGACAAGCGATTGTCCAGTAGCACAGTCTCCTGCAATATACACACCTTTTGCCGAGGTCATCCCGGTCGGATCGCGGAAAATGCGGCCACGTTCGTCGGTTCTGAGGTTAAAGGCGCTTACAATCTCCGGAATGGCGTGTCCGACGAAGCCCATAGCGAGCAAAACGAGGTCCGCCTGGAGAATGAATTCGCCGTCCTTTTTCGGGACATTGTACATGCGACCGTCTTCACCGCGGAGCCATTCGATTTCGGAGCAGCGGAGAGCCTTGACCTTTCCGTTTTCACCGATCGCTTCGAGCGTGTTGATGTTCCACTTACGACCGCAGCCTTCTTTGTGAGCCGGAGTTTCCTTGAAGATGCGCGGCCATTCCGGCCACGGATTGTTCGGGGCACGCTTGATCGGAGCGTTCGGCATGATTTCGATCTGCATCACGTCGGCAGCACCCTGACGGATAGCTGTACCGATACAGTTCGCACCGGTATCGCCGCCACCGATGACGACCACGTGCTTATCCTTTGCACACTTGGTTTCATCGAATTCAAAGACTTCCCCACCGTTGATGCGGTTCTGCTGAGTCAGATAATCCACGGCAAAGTGGATGCCCGAAAGTTCGCGGCCCGGAACCTTCAAATCGCGCGGAGCGCGGGAACCGCAGCAGAGCACGATTGCATCGTTTCCGCGCAAGAGATATTCTGGAGAAATGTCCTTGCCGATGCGCACGTTCGTTTCAAAACGGATGCCCGCAGCCTTCATCAGTTCCACGCGGCGTTCGATGACCGTTTTCGGAAGACGGAAGTCCGGGATGCCGTAGCGCATGAATCCGCCGACGTGTTCTGCGGCTTCGTACACGGTCACGTTGATGCCGGCACGGTTCAAGTATTCTGCGCAAGAGAGGCCGGAAGGTCCCGATCCGATGACGGCGACGTGCTTGTTTGTGCGGATCAGCGGAACGTTCGGACGCACCCAACCGTTTTCGTAACCGGTTTCGATGACGCGATGTTCAATTTCGCGGTTCGTGACGGAGTCGCCGTCCTGACCGTTCACGCAAGAGCCTTCGCAAAGGGCCGGGCAGACGATGCCGGTGAATTCCGGAAACGGACTCGTGTCGAGCAAAAGGTCCAAAGCCTTGTGCCACTGACCACGGGAAACCGCATGGTTGATTTCCGGGATCACGTTCATGAGCGGGCAGCCATAGTTGTGGCAGAACGGAACGCCGCAGTTCATGCAACGCATTGCCTGTTCCATGACCTGTTCCTTGGTCATTTCCTTGGCGGTCTTTTTGTAGTCGTGAATTCTTTCTTCGACAGGACGTTCTTCCGCATCGCGACGCGGAATATCCAGAAACGGTTTTGCTAATGTCGTCATTGTTTGTCTCCTTATCCGCGGTTCTGATTCTTCATGTTGTTAAGTGCACGGCGATATTCCATCGGGAACACCTTCACAAAGAGTTCGCGTTCCAAGTCCCAGTTGGCGAGGATTCTCTTCGCCTTCGGGCTGCCCGTGTACTTGGCATGGTTTTCAATCAGCTGTTTGAGTTCCGCTTCGTCTTCTTCGTTCAGCGGATCCAAGTCGATCATTTCGGTGTTGCAGACGCTGTCGAAACGACCATCTTCATCGTAGACGTAAGCGATACCACCGCTCATGCCCGCGCCGAAGTTGATGCCGGTCGGTCCAAGGACCACCACGCGGCCACCAGTCATGTATTCACAACCGTGATCGCCGACGCCTTCGACAACCGCGAGCGCACCGCTGTTACGGATACCGAAACGTTCGCCAACTCGACCGTTCAAGTAAACTTCACCCGACGTTGCACCGTACAGAATCACGTTACCACCGATCACGTTATCTTCCGGAGCAAAGGTGCTTTCCTTCGGCGGACGCACAATGATCTTTGCACCCGAAAGGCTCTTGCCGATGTAGTCGTTCGCTTCACCTTCCAAATCAATCGTGAGACCGTGAGCGGCGAAAGCGCCGAGGCTCTGGCCCGCAGATCCCTTGACGTGGAGCGTAATCGTATCGTCCGGAAGGCCCGCGTAGCCGTACTTCTTTGCGATGCGGCTCGAAATGATCGTGCCGAAGGTACGGTTCGTGTTGCGAATCGGGAGGTTCAAAGTAATCGGCTTTTTCGTTTCGATGGAGTTTTCGACAGACTTGAGAATTTCGTAGTCGAAAGCGCCTTCGAGGCCCGTTTCCTGCTTCATCGTGCAGCGGACTTCGTCGTTCTTTTCCGATGCGCGGTAAAGAATGCCGGAGTAGTCCAAGCCCTGAGCCTTCCAGAAGTCGATCGCCTTGTTCATTTCCAGAAGATCGCTGCGGCCGATCATTTCGTCGAAGGTGCGGAAGCCGAGCTGTGCCATGTAATGGCGGACTTCTTCTGCGACGAAAGTCAAATACTGGATAATGTGTTCCGGAGCGCCCTTGAAACGCTTGCGGAGTTCCGGATCCTGCGTGGCGACGCCAACCGGACAAGTGTTCGAGTGGCAGTGACGCATCATCACGCAGCCGAGGACCACGAGGATGACCGTTGCAAAGCCAAATTCTTCTGCACCCAGGAGCGCGCCAATCACCACGTCACGACCCGTTTTCATTTGACCGTCGACCTGAAGGCGCACACGGCTACGGAGCTTGTTCAGCACGAGCGTCGTCTGAGCTTCAGAAAGGCCAAGTTCCCACGGAGCGCCGACGTGCTTCACGGACGACACCGGAGAAGCGCCGGTACCGCCATCGTAACCGGAAATCAAAATCATATCGGCACGAGCCTTGGCAACGCCAGCGGCAACCGTACCCACGCCCACTTCCGACACGAGCTTCACAGAAATGCGAGCCTTGTCGTTTGCATTGCGCAAGTCAAAGATCAACTGCGCAATGTCTTCGATCGAGTAAATATCGTGATGCGGCGGCGGGCTAATGAGGGTCACACCCGGAGTCGAATGACGCACGCGTGCAATCTGTTCACTGACCTTGTGACCCGGCAGCTGACCACCTTCACCCGGCTTTGCACCCTGAGCGATCTTGATCTGAAGTTCGCTTGCATTCACCAGGTATTCGTCGGTCACGCCAAAGCGGCCACTGGCCACCTGCTTCGTTGCGCTCGAAAGGGAATCTCCATTCGGCAGCGGAATGTAACGCGCCGGATCTTCACCACCTTCACCGCTGTTGCTGCGGGCGCCGATGCGGTTCATGGCAATCGCAATCGATTCATGCGCTTCATTCGAAATAGCACCGTAGCTCATTGCGCCCGTCACAAAGCGCTTCATAATTTCCGAAGCCGGTTCCACTTCGTCGAGCGGAATCGCATCCGTCTTCTTGAACGTAAAGAGACCGCGGAGAGTGCTCTGATGCTTCTGCTGGTTATTGATGCGTTCTGCGTAAGAATCATAACGCTGCTGATTTCCGGTGCGGACTGCAATCTGCAAATCCGAAATCGCTTCCGGAGTCCAGAGGTGACGTTCCCCATCCTTGCGCAAGCGATATTCACCGCCAGACGGAAGGATCGGGCTGTGGCTTTCGATTGCCGCACGCCAACGCATGAGAACTTCCTTCGCAATTTCTTCCATGCCGACACCGCCGACGCGGCTTGCGGCACCTGTAAAGTACTTATCGACGACTTCCTTCGAAATACCGACGATTTCAAAGACCTGAGCGTTTCGATAGCTGCGGAGCGTCGAAATGCCCATACGGCTCATGATTTTCTTCAAGCCCTTGTTCATGGCGTCGATGTAATGTTCCACGGCTTCCGTCACACCGATCTGCTTGTCGAGTTCCTGCAAGCGGCTCATGTGAGCGATCGATTCGAAAGCGAGGTACGGGTTGATTGCCGTCGCACCGAAACCGAGCAGGCTTGCCACGTGCATCACTTCGCGAGCTTCACCCGTTTCAAGAATCAGACCGCAGCTCGTGCGAACGCCCACGCGTGCCAAGTGCTGGTTCACCGCAGACACGGCGAGAATCGCCGGAATCGGAGCGAATTCATCCGGAAGGTCCTTATCGCTCAAGATAATGACCTTGTTTCCACGGCGAACTTCTTCTTCTGCCTTCTTGCAAAGATCCGTCAAAGCCTGTTCCAAAAGCTTTCCAGCGGAAAGCGAATCGGAAAGAACCGGGAAGCCCATCTGCACCGTCGCGCACTTGAAATCTTCCTGGGAAAGGGAACGGAGACGTCCCAAGTCTTCATTCGAAAGCACCGGGTAACGGAACTTGAGCAGGCGCGCCTGGGAAGGTTCTTCGGCGAGAATGTTGTCATGAATGCCGAGGAACGTCATGAGGCTCATCACGAGCTCTTCACGAATCGGATCGATCGGCGGGTTCGTCACCTGGGCAAAGAGCTGCTTAAAGTACCAGTAAAGCAGCTGCGGCTTTTCAGAGAGAACGGCGAGCGGCTGGTCAGAGCCCATCGAACCGATCGGTTCCACGCCATTCGAAGCCATCGAATTCAAAATGAAGTCCGTATCTTCACGGGTGTAACCGAAGAGCTTCTGGCGCTTCATCAAAGTATCTTCATTCACAGCGACTTCGCCGACCGCGTTGAAGAAGCCGTGGATGTCGATATGGTTTTCCTTGACCCAGCGGCGATACGGTTCCTTGCGGGCAAAGCGAGTCTTGACCGCCTTATCCTTGTAGAAACGACCCGTTCTGAGGTTGATGAGGAGCATCTGACCCGGACGGAGAGAGCCCTTTTCGGCCACGTCTTCCGGGGCAATGTCCAAAACGCCCGCTTCCGAAGCGAACACCATGAAGTTGTTCTTCAAAATCGTGTAACGTGCCGGGCGGAGACCGTTTCTGTCGAGAGTCGCACCGACCCATTCGCCATCGGTAAAGGCGACGGCTGCCGGGCCATCCCACGGTTCCATGATGCCAGCGTGATATTCGAAGAAGCCGCGCACATCCGGGCCCATCGCATGCTTTTTACCCCAAGCCTGCGGCATGAGCATCATCATCGAATGACCGACTTCACGACCGCCGAGAGTCAAAAGTTCAAGAACGTTGTCCAAGTTGCCCGAGTCGCTCGAACCCTTTTCGAGAATCGGCATGAGCTTTTTGATATCGCTACCGAAGAGCGGCGATTCCAAATTCTTTTCACGCGCCTTCATCCAGTTGCGGTTACCGCGGATCGTGTTGATTTCGCCGTTGTGCGCCATGTAGCGGAACGGCTGGGAAAGCGGCCAGCTCGGGAAGGTGTTCGTGGAATAGCGCTGGTGCACAACGGCAACGGCACTTTCAAAGTTTTCGTCGTTCAAGTCCGGGTAGAAAACCGGAACCTGCGGGCCAGTCATCATGCCCTTGTAAACGATGGTGCGGGCAGAAAGGCTTGCCACGTAGAAACCGTCGGCGCCATCGGCTTCGAGGCCCGATTCATGTTCGGCGCGCTTGCGGATCACGAGGAGAGCGCGTTCCAAAGATTCACCTGTCAGATCCTTTTTGGACTGCAAGAAGATCTGGGCGATGAACGGCATTTCTGCGCGGGCAGATTCACCGATCGAAGAGGCTACCACCGGAACGTCGCGACTTTCGAGAACTTCGAAATCCTCTTCCTTCGCAATCTTTTCGATGAGAGCCATCACATCGCTGCGCTTCTTTTCGTTCTGCGGAAGGAAGAGCATACCGACACCGTAATGGCCAAGTTCCGGAAGCTTCATCTTCAGAGATTTCTTAAAGAAGTTGTCCGGGATCTGGACGAGCAAACCGGCACCGTCACCGGTATTGACGTCTGCACCCGTAGCACCTCTGTGGAGGAGGTTGCAGAGAACCTTCACGCCTTTTTCGACGATTCCGTGTTCTCGATTGCCATTCATGTTCAGGACAAAACCGACACCGCACGCGTCGTGTTCGTTCTGCGGGTTGTATAGACCTTGAGCCTTCATATGTCTCCTTCGTCATCAAAGTGGCTACATCGCCACCTCAATCGTACAGGAAAAAATTATTTGCTCAAGGTTTTCGGGTAAAGGGTTTTGGAAATTTTCGACCGACAAGATTGTAACATAAATGTCAGAATGTTACAAAAATGTAATTCCATTTTTGAAGAAAATTTGTCGGCGTTTTAAAACAAAATTGGCGAAATTGATATCAAAATCGCCAATTTTCAAATGTGAATTTGTGTGCAAAAATCTTTTTTGTCGAATATCGAGGCTTCAAAAAAAATTTTTGTCACCTTTCGCCCAAGGCGATTTTATTCGAGAGTCAGGATATCATTGAAGCCCGTGACTTCAAAGATTTCCTTCACTTCCGGCTTCGCATTGCGAATGACCATGCGGCCCTGCTTGTTCATCACCTTTTGGGCAGAAAGCAGAATGCGGAGACCTGCAGAAGAGATGTATTCCAAATTGACGAAATCAAAAATGAGTTCCGTGACGCCGTCGAGCTTGCCCTGGATTTCCCCATCGAGCTGCGGGGCGGTCAGCGTATCCAAGCGGCCTTCCACAGCAAAAGTCATCGTCTGTCCGGCAGTAGTCTTTTCGATCTTCATAATTCATCCTCACTGGCAATCGTTTTGAAAATTCTTTCTTTACCCAATTTAATCACATTTTGAGACATTGCAAAGTCTTTTACGCCCAAGACTCCCTGTCAAAGCGGAAAACATGCCGATTATAGCTCATGGTGAGCATATAAAGCTTTTCCCGCTGATACGCCATCAGGGCGGTTACAAAGTAGGCGCGCAAGTCCGAGACCACCATTTCGAGGTCCGTCATGTTCTGCAACACGCCGTTGTCCTTCATGACGCAAATAACCTTTCCCTGGAAAATGCGCACGCTGAACTCGGTATAGACCTTGCGGTTCCGGTTCACATCGTAAATGTGCATGCCGAGTTCTTCGACCAGGAGCATCACCTTGTTGCAAATCGAATTTTCCACATTTTTTTTGCGCAGATAATCGCCCATGTGATCGCGCAAAGCGACAATGTTCTGCGGCGTGACTTCGCAGCTTTCCGCTTTCCACATGTCCTTTCCACGGTGGAGCAAGAGCGGAAAATACTTTTTGCCGTAAACCGCAAGGAACGCCACCACGCAAATCGCAAACGAAATAAACGGCGCCACCGCAAGCCCCACCCAGATACCGTAAGAACCGTAAAGGCTCCCCAAAATCACGCAGCAAAGGATCGGCATCAGCAGGTCGCGCATCAACACAATGAACATCGAAAACAGCGGATTGTGATGCTGGTAAAACGGCGCATAGACCCTCTGGAAAGCTTTGACGAGGCACCCGATACTCGCCACGCGCACCGCCCAAATCGCCTCGGGCAAAATGCTTGTCGAATGGATGTGAAAAAGATCCGCGAGGAACGGCGCCCACACAATCAAGAACGCGGTCATCAAAACGCCTTCCACCAAAATCGATTCGTTCACATACTTCATCACACGGCGAACGCCGATCAGGTTGCGTTCCCCGCGGTACACCGAAACCAAAGGTTCTGCCGCAAGCCAAATACCGCCAAAAACAGAACCGAGTTCCACCACTTCAAAAATCATGGCGAGCACCGGCATCGAATCCGGATCGCAGGAACGCAAAAAGAAGCGCGTCAAAAGGAAGGTGAAAATGGAAAAGCACAGGTAGGCACTGCTCTTTGCCACGCTAAAGCGGAACACCGATGCAATGTCCTTTACGTTCACATGCAGCTTAAAATGCAGCGAATTTGACTTTTTGAAGAAGTGCAACAGGAGCACGCCCAAAAAGAGAATGCTCGCCACAAACAGCGCAAGGCCAAGCCCCGCAATGCCCATCGAGTCTACAAAATACAGGGACAAAGCCACTTCCGCAGCAATCAAAATGCCGTAGGACCAAAAAGTCAAAACCTCATCGCCGTCGGCATAGACGAGTTCCGAAAGAAAATACCCTACCGGCAGCACAAGTACAACACCGAGGAACCACTTGTAAAACGGAAGAACTTCCATCACCAGCTCTGGCGGCACACCAAGAAATTCAAGAATCGCATCCCGCGCCAGGGCAAAAAATCCAAACAGCACCACGCCCGAAAAAAGGGCGAGCAGAACGCCCTGACCAAAATGTTTTGCCGCTTCTTCGGGCTTTAACTCCCCGACCGCCGTCGTATAGCAAATGGTCGTACCGCAAGCGATGCAGGCACCGACGAACAAGACAAAGCTAAAGAGAGGCGTCACCATCGTCACCGCGGCAAGAGCCGTTTCGCCGATCAGGTTACTCGCAATAATTTTGCAAATGAGCATCACCAGGATTTCGGCAACCATCGAGAACGATGACACAAAGAGCATCGAAAGGTATCGACGGCCCGAAAAGCTGTGAAGGATTCCTCTTTTAAGCATTCTTTTCGATCGTCAAAATATTCTTGTCGCCTTCGCGCGTGTATTCCATTTTGTCCATGGTCTTTTTGACGAGGAAAATGCCGAGTCCGCCGATTTCACGTTCTTCTGCAGAAAGCGTCACGTCCGGATCTTCCTTTTGCAAAGGATTGTACGGAACTCCGGCATCGATAAAGATCAGCTTGGCGCGGAACGGATTGTTCGCGGATTCGATTTGCAATGTGAGCTTGGGCGACTTCGAATATTGCACGATGTTGCCCGCAATTTCATCGACAGCGACGCTGATCTGCGTTTGCGTCTTCATGGGGCAGCCCGCCTCCTCAAGCGTCTGCTCTACGAACGCATAAAGCTCCGAGAGCTTTTCTCTGGTCGCATCCAATGTGATTTCTTTCAACATACCACCCTCCGCCGACTTTCCATGGAACAGGAGAGACAGCATTGTAATATCATCAAATTGCGGAGCATTCCGTACGAATTCATCCACCGATAACTTAACATTTTGGCACAGCATTCCGTTCCGCTTGATCGCGTTCAAGAGCCTTTCATTGCCAAAAAGGGACTCATACGGATCCGTCGCCTCGGTAACGCCATCCGTGTACAGGAAAAGGGAATCTTCCTTGGCGAGTTCCAAGGACTGCAAATTGAAGCGAACGCCCGACATACCGCCCAAAACAAAGTTCGCCTTGCTTTTCGCAAATTCCACGCTGCCATCTGCATGGCGAATCACCGGCGGATTATGGCCCGCCGAAACAAAGTCCACATGCCCCGTCTTCAAATTCAGAACGCCCATCCAAACGGTCACAAACATGTTCTGATCGTTCTTTGCTGCCAAACGGTCGTTCGTCTGTTCAAAGGCTTCGTTCAGCGGAATACCTGTCATCACCACCGTTTTGAGCAACGTGCGAACGCCCATCAAGTACATCGCCGCCGGGATTCCCTTGCCCGAAACGTCTGCAATCATAAAGGCAAAATGATCTTCATCCATCTGGTAAAAATCGTA
>JAILDK010000053.1 GCA_024689485.1 Fibrobacter sp.
CGATTTTCCGCAAAGAACTTTTGAATGGCGAGATCTTCGGATTTCGCCATTTCTTTTGCCATTTCTTCGGCGGGGCGTTTGGAATGGTAGAATTCGCGGTACAGGCGTTCGATTTCGACGATTTTGCTTTCGGGGAAACGCTCCGGGAAGCGGCGCAGGGCGTGCAGATTGACCCCGGCGAAGCGGAGCGGATTTCCGAGCGCCTTCACATACGGGGGAACGTCCTTGTCGACTTTGAGTGCTGCGCCGATAAAGCTGAACGCGCCGATGCGACAGTTCTGGGTGACGCCAGCGGTGCCGCCCAGGTTTGCATGTTCGCCGATCTGAACGTGACCGGCAAGTTGGACTGCATTCGAGATGATGACCCCGTTTCCGATGCGGCAGTCGTGTGCAACATGGACGTAGGCCATGATGAGCACGTCGTCGCCGACGACCGTCTTGCCGGTGGCTGCGGTGCCGCGGTGGAGAGTCGCATATTCGCGGATCGTGCAGCGTTCGCCGATTTCGAGAGTGGTTTCTTCGCCGTTGAACTTGAGATCCTGGGGAATGTTTCCAAGGCTTGCGCCGTCAAAAACTTTGGTTCCCGCCCCGATTTTCACATGCGGAAGCACGTGGACACGGGATTCGAGGACCACATTTTCGCCGATTTCAGCAAAATCTTCCACAAGGCACCAAGGGCCGATACAAGCGGTTTCGGCAACTTGAGCGTTTGGGCTCACATAGGCGGAAGGGTGAATCATCATGGGTACAGAATAATAAATATATTTTGCCCGTTATGCTAAGCATTTGCATTCTCGGAGTCCTTACAGCGCTTTACGCGGCGCTTTTCCTGTTCTTTTCGATTGGCCTTTTGCGTGCCAAAAAAGACAAGGAAAAGCCGGAAAAGCTCTGGACCGTTTCGGTCATTGTTCCCCTGCGCAACGAAGAGGAACATGCAAGGCGCACCCTCGAAGCTTTGAATGCACAGGATTACACCGGGGAATGGGAAGTCATCTGCGTAAACGACCGTTCGACAGACAGCACCCCGCAAATCTTAGAAGAATTCGCCGCGACGCATCCGAGATTTTCGGTGGTCCATGTTCCGATGGATGCGCCTTACCTCGAAAGTCCCAAGAAGCGCGCTCTTGAAACAGGCTTTAAACAGGCGAAGTATGAAATTTTGATGACAATGGATGCGGACTGCTTACCGCCTAAAGGCTGGGTTCGCTCCATGGCGAACCGTTTCCGTGGAAACATCGCGATTGTACAGGGACCGAAAAAGAATTCCGGTTCGCCGGGAATCGTTCACGCCTTTCAAAAGCTCGAAACCCTCGGTTACACTTCGATTGAAGCAGCGGGATTCAGCATGGGCGTTCCGATGGTCGCCAGTGCAGCGGCTCTCGCCTACAAAAAGGACTTGTTCTTTAAGGTCGGCGGTTTTGGCGACCTGGTACACCTTTCTTCCGGCGACGACGATATGCTCGTGCACAAGATGATTCACGAGCCGAATGTCGGGTTCTGCTATAACCTGGACAAGGAAGCGGTCGTCGAAACCGCTCCGGTCGATACCTTCAAAGGTTTATTGAATCAACGCGCCCGCTGGTCGAGCAACGGTACGAGCTATACGAATCACCTGTACACGCTCTTTTTGACGCTCATTTACACGTTCTACGTGTGGCTTTTTGTTTCGCCGTGGCTTGCGCTGTTTTTGGGATTTCCGTGGAGCTGGTTCCTTGTGCCGTTTGCAATCAAGTTCGCAGTCGATGTGCTATTCCTTTCGATTGGAGCGATTCGCCTCGGAGAAACCAAACTTTTAGCGGCGCTTCCGATGACCGAACTTTTGCAAGTTCCCATCATTACGGCGGCGGTCCCGCTCGGAATCTTTAAGATTTTCCGTTGGAAATAGAAGCTTTGCCGAATTCGAGCGCCGCTTCGCGGGAATCAATTTTTCCCTGCAGCTGCAATTCAAATTCTTCCTTGAGAATTTCACCGACTCGCTTACCGGGCTTTAAGCCCATCTGAAGCAAGTCCGCGCCTTTCAAAAGCGGTTCCGGCGGATTCAAGAACACGCCGAGATTTTCGGCAGCGGTCTTGAATTTTTCCGCGAACAGGGAACGCATATCGTTTGCAAGGAGCGGTGTCGATTTTAAATACAGATACGCGAGGAAAAGGCCGTTCTGTTCCACGGAAGCGCGGCGTAAAAATTCTGCGCCGAAGTTCTGTGCGTTCGCATGGTCGAGCAGGCTCGGCACAAACTGGTACAGGAGCGGAATGCGTTTGAGCAGATGGATTTCATTCGTGATCCGGGAGAGGAACGCGTTCACTTCTTGAACGTTTTCTGCGCCGGAAAGCAACGCGGCAAAGGCGAGGACTTCTTGCGAAGTGAGGTCCGGAACGTTCGGCAGTTCATTGGAGACACTGTCGAGAAGGCTTCCCAAATTTTCAAATGAACCGTTCAGCGGACGGATTTCGGGGAAGAACCTGCCGAGATCCATTTCGAGGAACGCTTGGAGACCGAGGCTCGGTTTGCCGGGCTTGAGCAGCCACTTTTTGAATTCTTCAAAGATGCGTTCCGACGAGAGATCGGCCAGGGAGAGCGAACGGCAAAGTTCGGCGGTTTCCGGTGCAAGCGAAAGCGCAAAGCGCGAAGCGAACTGTACACCGCGGAGAATGCGCAGGGAGTCTTCGGCAAAGGCAGAAGATACATGGCGCAGAATCTTTTTTTCGAGATCGCCCTTGCCGTTATACGGGTCGGAAAGTTCAAGATCCGGCAGGGAAAGTCCCATCGCGTTCACGGTAAAATCGCGGCGGCGAGCGGCTTCCTTAAAAGTCAGGTGCAGATGCGTTTCGACGAGAAAGCCCCGATGGCCTTCCCCGATTTTACTTTCGGTACGCGGAAAAGAAAAGTCCAGTTCCAGGCCGTGAGTCACGAGGTGCACCACGCCAAAAGCTTTACCGACGAGGTTCGGACGGCCAAACTTTTTGAGGACGCCGAGAAGCGTTTCCTGGTCGATGTCGTAAACTTCCACGTCGAAGTCGCGGGAAGAACGTTCAAGCATCGCGTCGCGGACAAAGCCTCCGACGAGGTAACATTTACCGCCGACATCGCGGATTCCTTCGGCGATTTGAATCAAACGTTTGGGGATGTCGGAGCGGACCTTGTCGAGATTCATTCAGCGGCTCCTTCTTCAGCAGCTCCTTCAGACGGAACGTTCGACGAGTCTGCGGCAGAGATATTCGACGTGTCGGCGGCAGCGGAATCCGGAGCGGAGTCTACAGCAAGAGTCTTCGCCGTATCCGCGGAAGAAAGGCTTGCCGCGGAATCCGGAGAGGTTACCTTTGCGGAGTCTGCAGTCACGGAATCCTTTTTGGAATCCGCGTAAAGTTCGTAGATGCTCTTTTTGAACTTGTTCGTGAGCGAATCGGACTTGGCATATTCTTCCTGTTCCGCACGGCACTGTTCGAGTTCTTGACGGGTCCATTCCCGCTGATCCGGAGACATCGCCGAATGATTCAAACGGTATTCGATTTCGGCGCAGACAGGCTTTTGACGTTGCGAAGCGCAGCCCGCAAGCACGAGCATGGAAAGCAAAACAAATCCAAATTTTTTCATAAAACCTCTGCGGAATCGATCAGTGCAAAATCAGCAGTTTTCCCTGCTTCTTTTTGGAACCTTTCTTGATGAGGTAGTGGTAAACGCCCGGGGCAACGTAAACGCCGCGGCGATCTTTTCCGTCCCAAACGACGCGTCCGCCGTCCAGTTCATCTCCGGCGAAGAATTTCACCAAGTGTGCGCCTGAATTGTACACGGAAATGGTCGCATCTTCCGCGACGTTTTCAAACTTGATCTGCTGACCCCAGTCCAAGTGAACCGGGTTCGGGTAAACCTTGACTTCCGGACCTTCCGACGTCATGTAGTTTTCGGTTTCCCGCAGGTCGCTGCGCGAGTATGCGGACATGCCGTTCTTGTGAACAAACCAAGCGATTCCCGACCGAGCATCGATGGCGACGTCGTAAACGATGTCATTCATGAGGCCATTGCGCGTGACGTACTTCGTCGCCTTCATGGTGTCCGGATTCGAAGCGGCCTTTTGGATCATGTAAACACCGTTGCCAAGCGTTCCCACCCAAAGGCGATTATTCGGGTCAAGAGCTAGAGAAGTCAAGCTCGCCTGTTCAAAGTTCGAAGTCTTATGCGGAGGTTGGACAGAATCCATTCCCGAGTCCCAATAGGCAATCGTGGAATAGGTAATCGCCCACAGGCGACCGTCCTTGTCAATATCCATATCGATCAGGTATCTGTTGTCGGGAGTCGGCACCTGCATCTGTTCCACGATCTTCAGTTCCCCACCGGTCTGCGAAATCGGCGTAATCGTGAAAATGTCCAAAAGACCGTTTCCTTCAGTTCCTTCCGTTTTGCCAGCCGAAGAATAGAGAATCCACTCGGTGCTGTCATCGGACCAAGATGCGCGCAAAGGTCCTGCGAACTTGCCGCTACCCACGCCATTTGCACAGCTCACGCTGCCCGATTCGTCGATGTAAGCAATGCCATAAGCCGACTTTCCCCAATAGCTCACCAGCCAACCGATGCTATC
>JAILDK010000058.1 GCA_024689485.1 Fibrobacter sp.
TTCAACACAGACGGGGACGAAGGATAAACCTTGTCCATATCGTTCTTCTGTTGCCAAAATCTGTTCCAGACAGACTGATCAGGTTCTTTAATAGACATAGCGTGTAAAATATACTAATTCGGAATTCAAAATTTGGAATTCAATTTTTGCCGTGAGCCGAAAGCGACTCGTATAAACGAGTCGTGACGGCGAGAGTGAGGCTATATCACATTTTTTTGTTAGAAATAGAGCCGAACGGTCTGTAAAGGGGTATGCCTCCCCCTGGTGCAAGCCATGGCTCCGCCTAAGGGCTCTGCCCTTAAGAACCCGATAAAATTCCGAAAAAACAAGCGCTATGTCCGCGGGCTTTTTCGACCAGGCGCAAGCGCCGCCATTTGTCATATTTTCATGACAATAGTTGAAAATTATAGACAATTTTTCTAAATTTAGGGACAAAATTCACGATTTTACGACACAGTACAACAAATTTGATACACTTTGCATTTTTTTTACACTTTTGGCACGCATCTTGCTTAAAAAATAAACGATATTAAGGACGTAAGGTTATAAAATGCATATTGATTCTACTGATACTACTCTAAAACGTTACCTCGAAGATATTAGACGCACCGCACCACTCTCTCGTGAAGAAGAGCAGATTCTGTTCCAGAAAGCTAAAGAAGGTGACAAAATCGCCCGCAAGAAGCTTATTTCTGCTAACATGCGTTTCGTTTTGAAAGTCGCTATTCAATACCGTGGTTGCCCCATTCCGCTGCCGGACTTGGTGAGCGAAGGCGCCATGGGTCTTGTACGTGCTATCGAATCCTTTGAACATACCCGTGGTCTTAAGTTCATTAGTTACGGCGTGTGGTGGATTAAAGCTTACATTACCCGCGCCATCAACGAACAGGGCAACCTGATTCGCTTGCCGGCTAACCAGCACCTGCGCGTGCGTAAGGCTTTGCACGAACAGAGCCGCGGTAAGGAAATCAACGAAGAAATTCGCGAACTTATCCAGATCGGTCAGCGCGGCGTTTCGTTCGACAGCCCGCTCAAGGCAGATTCCAAGGCTACCTACGCAGAAGTTCTCGCCGACGGCAGCGCTTCGAACCCGGAATCCGATTCGGAAATTCAGAGCGTGGAAAATCTTTCCAAGGAACTCATGGAACAGCTCCCGGAACGTGAAGCGAAGGTGATCGAAGGCATCTTCGGCATTAACCAGGAAGCTCCGCAGACCTTGCGCGAAGTCGGCGAATCGATGAACATTTCTCACGAACGTGTTCGTCAGTTGCGCGACCAGGCTCTTCGCCGTATTCGCAAGTACAACAGCCGTGAATTCTTGCAAGAAAAGAAGGACGCATTCCTCGCGGCCATCAACAAATAATTTTTTTCGAATTCAAAAAAAAGGCTCGCTAGTGGCGAGCCTTTTTCTTTTTCAACGGAAGCTTTACTGGACGCGATGACCCGTCAGATCAAAGAGGGCTTCCCCACCTGGGAACTTGTCACCGTAAACGCGAAGTAGATTCCCTTCGCGACGAACCTTCAACGTACTGAAAGCACTCGGGATTTTACGGACTTCGCCGATACGGTCCGGTTTGAGAGTGTCCTGAATCTCGACTATCTCGGGCAAATTCGACTCGGTCGTATCGCTTATTTCGATAACCGGCTTGACGGTATCAGCTGGAATTTCCGGTCGGAGCGTATCGATCACGGCAGGCGAGGTGGTGTCCGAGGGCAGCACGGAGTAGTCCAGTTGTACTTCGCAGGTGAAGGTAGTGTCGAAGGCGACTGTCGGGAAGCATCCGGGGTTGTATTTGAAGAGTGTTCCCAGCGTATCGGCCATTTTCTTGGACTGCAGCTCTTCAAGGGTCGCGTTTTCGAGAGAGAATGCACGATTTTCGGTCAACTTGATTTCGCCGTATTTTCCACTATCGTCCAGATAGATTTCATGGGTGAATTTTGCCGCGAGAGAATCCGAGACGCTGTAGACACCCGAGAGAATGCAAGCCGTGTCCACAAGGGCGGTAAGTCCTGCCCCATAGGATGTCGTTTCGCCCGCGAAGTCGTGATGGATTGCGGAGCCGCGGTTATAGGAGTTCTGCAGGAGCGTGTTTGACGATGAGCCTGCGATTCCGGCGACTGTGGCAACGGTCTTGGCGGTTGTAAAGACGATTCCGTAGTTGAACGCCTGGTCTATGACGTTAAAGGTTTTCTTCTTGCTGACGGATCGACCGACGATTCCGCCTGCTTCTACGAAATCGCCTTGGGCTACGATTGTTCCGCGGTTGCCTACTTCCGTCAGCGTTACCATTCCGTAATCGCCTTCTGCTGTTTCCATATAGGCGACGATGCCGCCGGCTGTGGCGAATCCGGAAGTCGATGTACATGTTACGTTTCCTACGGATTCTACCTGGTGGATTCCCGAATTGATGTTTATGCCGGCAATGCCGCCTGCGTAGGTGGCGCCGTTTCCTTTGGCTGTGATGCTTCCGGTGTTGGTGGCTTCATTCAGTATCGAGGAATAGCCGGCGTAGCTTTGCAGGATGGCTACGATGCCGCCCGCTATAGAATCGGCGAACACGTCGCCGGAGTTACGGAGTTCCGAGAGGACTGTTTCCGAAGTTGCGGCGAGGCCGCCGGCGACTTTCTTGCCCTCGACGCGGGTGTTCACGTTCTGCGAGTACAGGAGGTAACCGTAGGCTTCTTCTGTGCTGAAGCCTTGAAGTCCGCCGCCCACGATGCCCGCGGCTGCCACACCGTTGGTCTTTACGGAGCTGTTGCGGATCTCTACGTTCATCAATACGCCGCGGTGCGTGCTGTCCACGAATCCTGCGATGCTTTCTTCCTTTTCGTTGTGGAACTGGCTGTTGGCGATGGTCATGTCTAGAATGACGCCGTCTTTATAGGTGCAGTGGAAAAGTCCCCGTTCCGCGTTCAGGCCGTAAATCGTATGGCCCTGGCCAATGAATTTTTCGCTGAGGCAGTTGTAGGGGTCTGCCGTGCCGCGTTCCAGGACCTTCGTAGAAAGGCTCGAGGTGTCCTTGCCAAAGGAGATGTCGTTCATCAGTGCGCCACGGGCATGGCCGTTTTTCTGCACGACGAGGTCCAGGTAGCCCACCAGTTCTCCGGGGGTTGTAATGGCGTAGTAGAGGGTGTCGTCGATCAGGGTCTGTTTCGGTTTCTGGGAGGTGCCGTCCCAGCCTGCAACCTGGATTTCTTCGCCGGCGTTACTGGTGGTGTCGAAATCGAGGAAGGGGTAGCCTCCGTTGCGCTCGTCGTCGCGATTCCAGATGCCACGGTCCGAAAGGGAGTCGCCCATGGTGTTCAGGTAAGTTACGAACTCTACGGACTTCATATAGGCGGTGGTCTTTCCGGTGGTCGCCAGGTCGTGACCGGGATTGTAGTCGTACATGAAGCTGGTGTCGCCGGCCGCGGGGAGCTTGACGAGGATGGAGTCGAAGCTGTTCTTGCGGGTGGGGGCTCCGTAGTAGAGCGTTCCTACGATGCCGCCGATCTTGTCGCCCTCGATTTTTTTCGCGGCGCTGTAGCTGTTGACCAGGGCCGTTCCGGAGTTCCCGTACAGACTACCCACAAGTCCGCCCACAAAGTTGATTTCCCCTTCGAAGCGGGTGTCTTCCAGGGTCTCGAAGTTTTTCGCGGCCACGTTGCCCGTGTTGTAGATGTCGCGGATGATTCCCCGTTCCGAATAGCCTACGGCACCGCCCACGTGGAATATGTACATGCGCGTGGTATCGAGGGTGCTTGCCGCCGTCACGTCGCCGTGATTGAACCCGAGGCTCAAAATGTTCGACGACAGGCTTTCGGTATAGTTGGACAGGTACCCTGCAATGCCGCCCACTTCCAGCTGGCGCCCCGCCGCTACGGTGATGTCGCCCCAGTTGCCGACGGCGGACAGTTTGCGGCCGCTGACTTCGGTCTTATAGTAACCGACAATGCCGCCTACCTGGGCGAATGTCTTGGTCCCGCGGGCACTGACGTCTATGTTGCCGGAGTTGAAGGCGTTGGTCAAGTTCGCGTGTTTTGCATAGCCCACAATACCGCCCGTATAGAAGTTCACCCTCACGGTATCCTGTTCCCACGTAATGGCGGAAACGGCTCCCTGGTTACTCAGGTTGTTCAGGTTCTCGCCTGACGAGGTTAAAATGACCGATCCAAAAACGCCTCCCGTGTAAGAATAGGCGCCTTTTGTCTTGGCCAGGACTGTACCCTTATTGGTTGCCCCGGAGACTTCGCTTTCCATGAAACCAATTACCCCGCCCACGTTTACATCAATTCGGTTGGTGTAGGCGGAAACAGCGCCTTCGTTCGTCAAGGAAGAAAAAAACGTATTTTCGGAAGCTCTGGCGGTTCCGGCAATACCGCCCACATTGACCGTGGGACCGTATTCGTGTTCCAGCTCTTCTACGGAAACCGTCGCCGAATTGTAGACGTTTTCTAGTCCGCCATTCACCCAGGCGGCGATTCCCCCCACAGAGGATTTTCCTGTAACCGATCCGCCGACCATGCGGGAATTCAGGATACGGGCCGGATACCGATCATCTTGAGTATTCACGAAGCCCGCGATACCGCCGGCATGATGAGCCGAAAAAACCTTTGTATTGCGGACTTCCACATTTTCGATGACGCCTAGACCTGAATTGACCAGCGCACCGATGGAATAAGATGTGTCCGATCCGATTTCGCTGTTGGCGATGTTCAGGTTCTTGACCGTGCCTTCGCTGCCGATGGTCTCGAAAACTCCCCCCACAGCGCGGTAGCCGTATAAGGTGTGGCCCTGCCCGTCAAAGACGCTGTTCAGATAGGAGGCGAGTTTACTCGATTGACGCAAAACTGTCGAAAGGCTCGAAGTATCCGTGCCAAAGACAATGTCATTCTTGAGGTAGGCGTGGGCGGAATCCGGGCTCGAATTCAGGTTTTCCAGGTAGCCCACCAGTTCTTCGGGGCTCGTGATTTCGTAGAACAGGGAATCGTTGCGGGTGACCCGTTCCGGGGCTTTCGCGGAGCCGTCCCAGGCGGCAAAGGACTGTGTCGAAAGTAGGGCCGAAAGGGCCAATGCGAATATAGGGAATTTACCCATACAACCTCCAAACCAAAATTCTACTATAATCTAATCAAAAATAAAAATTCGTATGAATTAAACAAAAAAAAGCCCGTCAAAAAGACGGGCATTTTTTCAGTTTCAAAAACTCCGATTAGAGTTCTGCCACCGTTTCGATTTCCACGAGGGAACCCTTCGGAAGTCCAGAGACTTCGAAGCAACTACGCGCCGGCTTGCTTACGAAATGCTTTTCGTAAACCGCGTTGAACGCGTTAAAATCGCCCAGGTTCTTGAGGAAGCAAGTCGTCTTCACCACTTTCGAGATGTCGGAACCTGCCGCCTTGAGAATCGCTTCGACGTTCTTGCAAGCCTGTTCGGCCTGTTCTTCGATTGTCTTGCCTTCCACATTACCCGAAGCCGGATTAATAGGAATCTGGCCCGAAGTAAAGATGAAGTTCCCGGATACAATCGCCTGAGAATACGGGCCGATCGCTGCCGGAGCTTCTGCTGTATGAATGACCTTCATGGATTTCTCCTTTGGGTTATGCACCGAGCTTCGTTTTCACGATTTCGGTTGCGTGCTGGATGGCACCAGAAACCTTTTCCACTTCACGGGTACCGGCCTGAGCACGGTCCGGACGTCCACCGCCACGGCCGTTTGCATAGGCAGCGAGTTCCTTCACCAAGTCACCCGCCTTAATGCCCTTCTTCTGGAGAGCCTTACCGACGAGGACGGCGATGCTGCCCGCAGCTCCGCTGACATTGCCGAGCACGACGACTTCGTCGTCTGCGATCTTCTGGGCAACGCCATCGAGGAGCGTCTTGAAGCCGTCATCCGGAGCCTTCGTGTCGCGAATGTAAAGCTTGGCTTCGCCGACCTGTTCCGGGTTCTTCAAAAGTTCTGCTGCAGCGGAAGCGGCGATCTGAAGCTTGGCGTCAGCAAGTTCCTTTTCGAGCTTACGAGCATTTTCGAGAGTGAGTTCAAAGCGTTCGACAATCGCATCGTTCTTGGCGCGGAGCTTGTCACGCAAAACGGTGAGAACGGAATCTTCCAAGCGGAAGAGAGCCATTGCGCCACGGCCCGTAAGAGCTTCGATACGGCGCACGCCCGAGCTCACGCTCGCTTCGGAAACAATCTTGAACATGCCGATAGCACCGGTGTTCTTCACATGGAGACCGCCGCAGAGTTCCTTCGAGAATTCTTCGCCGCAGGCGCCCATCTTGACCACGCGCACTTCTTCGCCGTACTTTTCGCCGAAGAGAGCCATAGCACCGCTAGCCTTTGCTTCGTCCACGTTCATCACGTCGGTGTTCACCGGAAGCGTTGCACGGATCTTTTCGTTCACAATGTCTTCGACCTGCTGGATTTCTTCCTTGGTCATCGCCTGGAAGTGGCTAAAGTCAAAGCGGAGGAAGCCCGGTTCCACGCGGCTACCCTGCTGGGCAACGTGAGAACCCAAAACCTGACGGAGAGCCGCCTGGAGCAAGTGCGTTGCCGAGTGGTTTGCACGGGTATCTTCGCGGAGACGCGTATCGACCTTGGCGACGAATTCCACAGACATCGTGTCCTTATTCGCTTCGCCCTTGGTCACCTTACCGCGGTGCACCGTCGTATCGTTCACGCGGATCGTGTCGAAAATAGCGATGTCCAAACCGTCTGCCTGGAGAATGCCCTTGTCACCGACCTGGCCGCCCATTTCTGCGTAGAACGGAGTCGTGTCGAGGACGATCGAGAGAATGCCCTTGTCTTCGCGGAAGCGGAGAACCTTGACCTTTGCCGTGTCTGCTTCGTAGCCGACGAACTGCGTCGAACCGACAGCGTATTCCGTCCAACCTTCAGAGCCCATCGTGTTGATGCCCTTCTTCATGTTGGCACGTGCGCGGTCCTTCTGTTCCTGCATGCACTTTTCGTAGCCTTCTTCATCGATCAAGAGACCCTTTTCTTCGGCGAGAATTCCAGTCAAATCCGGCGGGAATCCATAGGTATCGTAAAGGAGGAACACCTTGTCGCCCGGAATCTTTTCGCCCTTCTTCAAGTCGGCGGAAATGGTTTCGAAGCGTTCAAGACCAGCATCGAGAGTACGGATAAAGCTTTCTTCTTCGCTCTTGATGACGTTCGCCACAAAGTCCTTGCGTTCGCGGATTTCCGGGAAGGCATCGCCCATCGTATCGGCAAGAACCTGGACGAGCTTGTAAATAAAGGCTTCCTTCTGTCCAAGGAGACGGGCAAAGCGGCTTGCGCGGCGGAGAATGCGGCGAAGCACATAGCCACGGCCTTCGTTCGACGGGAGTGCGCCGTCCGCGATGGCAAAGGAAAGTGCGCGGAGGTGGTCCGCGATCACGCGGTGCGGAGTGCCTTCGACGCCATCGTTGTAAGCGACGCCAGAAAGTTCAGCGACCTTGCTAATGATCGGGGTGAACACGTCCGTGTCGTAGTTGCTCTTCTTGCCCTGAAGAATGGCGCAGATACGTTCAAAGCCCATACCGGTATCGACGTTCTTTGCCTTGAGCGGAACGAGGGAGCCGTCGGACAAGCGTTCGTACTGCATGAACACGTTGTTCCAAATTTCGATGTAGCGGTCGTTTTCACCGTTCACGCCCTTGATCGGGTCCTTGAACGTTTCCGCCTGCGTTGCGATGTCGCCACGGTCATAGTGAATTTCGGAGCAAGGACCGCAAGGGCCGGTGTCACCCATTTCCCAGAAGTTCGAGTGACCGTCAAAACGCATAATGCGGTCATCCGGAAGACCCGAAACGTCCTTCCAGATCTGCCAAGCTTCGTCGTCATCTTCGTAAACGGTGGCAAAGAGGCGTTCCTTCGGAAGCTTCCAGACTTCGGTCAAAAGTTCCCAAGCCCAAGCGATTGCTTCTTTCTTGTAGTAGTCGCCAAAAGACCAGTTGCCGAGCATTTCAAAGAAGGTGTGGTGGTAATTATCGCGACCGACCACATCCAAGTCGTTATGCTTACCCGAAACGCGGAGGCACTTCTGGCTGTTGCAAGCGCGCTTCCAACCCTTCGGATTGTCTCCGAGGAAGATCGCCTTGAACTGGTTCATACCGGCGTTCGTGAACATCAGCGTCGGGTCGTCATGCGGAACGACCGGCGAGCTGCGGACAAACAAGTGTCCTTTCGATTCGAAAAACTTGATAAAGGATTCGCGCACCTGCGCGGAAGTCATCGTTTCTGCCATAAGTTTACCTTTGGAATTATCCGGCGGCAAAATTAGCAAAAAAGGACCGGAAAAATTTCTAGCCCTTTGCATTTCCCCCATTCAAAGCCTAGACCGCTTTAACTATATTTACAACGTGGCTAAATTACCTATCGTATGTATCGTAGGACGCCCGAACGTGGGCAAGTCCTCTCTTTTCAATCGCATCCTCGGACGCAGAGCGGCTGTCGTTTCCGACCGTGAAGGCGTGACCCGTGACCGTCATTATCAGACGGCTACATACAAGGGTCGTGAATTCACCGTCGTCGACACGGGCGGATTCCTTCCGGACGATACGATTGACGTCCTCGCCGCCAATGTGCGCGACCAGATTTTCACAGCAATCCAGGAAGCAGACCTGGTGCTGTTCATGGTCGACGCCCGTGTCGGTATCACCAAGCTCGACGATCAGTTCGCAAGAATGATCCGCAAGCTCGACAAGCAATGCCTTTTGATTGCAAACAAGAGCGAAGTCCCGGAAGACCGCGCCGAAAGCTGGGAATTTTTCTCGCTCGGCATGGGCCAGCCCCGCACCATCAGTGCGCTCACCGGCTACGCCTGCCTTTCGCTCTTGGATGAAGTCATTTCGATTCTCCCCAAAAAGGGCCAGTCCGACAAGGAAGAAAAGCGTCCTATCCGCTTCGCCATTCTCGGACGTCCGAATGCGGGCAAGTCCACGCTGCTCAACCGCCTCATGGGCGAAGAACGCGTCGTGGTCTCCGACATTCCGGGCACGACCCGCGACTCGATCGACTGCACCTTCACCGTCGACGGTGAAAAGTTCGTCGTGACCGATACCGCAGGTCTTCGCAAAAAGGCGAAGGTCGAAGACGAAGTCGAAATCTTCAGCAACATGCGTACCGAAGAAAGCATCCGCCGTTCGGATCTTTCCATTCTCATGATCGACGCAACGCTCGGCATGTCGGAACAGGACTTCCGCATCATCCAGAGCATCCGCCAAGCGGGCAAGGGTCTCATCATCCTTCTGAACAAGTGGGACATCCTTCCGGACAAAACGGAAAAATCCTTTGACCACATGGTGAAGGCGATGCGTGAACGCGAACCGATGTTCGAATTCACCCCGATCCTCTCGATCAGCGCCAAGGAAGGTTTGCGCGTGCACCGCATTCTGCAAGAAATCAAGACCGTCTATGCGAACTGCCGCCGAGTCATCGGCCGTGAACGCATTGCAGAAGTCTTTGCAGAAGCCTGCCAGAAAAATCCGCATCCGGCTCACCAGGGTCGTTTGGTCAAGCTCACCCGAGCCTGCCAGATCATGGTGGAACCTCCGGTCATCGACATCGAAACCAAGAATCCGGACGGAGTCGATGAATCTTACAAGCGTTACCTTCTCAAGACCTTCTTCGAAGCGTTCCATTTGAATGGCGCACCGCTCCGTTTGAACTTCGATACCAAACTCATTCTTAGAAAGGACGAAGACCTTGAACAGTTTACTCTCGCTTCCGATAGCGTATCTCCTCGGGTCAATTCCAACCGCCGTATGGGTCGCAAAGATCGTCAACGGTAAAGATTACGACATCCGCAATTACGGTTCGAAGAACTCCGGCCTCACGAACACGATCCGCGTTCTCGGCGTTAAGCCGGCTCTGCCTGTCGTTCTCGTGGACCTGTTGAAGGGTTTCTTCGCCCCGACGATCGCCGTCTGGATGAACGAAGCTTCCAAGGCTTCGGGCGGCCCGGATTACTTCTGGCTTCCGCTCGTCTGCGGTTTGCTCGCGATTCTCGGTCACAGCTTTACGTGCTTTGCGGGCTTCCGCGGCGGTAAAGGCGTTTTAACCGCTTTCGGCGTTTTCCTTGCCCTCGCTCCAGTCACCGCTCTTGGCGCATTTGCCGTCTGGTGCCTTTTGACCTTCACAACGAAGTACGTCTCCGTGGGCAGCATCTTCGCCTGCGTCACTTTGGCAGGCCTTGCCACCTTCGGTTATGTCGCCCCGGATATCTATCCGCATGACCACATCAACGAAGGAATCCTCACCATCGCCTGGATCGTCGCCGTGTTCGTCATTTACAAACACAAGGCAAATATCAAGCGTTTGATGAACGGAACCGAAAACGGCTTTGGCAAAAAGAAGAAAAAAGTGTAATTTCCTTATTAGGAAACAAAATTGTATCAATATAAAGGCTAACTAGAATCATGAACGTTACAGTACTCGGCACCGGCGGATGGGGACTTACCCTCGGCCAGGTTTTGAATGACAATGGACACAAGGTTTCTTTCTGGACTTTCTCCCAGGCAGAAGTGGACCTGCTCTCCACGGAACACCAGTACAAGGATAAGCTTCCTGGCGTTATTTTCCCGGATTCGTTTACTTACACAACCGACATGAACAAGGCTCTCGAAGGGGCCGAGCTCGTTTTGATCGTCGTCCCGTCCCAGGTGATGGGCAACGTCTGCAAGACCTTTGCCAAGTGGGATCCGCAGGGCAAGATTCCGACCGTCGTCTGCGCCACGAAGGGCATTCTCGAAGGTACCGACCAGCGCATGAGCGAAGTCATCCTCGAAAACGTTCCTTGGCTCGACAGCGATCACGTGGTGACCCTGAGCGGTCCGACCCACGCAGAAGAAGTTTCCCGCCGCGTTTACACGGCGATCATCGCCGCTTGCCCGAACGAAGATTCGGCAAAGAAGGTGCAGAAAATTTTCAGCAACGACTACATCCGCATTTACACTTCCACCGACCAGATCGGTACGGAACTCTGCGGTTCCGTGAAGAACGTCATCGCGATTGCGAGCGGCATCCTTTACGGTATCGGCGCGGGCGACAACACCCGTGCAGCTCTCATCACCCGCGGTCAGGCAGAAATCTGCCGTCTCGGTCGCGCCCTCGGCGCAAACCCGAGCACGTTTGCGGGCCTCGCCGGCATGGGCGACCTGATCGTCACCTGCCTTTCCCAGCACAGCCGTAACCGCTACGTGGGCGAATGCATCGGTAAGGGCGAAACCCTTTCCCAGGTGATGAGCCACATGAAGATGATTGCAGAAGGCGTCCCGACCTGCAAGAGCGCAAAGGCTCTCGCGGATTCCGTGAACGTAGAACTCCCGATCGTGAACGCGGTCTACGAAGTTCTCTTCAACGACAAGAAGCCGGCTGAAGTTATCCAGGAATTGATGAACCGCGATCTGAAGCCAGAAGCGGAATATTAATTTCTCAATGTAAAACCTTCACAAGTCAGGTTCGCATGAAAAAAGCGCTTTTCCAAAGTTTGATTCTTTTGGGGGCGCTTTTTTTGTCGTCCTGCGTCACGATCCGCGACGATTCCTCCATGGGAACCGTCTATTCGGAAAAGTGGTGCTTTTACGATCAGAACGGAGTTTACCACTGCTCGGTCTGCTACGGCAGCGAATGCACCTGTAACGTCTCCGCGTACGATCTCTGCTCTTTCGGAACCTGGGAACGCGCGTGCCGCGCCTGTTACGAGAGCCGCTACAGCGATTATGACGATCTCTACGGAGACCCGCGCATGACCGCCTGCAGCCCCCAAAAGCTTTGCAACCTTTGCCGCGCCGGTGCAAACATCTGCGGACCGTATCCGCGTGCCGAATGGACCATCCACGTTCACACAGCGCCACCACCTCCCATGTACAGAAGGCGGCACCGCCAC
This sequence comes from Fibrobacter sp., assembly GCA_024689485.1. Lineage (GTDB taxonomy): Bacteria > Fibrobacterota > Fibrobacteria > Fibrobacterales > Fibrobacteraceae > Hallerella. The sequence continues at coordinate 11,872 of JAILDK010000058.1, forward strand.
GGACGTCCGGACGATTATCCGGAAGCGCCTCGTGAGTACCGCGGACGTTAAAGGTTCAACTGTCTAAAGCGCTATTCCGCACAAGCCGCCGGAGCGTGCAGTGAAAATTCCCCATTGCACCAAGAGCTGCCCTCGGCACGCGTCTTATAATTCGAAAGCGGAAGCTGCACACTCATCTTCGAATCAATCGGAAATTCCACTACGGCAAGCGAATCGCTTGCCACATTTTTTGCGCTTGCATAAAAAAGAGAATCCACCGTTTCCGATGCACAGCGGAAAACAATAGAGCCCTTTGTTCCGGGCATCGCAAGAGGAACCGTTACATCGCGGCCGTCCACGGAATCCTTTCCAAAGACCAGGTAAGCGCTTGGAGCGACCTTCGCCGTAAATACAGAATCGGTCATCTGTTTGAGCGAGGAGCTGCTCGTTGCCCAAAGGGAACAACCTTCCAAGTTCAACGTATCAAGGCTTGCATTGTAAACTTCCACGAATTCTTCCTTGCCTTCCGTCATGAATTCCGTAATCAACAAATCGCCTTTTTTCGGAGCTCGAAGCTTCGCCGGCAAATGCGCCACGGCCGTCAGCGTGCGAATGGAATCGCTTGAAATCGAAAGGGAAACATTGGCATGCAACGAGTTCAGCTGCCAATCCAAAACAAAGTTTTCCCCGTCGATCGTCACTTGGGAATCGATTTCGAACAAAGTATCCCCTTCCGCAGAAAAGAGAAGGATTTTCGCTTCATATTCTTTTCCGAGGACGAGCATTTCCGTAGTCGCAGTCGCTTCGCTTTCCGTCATCTGAAAAGCGTAATCCTTGGAAAAATCTTGTCCGCGGACTTGTAAAGTTCCCGCAGAAATTCCCATCGAATTTTCAAGTCCGAGCGGAATTCTCACATAAAAGAATCCAGCGACCGCGTGCATCGCAATCGAAAGGGAAACCTCTTCGCCTGCGGCAAGCGTCGCCGAAGCTTCGCCCTGCTGCACGAGCATTCCATTCGCATAATGCTTGGCGTAAAAATTCCAGTCGCCCGGATCGAGCCTCTGCTCCAAAGTCTTTTCACCCTCCGAAAGAACCGTGTGAATCGTATCCGGTCCCACCAAATCCACCACGATACTGTCCGACAGCGGAACGCTTTTGGCGGCAACATCCAAGTGTACAGAAGAAAGCTCCCCTACAGAACCTTCGGGATTTTCTCCCTGGGAACATCCCCAAAATCCGAAAGCGGAAAGGGCGGACATTGTAACGATGGGCAAAATTTGTTTCAAATGGGTATCTCTCATTTTTGACTCCTATGGTTGAATGAGAGAAGCTCCATATACTAAGACGCTTTTCGCCGACAAATTTCTACATTATTTTTGAAAAGATTTATTAACTCGAATGTAGGGAGATTTCACCATGAAGAAACTGACTCTTTCCGAGAGCAATAAAAAAATCGTCGGCGTATGCGGCGGTATTGCAGAATACTTTGGCATCGACGCGACGATTGTTCGAATTGGCTGGATTGTGGCAACGCTCATTTCGTTCGGAACGGCATTGCTCGCTTACCTGATTTGCTGGGCGGTTATGCCCTACGATCCAGAGTAAACGGATACGGTGAACGGCGCTTAAAGCGCGGATCGTCCAAAACCTTCGCCCACAAGAATCCCTTGCGGGCTTCTTTTATATTCAAATCGAGATTCGAAGAATGCTTGGAATGCTTCGGTTCTGAAGAAATCTCGTTTGCAGAAACATCTGCATTCGGATCCTTCAAAGCGGGTTTAAGCTTTGCGGCAAAAACGGGTTTTGCTTCTTCGAATTCCTGCGCAGGAACCTGGGTAAAATCCTTTTTCGGAGCATAGGAATGTGCAGGCGCCTTCGGAGCCGGGGCCGATTCAAAGTGCTTCGCCTTGTGTTCAAATTCCCGATGTCCGGAAGGGATTTCGCTCGAAAGCGTTTTCTGTTCCGCTTCGATGATTTTCTTTTGAGGAGCCGGAGCCGAAGAGACTTCCCCACGCATTGCCTTCGCCTGCTCTTCTTTGAACTTGCGGATCAGATCCTGCAAGGGATCCGGCGTTTGCGGAGAAGTTTCTTCTTCGTCTTCCAAGTCTTCTTCGGAATTTTCATCCCATTCTTCATCGGTTTCTTCGGATTCTTCCGATTCCCAAGAGGCTCTGCGCGACGAATCAGCTGGCGGCGGATTCTGTCGCAGCTGTTTCGCCTTGCGGTGCGCGGAATACGCCACAATGGCAATCGTGATCAAAAGACCGATGAGATTTTCCATGAGAATTCCAACGTGCTTGAATTAGGCGTTCGGCTGATTCGGCTGTGCATCGACACCGCCGAGCTGATTACGCATCTGTGTATCAGCCTGAATGTTCTTCAGATTGTAATAGTCCATCACGCCAAGACGTCCATTGCGAAGAGCATCCGACATGGCCATCGGAACCTGGGCTTCGCTTTCAACGAGCTTTGCACGCATTTCCATGACCTTCGCCTTCATTTCCTGTTCGGCAGCGTAAGCCATGGCACGGCGTTCTTCCGCCTTCGCCTGGGCAATCTTCTTATCTGCTTCGGCACGGTCCGTTTCGAGGCGCGCACCGATGTTCTGACCGACATCCACATCGGCGATATCGATCGAGAGAATTTCAAAAGCGGTTCCCGCATCGAGACCCGATTCCAAAACCTTGCGAGAAATCATGTTCGGATTTTCAAGCACATCCTTATGGCTTGCCGCACCGCCGATCGAAGACACAATGCCTTCACCCACACGGGCCACAACCGTTTCTTCGCCAGCACCACCGACGAGTTTCTGAATGCTTGCGCGCACCGTAATACGGGTCACCGCATGCAGCTGAATACCGTCCAAAGCCACAGCGCTCACACGCGGCGTTTCAATCACCTTCGGGTTCACCGACATCTGCACCGCTTCGAGAACGTTACGGCCGGCAAGGTCAATCGCCGCAGCCTGCTTAAAATCCAGCTTGATGTTCGCCTTGTTCGCCGCGATCAAAGCTTGCACCACGCGAATCACGTCACCGCCCGACATATAGTGGGCTTCGAGAAGGTTCGTATCGACCGGCATGCCCGCCTTGCAGCTCAAAATTCGGGATTCCACAATCACCTTCGGCGGAACCTTACGCAAGCGCATTCCAATCAACTGGAACATGCTCACGCTTGCTCTAGAGAACAAAGCCTGAAGCCAGAGGCTAAAGAAATTGGCGATAAAAGCCAACAAGACCAAGGCAACGATTGCGGCAATGAACAGCGCAATAACGGCGATCATACTCATAATACCCTCGAACGGTTAAAAGAATTTTCTAATCATCAATATACATCAAAAACTATTTCAAAGTCGATTCGAAATAGGCAATCGTCTTTTTCAAGCCTTCTTCCAGCTGAACGACCGGTTCCCAGTTCGAAAGCACTTGCTTTGCACGGGAAATATCCGGTTTGCGCTTCTTCGGGTCATCGCCCGGAAGGCTCAGGTAAACGATCTTGCTCTTGCTTCCCGTCAAGTCGATTACCTTCTGGGCAAGTTCGAGCATCGTAAATTCATGCGGGTTTCCAATGTTCACAGGTCCGATTGCATCGTCCTGATTCATCATCCGAACGATTGCTTCGATCAAATCCGAAACGTAGCAGAAACTGCGGGTCTGTTCACCCGAACCGTAAATGGTGATGTCTTCACCCTTCAATGCCTGCACAATGAAGTTGCTGACGACGCGACCGTCGTTGGCGAGCATGCGCGGACCGTACGTGTTGAAGATGCGTACAATGCGAATGTCCACATGGTTCTGACGGTGGTAATCCATAAAGAGCGTTTCTGCAACGCGCTTGCCTTCATCGTAGCAGCTGCGGATACCGATGGGGTTCACGTTTCCCCAATAATCTTCGGTCTGCGGATGCACATCCGGGTCGCCGTAAACTTCACTTGTCGAAGCCTGGAGAATGCGAGCGTGTACGCGCTTTGCCATGCCGAGCATGTTGATGGCGCCCATGACGCTCGTCTTGATCGTCTTGACCGGATTGTACTGGTAATGGATCGGGCTTGCCGGGCAAGCCAAGTTGAAAATGCGGTCGACTTCCAAAAGGATCGGTTCCGTCACATCGTGACGGATGAGTTCAAAGCGCCGATTGTCGCGCAAATGATCCACATTGCTCATTCTGCCTGTAAAGTAATTGTCGAGGCAGATCACTTCATGTCCATCATCCAATAAGCGTTCACAAAGATGCGAACCTAAAAATCCAGCACCGCCGGTCACTAAACAACGCATATAAACTCCAGAAATGTCTTCGAAGAATATATATAAATAAAGCTTATTCTTCGTCGCTATCGCGATCGATTTCCACAGCCTTATTTCCGTACATCGCAACGAGGCGCACCCCATTGACCGTCAAATACGGATCATACGTATCAATCACATCACTGTGCCCGAGGACCATGCGTCCCCAACCGCCCGTGGCAAAGACCGGAACGTTCTTTTTACCGAGTTCCTTCTTGATCTTTTGCACAAGGGATTCCAGTTCTGCGATAAAGCCGTAAAGAAGGCCCGCACGAATCGCGTCGTCGGTATTATTTGCCACAATGCGATCCGACCATTCGATATTCACCGGTTTCAAACGGGCCGCTTTTTCCGTCAAAACATCCATGCTTGCACTGATGCCCGGAATGATCAAGCCGCCTTCAAAGCCGCCGTCCTTCATCACGTCAAAAGTCGTCGCTGTACCCATGTCGATGACAATCGCATCGGTATAGCCGCGGTCGCGCAAAGAAATAATGTTGCAAAGACGGTCCGCGCCCAAGGACGCCGGATTCAAATAGGCAATCGGGCAGCCGAGGCAGTTGTTCGAATTCACCACCTGCACGGGCTTTTTCAAAAGCTTCTGAAGAGCTTTCACCCACGGACGTTCCAAAACCGGCACCACCGTCGAAAGTCCCACAAAGGAAATTTCTTCCGGCTTGATTTTGGAAAAGCGAATCAGGCCGCCGACACGGTTCAAGACTTCATCGCTCGTCGTTTCCTTACGAGTTGTCAGGCGCCAATGATCTTCGATTTTATCGCCCTTGTAAATGCCGAGGACGGTATGCGTATTGCCCACGTCCACGACAAAAGTATAAGGCGCTTTTTTGCGGGTCGAAGGTTTCTTCTTCGCGGTCGTCATGGAGCCTTAGATTCTCATGGAGATGTCGAGAGCCTTCACGCTGTGCGTCAAAGCGCCGACCGAGATAAAGTCCAGTCCGAGAGTGGCGATTTCCTTCGCACGTTCGAGCGTCATATTGCCCGAACCTTCGACAAGGCACTTGTCTCCGCTTTCCTTGATGATCTTCAAAGCTTCCGCCATCGTTTC